>NZ_JAPKIA010000001.1:260311-369613 GCF_036759865.1 Kluyvera genomosp. 2
CTCACCGCCGCCCTGGTTGCCACCGCCGCCGTTGCCACCGTGATTACCATGGCCGCCAAACGGGTTATGACCCTGACCGCCGCCCATACCGCCGTGGTTATCACCACCGCCCTGGTTGCCGCCGCCGTTGCCACCGTGGTTATCATGACCACCGAACGGGTTATGACCCTGACCGCCGCCATTACCGCCCATACCGCCGTGATCGCCACCGCTGCCGCCCTGGCCACCACCCATACCGCCGTGATCGCCGCCGCTGCCGCCCTGGCCACCACCCATACCGCCGTGATCGCCGCCGCTGCCGCCCTGGCCACCACCCATACCACCGTGATCGCCACCGTCGCTGCCGCCCTGGCCACCACCCATACCGCCGTGATCGCCACCGCCGCTGCCTTGGCCACCACCGCCGTTATCGCCGCCTCCATTGCCGCCACCGCCGTTACCACCGCCTCCGTTGCCGCCGCCATGGTCGCCACCACCGCCGTTACCACCGCCTCCGTTGCCACCACCGCCGTTGCCGCCGCCATGGTCGCCACCACCGCCGTTACCGCCGCCTCCATTGCCGCCGCCTCCGTTGCCACCGCCTCCGTTGCCACCGCCTCCGTTGCCACCGCCTCCATTGCCGCCGCCTCCATTGCCGCCGCCGCCGTTACCGCCGCCTCCGTTGCCACCGCCTCCGTTGCCACCGCCTCCGTTGCCGCCGCCTCCATTGCCGCCGCCTCCATTGCCGCCGCCGCCGTTACCGCCGCCTCCATTGCCACCACCGCCGTTGCCGCCGCCTCCGTTGCCACCGCCGCCGTTGCCGCCGCCTCCATTGCCGCCACCGCCGTTACCACCGCCGCCGTTGCCGCCGCCTCCATGGTCGCCACCACCGCCGTTACCGCCGCCTCCGTTGCCACCGCCTCCATGGTCGCCACCACCGCCGTTGCCGCCGCCTCCGTTGCCGCCGCCTCCATGGTCGCTGCCGCTATTGCCGCCTCCGCCCTGACCGTTATCCTGACCGTTTCCGCCATTTCCGTTGTCGTTGCCATTCCCCCGGTTATTTGAATTTTGACCGCGGTTGTCGTTATTACCATTCTCACCTGCAGCTACGGCATATATAGTCGTCGCAGGGTATAAAACGGTGAGCGCCATAATGATGGCGAGTTGCTTCATTTTCATGATGAACCCTTTCACACGTTATAAGTTGCTGTATGCTATTGCCGTAACAATCGATTATTTTGCAATATAAACAAAATAGAACTGGTGATAATCACGACACCCATTGATAAATGACCTAGCATTCTGACGATATAGATAAAAGCCAATCTGCAGATAATGGTCTTTTTTTCAATCCGTTATCGCAGAGAATGTCGAAAGAAGAAAATAATGGCCAAAAATAAGTTGATAGCTGCCCGGCACAATCTGAAAAAAGATTACGCACAGTATTTGATGGTATAATAATCCTCGCCACGAATTTAAATAAAACCCGTAGTGCAGACCGCATCCCATTTATCTGTATTCGGTTAGCTCATCATACTTTTGAAAACAAACCACCCCGCCATGTTAGAAATATCGAAGGAAAGCTGCATTATGTTTACCACACCGATAATACTGAGTGACTCGATGCTATATGGATGAGTATGCATACCAGTTTGGCGTGGCGATCTCATAACAAAGGTTGATTTATTTTCAAAAAGTCAACCTTTAGTATTAATAAATCCCCAGAGAGGCTAACCGAATAACGCACACGGAAAACAACACGTTATAAAGAAGACGATTCAACAAAAGTTTGAAAAGTGCTTAAGGTCACACGCAATCATCACACAAATTGTCTGATGCGATCATATTACTTAAAATAAATCAGCCGATATCATATTGAATAATAACAAAATAAAATATAAAGGCGCAATATGTATGATCATTAAGAATGCAGGTTAAAAACTTAATAAATCGGCCTTATTTACATTTTGTAATTTATTTTTACATTATGTTTCATGATTATTTCTTGATTTAGGTTTATCAGCGTCTAAATTTTAAATTAAGAAACTTTAGTTTTAATTCTCTTATTTGAAACACTTCATCCATACAGCAACCACATTTCAGCAGTGCTTAAATAGATGATTTGATAATATTTGCCTGCTGCATAATTTATATTGGGGACTCATCATGGCAAAAGAGCTTACCTCGACAAACCAGACTCTCTCCTTAGTCACAAGGCCTTCATTACAGTCTTGTGCCCTGTCGCAGAATTTGAAAAAGTTACTCAGGATGGAAATTAAAATTGTTAATATTCATCTAGTTAACATTGATAATTTAGACCCGGGCATTATCCTTTTCGATATGATGGATACCGATAGACGGTTAATGAAGGCCTGGCAGGAAGCGCTGTGCAAATTGAACAACGGTGCAAAATTATTGCTGTTCAACACGCCAGAAGAGTACTCCTATCCCGACAT
Organism: Kluyvera genomosp. 2; assembly: GCF_036759865.1. Taxonomy (NCBI): domain Bacteria; kingdom Pseudomonadati; phylum Pseudomonadota; class Gammaproteobacteria; order Enterobacterales; family Enterobacteriaceae; genus Kluyvera; species Kluyvera genomosp. 2. The sequence goes on from NZ_JAPKIA010000001.1 coordinate 262,747, forward strand.
CGAGGCATGGCCGCACATCAGCGGCATATTCTATGAACATGATGAAGAACACTTTCTGGTCAAAGGGCTGCAAAAGGTGATGGAAGGCGAATGCTACTTTTCACGTAAATTAGCAAGCTATCTTATTATGCATTCCGGTAACTATCGCTATGATAATTCGGAAAGTACTATTCTCACCTATCGCGAGAAAGAGATCCTGAACAAGCTGCGGATCGGTGCCTCCAATCTTGAGATCGCCCGTGCGCTCTTTATTAGTGAGAGTACCGTTAAAACGCATCTCTATCATTTATTTAAGAAAATAGCCGTCAAAAACCGCACACAGGCCGTTTCCTGGGCTAACGATAACTTCAAACATTAAGATCGCGTGACAAAAAAACGGCGGCCAGGGTATTCCCCCGCCGCCGTTTTGTCTTCGTCATGTCTGAACCGTTATAGCGCCGATTCTTCCGTTTGCTTACGTTCCGCCTTACGATTCGCCAGCCATAGGCCGCTGTTTTTCATGGCATAGCCAAACAACAACCCCACCAGCAGCGACGGCACAACCGCGCGCCAGTCGCCCTGTCCTGCGAACGTAGCGCAAGCGCCAATAAACGTGCCGGGGACAAATGACAACAGCAGTTGCTTAGACTGAATGCACATCAGAAATGCCACGACGCCAGTCATCATGTAGCCGACAATCTCCAGATGCGGCGCTAATGCGCTGCCGTAGATAATCACCAGCGCCCAGACAACCCCGCTCATGGTCGTGCAGGTGGAAATAGCCAGCCCTTTCAGCCCGCCCTGCGGACAGGCGAAATAGGCCGTACAGCCAAGAAAACCGGCCCAGCTCAAGAGTCCGAGAGACACGGCCACCCATCCCCAGATACCGGAGAGAATGCCTGTTGTGATTGCGATAGCTAAGATAACGTTCATGGCGAGCATCTTAGCAGATGCCCGCCGTTATGATGAGATCACGAGCACATTATGTTCATCATATACATTTCATTTTCACCAAAAGCGTGACTTAAATCACTCTTCAGCTTCTTCCTGCAGCTCATCCCACATGGCCGCAATCGCTTCGCGGGTCAGCGGTGCCATCGTACGCCAGAAGGCGGTCGTGGCATGAGCTTCGACCTTCCCGAGGAACGTTTCAAACCACGGTAACAGATAGTCGGCAAACAGGGTTTCCAGCGCCTCATTATCATCTTCAACGTTGTCTTCCAGCCATGAAGCCGCCAGCAGCAGCGTCCCCATCTGATCCGCCGGGCTCTCCCCCAGCGGCATACCTTGACCGCTGAGGAACGCACGCACTTCCGCTTCGCTCGCCCCTTCTACCCAGGCGCTGCGCACCGGCGGCACGCGGCACTCTTCACCCACAAACAGCGCGTTATAGTCGGCAGCAATCTGCTGGATATCGCAGCTTTTTTGCAGACGAGCCAGCAGTTCATCCTGCTCCAGCGGCCAGCTTGCCGCCAGCTTGCCTTCCCGAATCAGGGTAAACAGCGGCACCAGCAGCGGATCCTGCGGCTGACGGTAGTACAGAGAACCCAGCGCGCGGCAGAGGATAGAAAACTCGTTCATTCAATTATTCCAGTTAGTCGTTAAAATTCAGCAAATTCAGGAATCGGCGGCATCCCGCGCGACTCAAGGAAATTCAGAAAACGTCGCGGCGTGACGTTCAGGATCCGCTCCTGCGGGAAATCAACCGCATCAAGGATCTTCTGGCATTCGGTAAACTCACCAAGCGTGAACGCGGTGTGCGAGTCCGAGCCCAGGGCCAGCCAGCCCCCCGCATCCCGAACCGCTGCGGCAATAGCCCGACAGTTATGTTCACTGCCGACGCGCGAGCTGACAAACGATGAGTTGTTGATTTCCAGCGCCACATGATATTTCGCCGCCGCCGCCGCGATGGCGGGAATATCCACCGGGAATTTAGGGTTTCCCGGGTGTGAAATCATATGCACATTACCGCTCGCCATCGCCGCGATCATCGCCTGAGTATGGGTCTCTTTGTCCTGCGGCGCGAAAACCGGCTCATGGAACCCGGCGATAATAAAGTCCAGCGACGTCAGCATCGGCCCGGTGCAATCAATCTCACCCGCAATATTTTTAATATTGGATTCAATACCGCGCAGGATACCCACACCATCGACAACGCGCGGCCAGATACGCATATTCACGAAGTGCCAATAGTGGGGCGCATCGGCCATGTCCGGGCCATGATCGGTGATGGCGAAGAGCTTAATCCCTTTACGTTTCGCCTCGGCAATATAGTCATGCAAGGTACTGTAAGCGTGCGTGCTCGCAACAGTATGCATATGTAAGTCAACAGGATACATCACTTTCTCCTCTCTCGTGATAAACCAAGGATAGCAGGAATGGCGTGCGTTTATAACGCCTGGCTCAATAGCCGCGAACTCGGTCGACCTGCCCGCCTGGCGTTTCACCGCGCTCCAGCTGCGTGATGGTGCGGGCAATATAGGCGATGGCTTCCTGCGGACGGGTGACGGCCGCCACGTGCGGCGTCATGGTGACGCGCGGATGACGCCACAGCGGACTTTCAGCCGGCAACGGTTCACGGCTGAACACGTCAAGCATCGCCGCTTTGAGTTTACCGCTGTCCAGCGCCGCCAACAGATCGTCTTCAACCACGTGAACGCCGCGCGCCAGATTAAGCACGTAGCTATTGTCCTGAAGCTGCGCAAGCAGCGGTGCCTTAATAATGCCAGCGGTTTCCGCGGTATTCGGCAGCAGGTTGATCAGGACGCGGGTACCGCTGAGGAACGCACTCAGTTCGCCTTCGCCGGCAAAACTGGTGACCTGCGGCCACGCTTTGCGGCTGCGGCTCCAGACCCGTACCGGGAAACCCCACGCCAGCAGGCTTTCCGCGACCTTTGAGCCAAGAACCCCCGCGCCCATAATGCCAACGGTGAATGCATCGTGGGTATAGTCCTCCAGCGGCTGCCAGAGAGATTCTCGCTGCTGCGCCTGATAATCATCAAAACGACGGAACCAGTGCAACACCTGGCTGACCGCATATTCCTGCATCTGAATACCCATGCCGGTATCTTCAAGGCGGAACAGGGGGATCGACAATGGCAACATCTCCGGATGTGCCTTTAGCTTGCTGAGAATCGAGTCAACGCCCGCCCCCAGCGCAAAAACCGCCTTCAGCGTTCTGCCCTGTAACATCTCAACCGGCGGATGCCACACCAGCGCATAGTCAGCCGGCGCATTGTCCCCGCGCACCCAGGCACGAATATTGGCACCGGGCAGCTTTTTGCTCAGTTCGGCAATCCAATAAGGGGTATCAAACGTCGGGTGATAAAAGATGATCTCCATAGTGACTCCAGCTCAGGGCGCCCGTATTTGTGCGATCGGACGCGGTTTTTGATTATTTTTGTGATTTTACAGAATAACAAATTTCGCCAGGCTGTCCCGGGAAATGCGGCGGCGATCGCAAAAAAGACGATTTATGAATGTTTAAGAAGCAATTTGATTGAAGTTTGTCTAAACGCGCGATTTTTCGAAAAAGTTTATTGACGCTGGAGAGCCTTTTCCCTACATTAGCGCTCGTCCCAGCGACGCTGGGAAGACAATATGGTGAGGTGTCCGAGTGGCTGAAGGAGCACGCCTGGAAAGTGTGTATACGGCAACGTATCCGGGGTTCGAATCCCCGCCTCACCGCCATATTTAAAGAAGAGCTCGTACGCAAGTACGGGCTTTTTTTTCGCCTGTTGCACAACCAGGCGGGGTGAGAACCCCGGACCCGGGTTCGACACAAAATTGCCGGGAGCAATTTTGAACAGCGCATGCGCTGGCCCCGGAGGGGCGAGGCCCAGGGATGGGCCGAGTAGCGGCGCAGCCAGTTGGACAGACCGTGAACACAGTGAACGGGCTGCCCGCAGGGCGAGCGAAGCGAGTCAATCCCCGCCTCACCGCCATATTTAAAGAAGAGCTCGTACGCAAGTACGGGCTTTTTTTCGCCTGTTGCATGGCATGGTGGGGTGAGAAGTCCGTCCCTGAATGACTAATGGCTCTCCATCAGCCAGTTGTTAAAGACTTCGCTGCGCAGTTTTTTCAGCAGATCCACCGCGCCGCTGCATCCCATCTTTTTTATCAGCGCCCGGCGCGTCTGATAGATCGTTTTGATATGCAGATCCAGGTGATCGCCCATATCCGCCATGCGTTTACCCTGCTTAATTAAATCAATCAGCCGTCGTTCCCGTGGCGTCAGCAACACCCTGTTTTTACGGGCAGCCCGTCGCCCTTTTTGATTCACAACCGACAGAATAAATTCATGCAGTTCTTCAACGCTTGATTTCATCGGAAACTGATACACCGACAGGTCATCGAGAAATTCAAAACGCGAACCATCGGTCAGCAGAATTATCCTGCTTTTTCTCAGGTTATAATTATGATTAATAACTTCGGCATATTCATGTTCAGTTAAAAATACATAGCGGATTGCGTTATCGCCAAAGGACACCTTTGTCAGAATATTCTCCAGGCCACAGCGGAGATAGTTGTCGGAAAGCCAAAGGTCGGCATGCCCCGTCCGTACATAGTCGTCGCAGCACATTGTTCATTTTCCACTGAAAATCAAACGGCAATTACCAGGCTGGTCAGCGTCTACCGACCGCCATAGCGTATTGGGTTAGAGTACGGATGAATTAACCCGCTGACATCGCGATCAAATATCATCCATGGTATGACCAACCACAATCTCCAGCGTCTTTCTTATAACATCTGCCTGTACCACGTCAGCGGTGACCTCCAGCCGTTGTACAAGTGATAAAATAATATTCTTATTATTAATATGCTCACCGTTCATCAGAATATGTCGGATGGCTGAACCTAATACAGCCGCTTCCTCAGCAAGCACATCGCCAGCATGACGAAAATAATCGGACAGAGAATGATCGGATAAAGCGCTGTAAATATCGGGTTGTTGAATCATTGCTGTGTTCATTCTTTTCACCACTGTTGATAAGTAAAGGTTTTAGTGAACTTTCCTTTTTCGTTGTCTCGAGCCGTCGCGCGATCTCCATCGGGCATTTTCCCTATGCTCGCCCTGCGTTAATTTGGTTTGCTTACCCGTCGCCGCTTCAATGCGGGCAATCAGCGACGGGAAAACATCACGTCGGGACCGTTCAGTTTCAGTCGCCTGCATCGCACGAAGCTGAGTGAGCAGCGCCATTGAGTTCACTGGAACGTTGCGTTTAAGCAATAACAGCACTGCCTGCCCGATAAGTTCATCCGTGAGTTTCTCAATGTCATTTTTGTACATTACCGCTCTCTTATACCCCTTGAGCCAGAAACGAAGTCGCAGCATGCTGCTGCTCGCCTCTGGCGTGACCTGCGCTCAGCGTTCGAAAAGTAAACCGATTAACGCATTGTAATGACCTTTTTCCTCAGCGCAGGACGCCTGTTCAAGGCGACTCAGTAATTTCGTGCACAATGATTTACGATTAAGGTTTCGCCCATCGTGCAAAATTTCGACCACAATCTCTCCTAGTGTCTCCTGCTGTGTAGGCAGGCTGGCCTTATTGAAATACTGTGCGATGGCACCAGCCGTATCAAAAATGTAACCATTCTGCTGCATGAGATGCTCCTGTACGAATCAGTAAAAAAGTAAACGCTTCGTCACTCAAAGTCATAAAAATTGTACACAATATCTGTACAAACACATGTTTTAAAATTTAGCTAAAAATGCTAATACAATACTTTCAATTACTTACCGTGCTAATTTTCATTTTTTAACCATTGTTATTGTACTAATTTTGAAAGAGAAAAAACGCTACCCCCCTCTCCTTCTGGCATAACGTAAGCGTGATAATCATGAGTGGTAAAACTTTTGTTAATTTAATGTGTTAATTACGCTGCTATCTGTTAGGGTTAAGGTCCTTCTCTCCTACGCCGGAAAATCATGCTTACTACCATCATCTACCGCAGCCATCTCTGTGATGACGTGCCGGTGAAAGCGCTCGAAAGTATGGTCGCCGCTGCGAATCTTAAAAATGGTCATGCCGACGTCACGGGCATCCTGCTGTTCAACGGTACGCATTTCTTTCAGCTCCTCGAAGGTCCGGAAGAAACGGTAAAACCCATCTACCGCGCAATTTGCCAGGATCGCCGCCACTACAACATCGTCGAGCTACTTTGCGATTACGGTCCTTCACGTCGCTTTGGCAAAGTCGGTATGGAGCTTCTCGATCTCCGTGAACACGACAGGACAGAAGTACTGCAACTCATTCTTAATAAAGGCACTTCCCGCTACCAGCTCACCTATAACGATCGTGCGTTGCAATTCTTTCGCACGTTTGTCGAGTCGGTAGAAAAGGAAAATTATTTCGAGATCCCGCCCGCCGATAGCTGTGCGTTTATCACCACTGAACGCGACCACATCCTCGACGCTTCCGTCATCCACTGCGAAGCGCAATGCGGCTTTGCATTTCAGCCCATTATTGACCCGCTTGCTCAGGAGGTTGTCTCGCTTGAAGCGCTGGTCCGTGCGCCCTCCGGCGGTTCTCCCGCGGTTTTCTTTGACTCACTCAACGGCGACGACCTTTATCTGGCTGACCTGCACAGTAAGAAAACGGCCTTCGCGCTTGCCGTTGCGCTCGGTATTGGCGATCTGACGCTGTCGATTAACCTGCTGCCGATGACGCTGGTTAACGTGCCGGATGCGGTCAACATTTTGCTGCAGGCGATTGCCGACAATGGCCTCATTCCCGAGCAAATCATCGTCGAATTCACTGAAAGTGAAGCCATTTCGCAATTTGATGCTTTCACTCAGGCCGTGCGTACGCTGAAGGGTTCTGGGATAAGCGTCGCTATCGATCATTTTGGCGCGGGATTCGCGGGCCTGCAGCTGCTGGCGCAGTTCCAGCCCGACAGAATTAAAATCAACCGCGACCTTATTCAGGATGTTCACAAAAGTGGCCCACGTCAGGCCATTATTCAGGCCATCATCAAATGTTGTTCGTCACTTGAAATTGCCGTGTCTGCGGTAGGCGTCGAAAAGGCGGAAGAGTGGATGTGGCTTGAATCTGCTGGGATTACCGAATTCCAGGGGCATTTATTTGCGGCGCCGTGCCACTATGGGATCCCGGCCATCACCTGGCCAGAGAAAAAAACCGAACTGTAATGAATTATTTCGCCTGAGGTCCCGGCCGAAGGCGGGCGTTCTTCTTTTTCGTCATTAAAAATCAATTAATTACCATCTTAACCGCCTCTACGCTTACTTCTTCTCGGCAGGTAATCATCCACGATGACACCTGTACAAACGGCACTGTACAATAAATTATAAATTGTACAGATGGCGGTGAATTCGTTATTTTTATACAGGACGTTTGGTTATAGCATGAGGGATTGTATGAGCTTTTACAGCATAGGCGATGTTGCCGAACGATGCGGTATCAATCCCGTCACCTTGCGCGCATGGCAGCGACGCTACGGCTTATTAAAGCCCCAGCGTAGCGAAGGCGGCCACCGACAGTTTGATGAAGAAGATATTCAGCGTATCGAAGAGATAAAGCGCTGGATCAAAAGCGGCGTGCCCGTGGGTAAAGTCAAAGCGCTGCTTGAAGAAAGTCAGACCACGACGCACGATGACTGGAGTGCCTTGCAGGAAGAGATGATGGCAGCACTCCGCTCCGCTCGCCCGGCGCGGCTGCGCGCCAAAATCAGCGCATTAGGTCGTGAACATCCCTGTGATGCACTGATCGACCATGTTTTTGTTCCCGTTCGTCAACGTCTCAGCCTCGACCAAAACACTGCCCGCATCATGTGCAGCCTGCTCGACGGCGTGCTGATTGAGTTTGTCACCTCCTGCCTGTCCGAATCACGCCGCAAAGCCGGCAAAGATGCGCTGCTGATGGGCTGGGACACCGACGATCGTACGCGTTTGTGGCTTGAGGCCTGGCGGCTTTCTCAACGGGGCTGGCATATTGCAGTGCTCGCCGAGCCGCTGGAATCACCGCGCCCTGAACTGTTTCCCGGCCAGCAGCTGTTCGTCTGGACGGGGGTTACCCCCACCCGCCGACAGCAGGAATTGCTACAGCACTGGCATGAACAGGGCTATTCTCTGGCTTTCCACCTCGCCTGATTACCTGCCCGGAAACGTCACTCTTCAATCATCTGCGCATACTCCTCGCGGAGAAAATCCACCAGCGCTCGCACTGCGGGCAGTTGACCGCGACGCGAGGGGTATACCGCGTGAATGACTTCCCGCTTCGGCTCCCAGTCCTCCAGCACGCGCACCAGCGCGCCTTTCGCCAGCTGTTCCCGCACCATCAGGAGCGGTAGCTGTACCACGCCCACTCCCGCGACGGCGGCTTCACGCAGCGCCAGCATATCGCTAGCGATCAGCCGCGGGGTGAAATGTACGTCCACCTTCGCGCCGTTCGGTCCGCTAAGCGACCATGAGTGAACCTGTTTGCCCATCGCCATGCTTAAGCCTGGCCAGCGGCTCAGATCGTCCGGCGAGCGCGGCAGGCCGTGCTCCGCAACCAGGGACGGGCTGGCGACGAGGCAATGCCCGCGATCGGCCAGCACGCGCATCACTAAGTCACTGTCGTCAAATGGCCTTGGCCGCACGCGGATGGCGACGTCAACGCCTTCTGCTATCAGGTCAACCCGTCGATTGGTTGCTTCCAGATGAAGCTGAACGCCCGGGTATCGCCGCATAAAGCGCGCCAGCATCGGGCCGATGTGGACATGCAGTAACGTCACCGGGCATGTCAACCTGACGCTGCCACGCGGCTCCGCCTGTAACACCGCAATCGCCTCCTGTGCCGCCTCCGCTTCAATCATCATCGCCTTGCAGTGCTGATAAAAGGTTTGCCCCACGTCGGTGACCGTAAACTGGCGTGTGGTACGGTGAATCAGCCGCACGCCGAGCTGCGCTTCCAACTGGGCAATGCGTCGGCTGAGTTTTGACTTGGGAATATCCAGCGCTCTGCCTGCCGCCGCAAAGCCACCGTGATCGACCACATGCACAAACCACGCGAAATCATTGAGATCCTGCATACCCACTCCATCGTTCTATTTTTGCAACAGTGTAGGTCACTTTTGCTATCTACCGGATATTTACCCTCGAATATAAGCTTATTGACATCCAGACTCGCTCCTGAGGAGAAAACCATGAAAAAAATTACGGGTGTTTATACCGCACCACATCCGCACTGGGTGGGCGACGGTTTTCCGGTTCGTTCGTTATTTTCTTATCAGTCGCACGGCGAAAGCCTGAGCCCGTTTTTACTGCTTGATTACGCCGGGCCGCAACACTTCCCCGCTGACGGTGCTAAACGCGGCGTGGGTGAGCATCCGCACCGCGGTTTTGAGACGGTCACTCTCGTCTACGCGGGAGAAGTCGAGCATCGTGACTCTACCGGTAAAGGCGGCGTTATTGGACCCGGCGACGTGCAGTGGATGACCGCCGGCTCGGGCATTCTGCATCAGGAATTTCACTCGGCAGCGTTTGCCCAGCGTGGCGGCGAGCTGAAAATGATCCAGCTGTGGGTCAATCTGCCGGCAAAAGACAAGATGACCGCGCCGGGATATCAGAGCATAGAAGCCGCATCGATTCCTGTCGTGGCGCTGCCGGATGACAGCGGAACGCTACGCGCGATCGCCGGGCGCTACCGCGACACCAGGGGCCCGGCCCACACCTTCTCGCCGCTTAACGTCTGGGATATCCAGATTAATCAGGACAAAGAGGTCATGTTTGAGCAGCCCGACGGCTGGAGCACCGCACTGGTGGTGCTGGAGGGTAGCGTAACGGTCAACGGTGAAAGTGCCGTCCAGGAAGCGCAGCTGGTTGTCATGAGTCATCAGGGCGAGCAGGTGCATTTGCACGCCAGCAGCGATGCCAGGGTTCTGGTGCTGGCCGGAGAACCAATTAATGAACCGATTGTGGGCTATGGCCCCTTCGTGATGAACAGTCAAACCGAAATTGCCGAAGCCGTTCGCGATTTTAACGCTGGCCGTTTTGGTCAAATGTAAAACGACAGAAGTTAAAAACATGGTGCTCCCGCGACATAAAGGCGCAGTGCGTGATTACGCATTGAGCGGCTCGATCCACAGCGTCAGTCCCCTCCCCCGCCGTTTACGGTGGGGGAATGCTCAATGCTTAACCGAACGATAAAGAAAGCCGAAATTATGCTTGACCGTTTTAGGTCAACTCCCTATAGTAGCGCCCCGTTGACCACCTAAGGTGAGCAGCAAAACAATATGGTGAGGTGTCCGAGTGGCTGAAGGAGCACGCCTGGAAAGTGTGTATACGGCAACGTATCCGGGGTTCGAATCCCCGCCTCACCGCCATATTTGAAGAAGAGCTCGTACGCAAGTACGGGCTTTTTTTTTCGCCTGTTGCATAACTAGGCGGGGTGAGAACCCCGGACCCGGGTTCGACAACTGGCGCAGCCAGTTGGACAGACCGTGAACACAGTGAACGGGCTGCCCGCAGGGCGAGCGAAGCGAGTCAATCCCCGCCTCACCGCCATATTTAAAGAAGAGCTCGTACGCAAGTACGGGCTTTTTTTTTCGCCTGTTGCACAGCCAGGCGGGGTGAGAACCCCGGACCCGGCACAATCACGTAGCCCGGCCAAGCGCATCGCCGCCGGGGGCCGCTCGGTCTACCTGACCGCCACCTTATCCGCGACCTGAGTCACCCGCTGCAAAGACTCCGCCGTCAGCGGCGTATCGACACGCACCCGCAGTTGCCCAACGATCCGCCCCTGAATCGGTTCACAGCTGCTGTACACCAGCTGCGGGTGACCACCGAGCGCCTTCGCAATCTGCTGCAAATCCGGTTCCCGCCCGTTCACACCATTAAAATGCAGCGTGATCAGCTGCTGTCCTTCGACCATGATTTCACGATTCTCCTCGCGCCCGTGATGCAGCGTCCCGAGCATTCCGCGCGTCACCTCATGCTGCGGGTCGCCAAACACCTGCCAGACTTCACCGTGCTCAATAATCCGTCCTTTCTCCAGCACCGCCACCCGATCGCACAGCGTACGAATCACGTCCATCTCGTGGGTAATCAGAATAATGGTCAGCCCCAGACGCTGATTAATCTCTTTGAGCAGGCTCAGCACGGCTAGCGTATTTTCCGGATCGAGCGCCGAAGTCGCCTCATCGCAAAGCAAAATTTCTGGCTGCGTGACCAGCGCCCTGGCAATCCCGGTTCGCTGTTTTTGCCCACCGGACAATTGCGAGGGATAGCTCGCGCGGAGTGACTCCAGCCCCACCAACCGAAGCATCTCCTCAACGCGGCGGCGGCGTTCGATGGCCGGAATACCGGCCATTCGCAGCGGCAGTTCAATATTCTCCGCCACCGTCCTGGTGGAATGCAGATTGAAGTGCTGGAAAATCATCGCCACCCGGCGGCGTAAATCGCGCAGCGGCCCGCTGCCGCCGCCATCAATGGGGACGTCGTGAATACCTATTTCGCCGCGATCGGCGCGCTCCAGGCGGTTAAACAGCCGCAGCAGCGTCGATTTCCCCGCACCGCTGCGCCCGATAATGCCGAATATTTCACCCGCGTGAATATCGAGACTGATGTCTTCCAGCGCCTGAACGCCGTTCGGGTAGGCTTTACTGATGCCGCGCAGGCGGATGTGCGGCGTATTCTGGTGCTGTGTCATACGCTGTCTCCTAAAAACCGGGGGCAATCTTTCCCTGATAACGGGTCAAAATAAACTGGCGCACCGCGTCGGAATTAAGCGCTTTCGCCAGCTTTTGAATGCCGGGATCGTTAATGTTGTCGGGGCGCGCCACAAGATATTCGACGTACAGGCTTTTGCCTTTTTCAACGATCAACGCTTTATCCGTATCAATTCCCGCTTCCAGCGCATAGTTAGCAAAGACAAACGCCAGATCCACCTGATTCAGCGCCCGCGCCAGCATCGCCCCTTCCAGCGGGCGAATTTTGAAATGGTGTGGATTGGCGGTGATATCTTTCTCCGTCGACTGCGGGTCCTGTGGGTTTTTCAACGTAATCAGCCCCGCTTCGCTGAGCAGCACCAGCGAGCGCCCGGTATTGACCGGATCGTTAGGAATCGCGATCGTTGCGCCGTCCGGCAGGTCGTGCAGATTTTTATATTTCGTCGAGTAGGCGCCAAACGGCTCGATGTGGACACCCACCACCGGCACCAGGTTGGTATGACGGTTTTTGTTATAATCATCGAGGAACGGGCGATACTGATAGTAGTTGGCATCGAGATTTTTCTCCGCCAGCTGCTGGTTAGGCTGAATAAAATCGTTGAAGACTTTGATTTTCAGATCTACCCCTTCCTTCGCCAGCACCGGTTTCACAAACGCCAGTATTTCAGCATGCGGAACGGGCGTGGCGCCTACCAACAGGGTTTCATTGGCCATCGCCGAATAAGAGAACAGCGCCAGCAGCCCGGCAATCACGGTTTTTTTCATTGTTGATACCTGTTAAGCGATTTATTGACGACTCATACGGCGCACCAGGCGGTCGCCGCTCATTTGTAAAACCTGTACCAGCGCAATCAGCAGCACCACCGTCACCGCCATCACGTCGGTCTGAAAACGTTGGTAGCCAAAGCGTATGGCTAAATCTCCCAGCCCGCCGCCGCCGATAACGCCGGCCATTGAGGTGTAATCCACCAGCACAATCGCCGTGACGGTAACGGCGGCAATCAGCCCCGATCGCGCCTCCGGCAGCAGCGTGTACCAGATTAGCTGCCAGGTGCTGCCGCCCATCGCCCAGCTGGCTTCCACCAGCCCGTGGTCCACTTCGCGCAACGACGTCTCTACCAATCGTGCAAAGAACGGCGCACAGCCCGCGACCAGCGGCGGAATGGTACCTTCCACGCCCAACGAGGTGCCGGTAATCAGCGTGGTCAACGGGATCATGACGATCAGCAAAATGATGAACGGCAGCGATCGCAGTACGTTAACCAGTAGCGAGAGCACGCGATACAGCATCGGGGCATGCAACAGCCGCGGCTGCCCGGTGAGGTAGAGCACCACGCCCAGCGGCAGGCCGATCAGTACGGTAAAGCCCAGTGCCCAGGCCAGCATCGTCAGGGTATCTGCCCCCGCCTGCGCCACGTCACCCCAATCAATTTCGGCCAGAAAAGCGAGCATCGTGCCTCCTCAGTTCCAGTCGTGGCGCGCGGGCGCTTTGCCGTTCAACACCCAGTTACCCAGCAGGTGATACTTCCAGCGCACCGGATCGTGCAGCGTGTGAACCCGCCCGTTGCGCCAGTGGCGATCGAAGTTGTAGCGCGGATGGGTCGAGCGCGTACCGCCCAGCTCAAACAGCCGCGTCGAGGCCTCCAGCGCGGCTTCGGTGGTAAATATTTTGGCGCGAGCAACCGCTATAGACGCTAGCGCCACGGTCTCTTCGGTCAGCGTGTGTTTATAGCGGTCGAGCACTCTACCCGCCTGTTCAAGCAGCGCCTCAGCGGCGGCGAGTCGGCTATCCAGCGCGCCAATCTGATACACCGTCAGCGGATCGTCTCCGGCCCGCTCCACCCCTGCGTCGATCCACGGGCGAGCGAACTGATTCACAAAACTGACGGTATCGTTCAACGCGGCGCGGGCGATCCCCGCATCAATAGCCGCCGTCGTGAGCTGGGCAAACGGCCCGGCGAGAGTGGGCGTCGCGTAAGATTTCCAGCTGGGAATGATATTGAACGGCTCAACCCGCAGGTTCTCCACCAGCACCGTACCGCTGGAGGTGGTGCGCTGGCCCAGGCAGGCCCAGTCGTTGACAACCGTCACGCCCAGCGTGTTGCGCGGCACGAAGGCCAGCTGTGCCAGCCCATCCTCATCCAGCGCCAGTACGCCAAGCCAGTGAGCATACAGTGAACCCGTGCAGTAGCCTTTGCGTCCGTCAATGCGCAGGCCATCGTCAGTCTGGGTCAGCCGGGTCTGAATATCCTGTACCGTTTTACCGCCGGTTTCCGACAGCGCATTGGCAAATCGATAGCCCTGCAGCACGAGATCGAAGAAGTAGCGCGGCTGTTCTTCGCTGCCCTGCAGACGAATATCTTCCAGCAGGCAGTAGTGGTTTTGCGGGATTTGCCCCAGCGCCGGATCTGCCGCCGAGATAATGGCAATCACCGACGCCAGCGTCGCCGCGGAAACTTCGGCCCCGCCAAAACGGCGCGGTACGGTTATCCCCCATAGCCCGCTGTTGGAGTAGGTATTGACGACGTCGGGCGGCACTACGCCGCTCAGGTCTCGCTCGGAGGCGCCGGCCTGTAAAAAAGCAGCGATCTCGTGGGCGATGCTCAGCGCCTCTTCATCACTGGCGATACGATGGGCGTTCGGCGCATGTTGCGTATAGTCGGGAACAGCGTGATTTACGGGCATAGCATGGTCTCACTTGAATGTTATCAGCACGTTCAGACGCAACATCCGGTTGATATTTATACATATCATTAAATGGAATGAATTATTGCGTCTTTAACTTTTTAGGTTATATGCATTGATAGCAAACTTTGTGCCATACATTATTATTTATATTTTTCAGTACGTTATTGCCGTTATCGCGCGATAAGGAGTGTGAAATGCAACACGCTGCTGCTGCCACTGTTGGATTTGCAACAACCAAAAACAACAAAGCCCGGTTTCCCGGGCTTTGCAGACGTAACTGCGATTAATAGTAGGCTTTCAGCGTGCGCTGGCACAGCGCCGAACGCACGCAGTCATCTTTGGTAAAGCGGACAATGCCTATCATTTCATCTTCTTCAAAACGATCCAGCGCGTCACTAAGACCGGACTGAACGCCGCGCGGCAGGTCACATTGGGTGATATCCCCGTTGACGATAACCGTGACGTTCTCCCCGAGGCGGGTTAAAAACATCTTCATTTGCGCTGCGGTAACGTTCTGAGCCTCATCAAGAATCACCACCGCATTTTCAAATGTACGTCCGCGCATATAGGCGAATGGCGCAATCTCTACCTTACCAATTTCCGGGCGCAGGCAATATTGCATAAAGGAAGCCCCCAGCCGTTTTACCAGCACGTCGTAAACGGGGCGGAAATACGGCGCGAATTTCTCTGAGATGTCGCCGGGCAGGAAGCCGAGATCTTCATCGGCCTGCAAGACCGGGCGCGTGACGATGATTTTATTCACATCCTTATGTATCAGCGCCTCGGCCGCTTTGGCCGCGCTAATCCAGGTCTTGCCGCAGCCTGCCTCGCCGGTGGCGAAAATCAGTTGCTTACTCTCGATAGCATTCAGGTAACGTGCCTGAGCGTCATTGCGGGCCACGATGGGCGAATGGTCGCGGCTGTCCCGCGCCATGCCAATCGCTTCCACTCCACCCATTTGCACAAGCGAGGTGACCGATTCGTCTTCACGTTGTTTGTGGCTGCGTGAATCCCGCCTCAGCACACGTTTTGCTTCGCGATGAGCTTTGATCACTGCTTTCTGTCTTCCCATGGATAGCACCTTGAGTTGTTGGTTTACATCACACGCGCTAAAAACAGCGCGATTATGCGCACGAACGTCTGAGGTTTGGCTTCCTTGTAAGCCATAGCAACTGCCTGTCGAAATGACGAAAACGCACGGCTACGCGCACCGCACAATACGTCGGGAACAACGAGATGAATGCACATTGGATGAAAAATTGAGGTGACGAAATCGCTGCCGGAGAGAGGGCCTCCGCGCTGGATGGTACGGGCTGTTGGTTTGTTGAGTCCGGTCAAGGACGCTACCATTCGCGATCTCCATAGTGAAACGGAAACTACCGCTTTATTTATTATTACATCCAAATCAACAAAAGATGCAACATAATTTTTACATAAACATAACGATAGCGTTCAGAGATAGCATCTGACACTTATGTGACAGTTTTATATCAATCAGGGGGGAAATGAAAAAAAAGGACTGATTTTTGGCGATATTCCGAAGTTTGGGAGAAATCCCGGGGTCGCTTGCGCTCGCCCGGGCGACAAATAGGCAGCCGGATGGCGGCGTGAACGCCTTATCCGGCCTACAAGCGTGCACCGTACAATGTAGCCCGGCCAAGCAAAGCACCGCCGGGACTGCACTCAAGCCTGCAACAGCGTGCTGCCCAAATAACGCTTATCCGATGCCACACCCGGCAGCACAAAGAAATACCCGCCGCCAATCGGCTTCACGTACTCCTCTAGCGCTTCACCGTTCAGGCGTTTCTGCACCGTCAGGAACCCTTTTTCAAGGTCATGCTGATAGCAGACAAACAGCAGGCCCATATCGAGTTGACCCGAGTTAGACACCCCCAGCGAGTAGCTGTAACCCCGCCGCATCATCAGGCCCGACTGCGTCTCTTTAGTGCGCGGGTTGGCCAGACGAATGTGGCTGTCCAGCGCAATCACGTCACCGTTCGGGTCACGGGTGTAGTCAGGCGTATCGTGCTCGTTCTTCATCCCCAGCGGCGCGCCGCTGTGCTTATCACGCCCGAAAATTGTCTGCTGCTCTTTAAGCGGCGTACGATCCCAGGACTCAACGTGGAACTGAATAATGCGCACAGCCTGATAAGTACCGCCCTTCGCCCACGCGGGTTCACCCTGATCGCCCGTTACCCACACCACCTCGTCCATCAGCGGTTTATCGCTGCCGTCCGGGTTGGCGGTGCCGTCTTTAAAACCGAGCAGGTTGATGGGTGTCTCTTTGCCTTTACTGCGCGCGGCATGGTCAGAGATAAACCCTTCCCGCTTCCAGCGCACGCTCAGCAAATCTGGCGAGTGCTTGATAATGTCGCGCAGCGCATGGATCACTGTATCCTGCGTGTTGGCGCAAATCTGCAATAGCAGATCGCCGTGGCACAGCGCCGCATCCAGCGAATCATTCGGGAAACTAACCATTTTTTGCAGCTTCTTCGGCGCTTTATCGGCAAGGCCAAAGCGGCTATCAAACAGCGAGTGTCCGACCGACACCGTGATGGTCAGATTATCCGGCGCGATAAACGCGCCGAGAATGCCCGAATCCATCGGCGGCAGTCGCGGGTTTGGCGTATCCGGCGCCGGGCCACCTTTGGTGAGGAAAGCAATGCGGTCCGTCAGCAAACGAAACAGACGCTCAAGGTCTGATTTGTCTGCCGCCAGCACATCAAACGCCACCAGCATCATTGCAGCCTGCTGCGGCGTCAAAACGCCTGCCTGATGCTCGCCGTAAAACGGCTGGGTTTCCATCCGGCTATTGGCCACCGGCGCATCACTGGCTTTCGCCGCGTGCGCAACCGGGCAACCGCCTGAAATTGCCAGCGCGCCGCCCAGCGCGCCGATCCCTTTTAATAAACGGCGACGTGAAGGTTCATTCAGGTCGTCGGCGTGTTGCTTTGCCATCTTACTTAATCCAGCCCCAGAATCCCGCGCAGTTGAGACAAATCTTCCGCCAGCGTGGTGATCGGCCCCTTCAGCGCATTACGGTCCGCATCGGTCAACTTGTCATAAGTTTCAAAACCGTCTTTCGTGCGATATTTCGCGAGAATGCCGTCCACTTTCTTGAAGTTGGCGTCAACTTTCGCCAGCAGTGCGGCGTTCTCTTTTTGCAGCTGCGGACGCAGCAGGTCGACAATTTTCTGTGCGCCGTCGATATTCGCCTGGAAGTCCCACAGATCGGTATGGCTGTAGCGGTCCTCTTCCCCGCTGATTTTGCTCGCGGCCACTTCTTCAATCAGGCCAGCTGCACCGCCCACCACTTTTGACGGCGGGAAAGCCAGCTCGTCGATACGTTTTTGCAGCTCCAGCACGTCGCCATTAAGCTGGGTCGCGTAGTGCTCCATGCCCTTAACGCTGTTGTCGCCAAACAGCGCTTTTTCCAGACGGTGGAAGCCGGTAAATTTCGGGTCGGCCGCTTTTTGTTCGTAGTCGTCTTCACGCGCGTCAATGCTGCCGTCGAGGTCAGAGAACAACTCGGCAATCGGTTCAATACGCTCGTAGTGCTGACGCGTCGGCGCATACAGGGATTTCGCTTTTTCGATATCGCCCGCTTTTACCGCGTCGGTAAAGGCTTTAGTGCCTTTGACCAGTTCGGCGGTTTCGGCCGTCACGTAGGCTTTATACGCGGTAATCGCCGCGCCCAGATCGCGCAGCGCGTCGGCTTTCGCCACGTCTTTGCCCGCTTCTCCCTTCACGATCAGCTTGCCTTTCGGGTTGGTCAACAGGCCGCAGGTCATCTCGTACTCACCCGGCTGCAGGTTGGCGGTCATCTTCTGGGTAAAGCCTGGCGCGATATTCTCGCGCTCTTCCACCACCATCACCCCTTTCAGGATCTCCCATTCCAGCGCCTTCTGGCTGTGGTTCTGAATGATAAACTGGGTTTTACCCGCGTCCACGGTAATCGACATCGGTTCACACTGTTTGTCGTTTACCGTCACTTTAACCTGCGGAATATCGGCAGCGTGTGCCATAAACGCCGTCGAGAAGAGCGCGGCAATCCCCGTCTGCAACGCGCTGCGGCGGAAGTTCTTGGTCATGGTCCATCCCTTTCAATAAGTAGAGTGTGATGCCATCACCGTTATCGCTTTCAAGGGGCGATACGGGATGTTGACGTTGTTGCACGCGGCGGCCAGAAGAACAGCACCAGTGCCGGAATCAAATACAGGAAATAGACCGCCACTTCGCTGATGCTCGGCGCTTCCTGATAGCCAAAGATACCTTCCAGCAGGGTGCCGAAAAGCGAATGCGTGGTCAGCGTGCCGCTGAGATCGAAGGCGACATCCTGGAAGGCGTTCCACAGGCCCGCTTCGTGGAAGGCGCGAATCGCCCCCGCAGCCAGCCCAGCCGCGACCAGCAGAATAAACAGGCTCGTCCAGCGGAAAAATACGCCAAGGTTCAGGCGAATACCGCCCCAGTAGAGCAGAAAGCCCAGCACTACCGCGGTGGCCAGGCCGAGCATCGCACCCAGCGGCGGCCAGATACCGAGATCCTGCTGGAAAGCCGCCAGCAGGAAGAAGACCGACTCCAGCCCTTCGCGCGCCACGGCGAAAAAGACCATCATGATCAGCGCCCAGCCGTGGTTATTCCCCTTTTGCAGGGCATTGTCTACCGCCTGCTCCAGCTGCTGTTTGACGTTGCGGGAGACTTTACGCATCCAGAACACCATCCAGGTCAGGATAACCACGGCGATGACCGCCACCAGCCCTTCAAACAGTTCCTGCTCTTTTTGCGGGAACTCGCCGGTCGTCTCGTTAATAAAGATCCCCAAGCCCAGGCACAGCGCGGCGGCCAGGAAAACGCCAATCCACATTACCCCAATCCAGCGACCGCGCTGGGTTCGCTTCAGATAGCTGGCAATCAGGCTGACAATCAGCGCTGCTTCCAGCCCTTCGCGCAACATGATGAGAAAAGGAACAAACATGCAAACACCCTTAAATGTGAAACGCCGTCAACTTATGCAAAGACAGGTAAATGTGAGTGATAGTGATTATCATTAAGCCAAAAAGAAACACAAGTGAAATATGTGGGAAATAATGACGAGATGTAAAAGAATAGCAACGATATAGTTGCGTTGATTATCACTGGCACGCTAGAGCAATGGGCGTAAAAAACCCGCGAAACCGCGGGTTTACGTAGGCCTGATAAGCGTAGCGCCATCAGGCTGTTCGGCTCATATTGCCGGATGGCGGCGTAAACGCCTTATCCAGCCTACCGCTGTTCCTGTTCCTGTAAACGTGACGGCGGCGCAGAGTGGTAATGGGCGTCTGCTTCAGCAAAACGCGCCTGCATCGTCTTCGACGGCGCCTTATCCAGCAGGCTGAACAGCACAATGCCGACGCTACCGAAGATAAAGCCAGGAATAATTTCGTACAGCCCCAGCCAGCCGAACTGTTTCCAGACGATAACGGTAACGGCACCGATGATCATCCCGGCCAGCGCGCCGTTGCGGGTCATACGTGACCACATCACCGAGAACAGGACCACCGGGCCAAACGCAGCGCCGAAGCCAGCCCACGCATAGCTCACCAGTCCCAGTACGCGGTTTTCGGGGTTAGCGGCCAGCGCAATGGCCACCAGCGCCACCACCAGCACCATCAGGCGCCCTACCCACACCAGCTCTTTCTGACTGGCGTTTTTACGCAGAAACGCTTTGTACAGATCTTCGGTAATCGCGCTTGAACACACCAGCAGCTGGCAGCTCAGGGTCGACATCACCGCAGCCAGAATCGCTGACAGCAGAATACCGGCAATCCACGGGTTAAACAGAATCTGCGCCAGCTCGATAAACACGCGTTCGGCGTTCTGGCCAACCGGTCCGGCCAGCACCGGGTTGTTCTGGAAGTAGGCAATACCGAAGAAGCCTACCGCCACCGCACCGGCCAGGCAGAGGATCATCCACGTCATGCTGATACGACGCGCATGCACAATGCTGTGGTGGGAATCCGCGGCCATAAAGCGCGCCAGAATGTGCGGCTGGCCGAAGTAACCCAGCCCCCAGCCCATCAGCGACACAATGGCAACAAAGTTCAGCCCTTTGAGCATATCGACGTTCTCAATGCTCTTCTGCTTAATCACTTCCAGCGAATCGCCAAGGCCGCCAACGGCGAAAATAACGATAACCGGCGTCAGGATCAGCGCGAAAATCATCAGGCTGGCCTGCACGGTGTCGGTCCAGCTCACCGCCAGGAAACCACCGATGAAGGTATACAGGATGGTCGCCGCCGCCCCCGCCCACAGCGCGGTTTCATAGCTCATGCCGAAGGTGCTTTCAAACAGTCGCGCACCGGCCACAATTCCGGATGCGCAATAAATGGTGAAGAACAGCAGGATCACCAGCGCAGAGATAATGCGCAGCACGCGGCTCTTGTCTTCAAAGCGGCCGGTGAAATAGTCCGGCAGGGTTAAGGCATTATTATTGACTTCGGTATGCACGCGCAGACGCCCGGCAACCAGCTTCCAGTTGATCCACGCGCCCAGGGTCAGGCCGATAGCGATCCAGCTTTCAGAGATCCCGGCGATAAAAATCGCCCCCGGCAGGCCCATCAGCAGCCAGCCGCTCATATCAGAGGCACCGGCGGACAGCGCGGTCACGAATGGCCCAAGACTGCGGCCGCCAAGAATATAGTCATCAAAGTTTTTGGTGTTGCGCCATGCAATAAAGCCAATGAGGATCATGCCAAAAATATAGACAAGAAAAGTCACCAGCATCGGGGTGCTAATAGTCATTCAACTCTCCAGAAATATGCGTCGGCAACATCCCAATTTGCCGTTTTTTATCATTGCCGGAACGGGGCAATCATTTGAAGCGACCGTATCCTGACGGAAGCGGAATTTTTTCACAAACGATTTAACACTGCATTTACATCGAATGCATCAGGCTGGAGATAGCATTTTTCTATAGGTTGCACTCCCTCACGCTTTTTCAGGTTGCACCCGAAATAACTGTTAAGTAGCGCATAAAAACTCGCACCATGACGTATTGCTCAGCGCCTTTATCATAAGTTTTATCTTTAACAATTAATTCATTTTTAAGCCTGCAACAGACGTCACATTTAACACGGTTGCACAAAGTTGCAACATGGGTGATATTCCTGTTACGCAAAAAATATGACAACCGAGCAACAGGAGTAGATGGCATGGGCACCACCACCATGGGGGTTAAGCTGGATGACGCAACGCGTGAGCGAATTAAGAGTGCGGCGACCCGAATCGACCGTACCCCTCACTGGCTAATCAAGCAGGCAATTTTCAATTATCTGGAAAAGCTGGAAAATGACGAGCTCCTGCCGGAGCTGCCCGCGCTGCTGTCCGGTGCCGCTAACGAAAGCGACGAAACGCCACAGCCGGCCGACGACAACCCTCAGCCGTTCCTTGAGTTCGCCGAGCAGATCCTGCCCCAGTCGGTCACCCGCGCCGCGATCACCGCCGCCTGGCGCCGCAGCGAAACCGACGCCGTCCCCATGCTGCTGGAGCAGGCACGCCTGCCGCAGCCGATCGCCGAGCAGGCGCATCAGCTCGCCTGGAAGCTAGCGGAAAAGCTACGCAATCAGAAAACCGCCAGCGGTCGCGCCGGAATGGTACAAAGCCTGCTGCAAGAGTTCTCCCTCTCCTCTCAGGAAGGGGTAGCGCTGATGTGCCTGGCGGAAGCGCTGCTGCGTATTCCTGACAAGGCAACCCGCGATGCCTTAATTCGCGATAAAATCAGCAACGGCAACTGGCAGTCGCATATTGGCCGCAGCCCGTCATTATTTGTTAACGCCGCCACCTGGGGGCTGCTGTTTACCGGCAAGCTGGTCTCCACCCACAACGAAACCAGCCTGTCGCGCTCGCTGAACCGGATTATCGGTAAAAGCGGTGAACCGCTGGTGCGCAAAGGCGTGGACATGGCGATGCGCCTGATGGGCGAGCAGTTCGTCACCGGCGAAACCATTGCCGAAGCGCTGGCCAACGCCCGCAAGCTGGAGGAGAAAGGCTTCCGCTACTCCTACGATATGCTCGGCGAAGCGGCGCTTACCGCCGCCGACGCCCAGGCCTATATGGTTTCTTATCAGCAGGCTATTCACGCCATTGGTAAGGCCTCCAACGGCCGCGGCATTTATGAAGGCCCGGGCATTTCTATCAAACTGTCTGCCCTGCACCCACGCTATAGCCGCGCGCAGTACGATCGCGTGATGGATGAGCTGTACCCGCGTCTGAAGTCCCTGACCCTGCTGGCACGCCAGTACGATATCGGCATTAACATCGATGCCGAAGAAGCCGACCGATTAGAGATCTCCCTCGATCTGCTGGAGAAACTGTGCTTCGAACCAGCGCTGGCCGGCTGGAACGGCATCGGTTTCGTGATTCAGGCCTACCAGAAGCGCTGCCCGTTCGTCATCGACTACCTGATCGACCTCGCCACCCGCAGCCGTCGCCGTCTGATGATCCGTCTGGTTAAAGGCGCGTACTGGGACAGCGAAATCAAACGCGCGCAGATGGACGGCCTGGAAGGCTATCCGGTGTATACCCGCAAAGTGTATACCGACGTTTCTTACCTGGCCTGCGCCAAAAAGCTGCTCGGCGTCCCTAACCTGATTTACCCACAGTTCGCGACCCATAACGCCCACACGCTGGCGGCGATTTACCAGCTGGCCGGCAATAACTACTATCCGGGGCAGTACGAATTCCAGTGCCTGCACGGGATGGGTGAGCCGCTTTACGAGCAAGTGGTGGGGAAAGTGGCTGACGGCAAGCTGAATCGCCCGTGCCGCATTTATGCTCCGGTGGGGACCCACGAAACGCTGCTGGCCTACCTGGTTCGCCGCCTGCTGGAAAACGGCGCGAATACCTCGTTCGTTAACCGCATCGCCGACAGCAGCCTGCCGCTGGATGAGCTGGTCGCCGATCCAGTGCTGGCCGTCGAGAAGATGGCTCTGCAGGAAGGCGCGTCCGGGCTGCCGCACCCGAAAATTCCGCTGCCGCGCGATCTCTATGGCAGCGGCCGCGTCAACTCAGCAGGCCTGGATCTGGCCAACGAACACCGCCTGGCGTCGCTCTCCTCCTCGCTGCTCAACAGCGCGCTGCATAAATGGACCGCAAAACCGATGCTGGAGCATCCGGTTGCCGACGGCGATATGCTGTCGGTGATTAACCCGGCGGAGCCGAAAGATATCGTCGGCTATGTCCGGGAAGCCAGCGAACAGGAAGTAGAGCAAGCGCTGGAAAGCGCGGTGAACAACGCACCCATCTGGTTCGCCACCCCGCCGCAGGAGCGCGCCGCCATTCTCGAACGCGCCGCGGTGCTGATGGAAGATCAGATGCAGCCGCTGATGGGCATTCTGGTACGTGAAGCCGGTAAAACCTTCAGCAACGCCATCGCCGAAGTGCGTGAAGCAGTGGACTTCCTGCACTACTACGCCGGTCAGGTTCGTGACGACTTCGATAACGAAACCCACCGCCCGCTGGGCCCGGTGGTGTGTATCAGCCCGTGGAACTTCCCGCTGGCGATCTTTATGGGGCAGATTGCCGCCGCGCTTGCCGCAGGCAACAGCGTGCTGGCAAAACCAGCCGAACAAACGCCGCTCATTGCCGCGCAGGGTATCGCACTGCTGCTGGAGGCTGGCGTACCGGCTGGCGTGGTCCAATTGCTGCCGGGTCGCGGTGAAACCGTCGGCGCGCAGCTGACCTCTGATGCCCGCGTGCGCGGCGTCATGTTTACCGGTTCGACGGAAGTCGCCGGCCTGCTGCAGCGTAATATCGCCACCCGTCTGGACGCACAGGGCCGCCCGACGCCGCTGATTGCCGAAACCGGCGGGATGAACGCCATGATCGTTGACTCTTCCGCCCTGACCGAGCAGGTGGTGGTGGACGTAGTCGCCTCCGCCTTCGACAGCGCCGGTCAGCGCTGCTCAGCCCTGCGCGTATTGTGCCTGCAGGATGACGTCGCGGACCATACGCTGACCATGCTGCGCGGCGCAATGGCCGAATGCCGCATGGGCAACCCGGGCCGCCTGACGACCGACATCGGCCCGGTGATTGACGCCGAGGCGAAAGCCGGCATTGAGAAACACATTCAGGCCATGCGCGCCAAAGGCCGCACCGTGTTCCAGGCCGCGCGTGAAAATGCCGAAGACAGCCGCGAATGGCAGAGTGGGACCTTTATCCCACCGACGCTGATTGAACTCGACAGCTTCGACGAGCTGAAAAAAGAGGTCTTTGGTCCGGTGCTGCACGTTGTTCGCTACAGCCGCAACCAGCTGGATCAGTTGATCGCGCAGATCAACGCCTCGGGCTACGGTCTGACCCTGGGCGTGCACACCCGCATTGA
This sequence comes from Kluyvera genomosp. 2, assembly GCF_036759865.1. Classification (NCBI taxonomy): domain Bacteria; kingdom Pseudomonadati; phylum Pseudomonadota; class Gammaproteobacteria; order Enterobacterales; family Enterobacteriaceae; genus Kluyvera; species Kluyvera genomosp. 2. The sequence continues at coordinate 287,444 of NZ_JAPKIA010000001.1, forward strand.
TGAAACCATTGCGCAGGTGACCGGCAGCGCGAAAGTCGGCAACCTGTACGTTAACCGGAATATGGTGGGCGCAGTGGTTGGGGTGCAGCCGTTCGGCGGTGAAGGCCTCTCCGGCACCGGCCCGAAAGCGGGCGGCCCGATGTACCTGTATCGCCTGCTGGCGAGCCGCCCGGAAACGGCGCTGGCGAAAACGCTGGCACGCCAGGACGCCGGTCAGGCCGTCGATACTCAGCTGAAAACGCTGCTGGAAAAACCGCTGACCGAACTGCAGGGCTGGATGGCCGATCGCCCGGCGCTGCTGGCGATCAGCAAGCAGTACAGCGAGCTGGTACAGGCCGGCACCCAGCGGGTGCTGCCGGGCCCCACCGGCGAGCGCAACACCTGGACGCTGGTCCCACGCGAACGAGTGCTGTGCGTGGCGGATAACGAAACGGACCTGCTGACCCAGCTGTCTGCAGTGATGGCAGTAGGCAGTGAAGTGCTGTGGCAGGATGCGCCACTGCAACGTGAGCTGGTGAAATCATTGCCGAAAGCGGTGAGCGAACGTATCCACTTCGCGAAGCCGGAAACGCTGATGAACGCCTTCTTCGATGCGGTGATTTACCACGGTGATTCTGACCAGCTGCGCGAACTGTGCGAACAGGTGGCGGCGCGCGACGGGGCGATTGTGTCGGTGCAGGGCTTTGCCCGCGGTGAAACCAACCTGCTGCTGGAGCGTCTGTACCATGAGCGTTCGCTCAGCGTGAACACCGCCGCAGCGGGCGGAAACGCCAGCTTGATGACGATTGGTTAAGATTTTCAAACCCGGCGATTGCCGGGTAAGACTGATGACAATATCCGCAATGCCCGATGGCGCTACGCTTATCGGGCCTACGTGGATGGCGTCGCTGATTGAAATCGACATCCGGCACCGCGCGAGCAGGTTTGTCTGCAATCTGACCCGGCAATCGCCGGGTTTTTTATGGGGAGGCCGGATAAGGCGTTTACGCCGCCATCGGGCCGGCCTAAAACATCGACTTCGTTGTCCACACCCGGCTGCGCCAGCGGCGGTACATCAGTATCGCCCGCAGCCCTTCATCAATAATATAGGCCAGCCAGACCCCCACCAGCCCCAGCCCGATGTACACGCCGAGGCAATACGAAAACGGCAGGCTGATAATCCACATCACAATAATGCCGCAGATAAACGGAAAGCGAACGTCGCCGGTGGCATTCAGGCTGCTGATCACAATGATATTGGTCGCACGCCCCAGCTCCAGCAAAATAGACAGTAAAAACAGCTTACGGGTTAGCGCGATAATTTCCTGATTCGGGGTAAAGAGCTGCATGATCGGCGCAGCCAGCAGGTAGATAACCGCGCTGATAGAAAACGCCACCGCCAGCCCGAGGCGCCAGCTTTTCAGCCCCTGCCGGTAGGCGGACTCAATCTCCCTTGCCCCCACCGCACGGCCGATAATAATCTGCGAGGCCTGGCCTATCGACATCGCAAACAGCGCGACGAACTGACTGATGGTCGAGGCGTAAACTTTGGTCGTCAGCGCCTCGGTGCCCAGAAAAGCGATAATTCCGGTGACCACCAGCTGCGACCCGGCATAGGAGAGGTTCTCACCCGCCGATGGCAGGCCGAAGCGCAAAATCGCGCCGAGTATTTTGCGCGAGCAGTGGCGCAGGTTTTGCCAGCGAAAGGCATAGCCGATGTACTTTTTCAGCATCCACGCCGACATCAGCATCCCCACAATGTTGGCAATGCACACCGCGATACCGACACCGGTAACGCCAAGCCCAAGGAAGCTCAGCTGGCCGTACAGAAACAGGTAGTTAAATACCACGTTGATAATGCTGACGGCGATCGGCACCAGCATAGCCTGACGCACGTAGCCGTGGGTACGTAGAATCGGCAGGATGGAGGAGTACAGCGCAATAACCACCGAAATGCCGCCGATAATACGAATAAACGGCGACCCCACTGTCACCAGTTCGTCGCTGAGCCCCAGCAGCCGTAGGAAGGTATCGCCAAACAGCACAAACACCAGGCTCATCGCCACGCCGATCAGAAACGCGACCACCAGCCCGTTGGTGATCACCCGCTCAATGCGCCGGAAGCGCTTCGCCCCCAGTAGCTGCGCCACCACAATTTGCACGCCGACGGTCAGAAAGCCGTAGAAGATCACCGAAATGGCAAGGATCTGGTTAGCCACGCCGGTGGCGGCCACGGCCTCATCCGAGTAGTGCCCCAGCATAAAAACGCTCACGTAGCCCAGCATCAACCGCAAAAGCTGTTCCACAAATATCGGCCACGCCAGAGTAAAAAGCCCCAGCCGCACCTGACTTTCCGTGCCCGTCATCACTGACAATCTCCCTTGTTTCACACCCAGCGTGGGATCATCAACCTTCTCGACCAAAGGCGTCTATCCGAACATTGCGCTGGCTTTGAAATTCAGAAAAACGCACGCTGGTTGGAGGAGATTCCAGGTTAAAATCGTGTTATATCCAGAGCCTATGCTCGGGAAGCCTACTTTTGGGAGTCAACGAATGAAATCTGTTTTACCGGCCCTCGCCCTGCTGTTAACCAGCGGCTATGCGCTGGCCGACGAATGCGCCAGCGCCAATACCCAGGCCGAGATGAACGCCTGCGCCGCCGAGCAGTATCAGGCAGCGGATAAGAAGCTCAATCAGACCTGGCAGGACGTACTAAAGCGCGCGGAACCGACCCAGCGCGATTTACTGAAAAAAGCCCAGACGGCGTGGATTGCCCTGCGCGATGCCGACTGTGCGTTTCTCAGCTCCAGCACCCACGGCGGCAGCGTACAGCCGATGATCAACAGCCAGTGCCTGACCGATAAAACCACCGAGCGCGAAGCGTTTCTCGCCTCGCTGCTCCAGTGTGAAGAGGGTGACCTGAGCTGCCCTCTACCGCCCGCCAGCTAGCGCACACGAATACCGTCGATAATGATCCGCTGGACGTTCTCGACGGTTTGCTGGAAGAAATCCTCATCGCGCAGCGTTTTGCCGGTCACCGCCTCAACCTGAGTGGCGAAGTCCGCATAGTGCTGCGTGGTGGCCCAAATCATAAAAATCAGGTGGTGCGGATCGACCGGTGCGAGTTTGCCGCTCTTCACCCACGCGGCGACGATCGCCGACTTATCGGCTACCAGCTGTTTCAGATCGCCGGTTAACGCGTCCATCACCAGCGGCGCCCCCTGAAGCATTTCCAGACAAAACAGCTTAGAAGCCTGCGGGTAGTCGCGCGAAACCTCCAGCTTGCGGCGAATATATTCGCCGATGGCCGCCAGCGGCGCCAGATCTTCGCGAAAGGCGCGCAGCGGCGCCAGCCAGATATCGAGGATCTGCTGCATGACGGCAACGTACAGCGCCTCTTTTGACGGGAAGTAGTACAGCAGATTCGTCTTTGACACCCCGGCCAGCTCGGCAACCTGATCCAACCGGGTGCCGTGGATGCCATACTGGGAAAAGGTATTTAGCGCAGCGTTGAGTATCGCCTGTTTTTTGGCGCTTACCGCCTGAGAACGTTTGCCGCTTTTCTTTACTGCATCCTGAGCCATACGCCCTCTCCTTGTAAATTCCCCTCTATTTTGCGTATCGCGTCGCCCTGCTTCAACCCCCAAAAAAACACCGCGGGTAAAACCGGCGGTGGGCAGAGAAAAATGCCGTCAACCGCGCCTAGGTTCCGCGATGGCTACCGTGACTGTTTTTCCCGCCTTTCTTACCCGCTTCCGAGGCGCGCTGGGGATCGTTTTTAAAATTCCCGCCGCTGTGCTGGCCTCCCTTACGACCTGCTTCTGCTGCTCTTTCCCGGTCTTCAGCAAAATTACCGGAACCGCCGCGATGATTTGCCATGACTGACCTCCCGTTAAGAGAACGACATCGTGCATGACGTCGATGTAAAGCGTCATCACCCGCGAGATGGCGCGGGTAGTCATAAGCGTAGCTGGCAAAGACAGGCACCGCAGCGGCTGGATATATTTTGACATATCTGCCGTCGGGTTTTAGGTTTTCCCCCTCACGCCAGGCGATAACCAACGCTTGCAGCAGGGAAAAGCAGCGGGAGAAAAATGTATCGTGATGCGTCAGCGTGATTTTAGTACTCCCAGGTAGGTGCCGTTCTTCATTAACCTCACCTTACCCGTGCGTTTGTGGAACACGATGCGGTACGGCCCGTGAACAAACACATCGGCGTCGGCGCTGTATTCCTGTTTTCGCGCCGCCTCACCGTTCACCCTCACCGCGTCGCCCGCGCGCGTGACGGTGATACCAAACCCGTGATACGCGCGCTTTTTCGCCACCTGCGTGTACTGCGTCACCGCCTGCGCAGATGCCAGCGTGACCGCCAGCAGGCTCGCGCCCATCAGCGCTGCCGCAACCATCCGTTTTTTCATTCATCTTCCGTCATTGCGCTGAATCATTCGCAGGCATTGTCCTGATAAGACGGGGCGGTTTTGTTGATGATAATCAATCAAATAAATAATTAATGCTCAGTATTATTTATTATGGTTATTAATAACATATCTATTTTCACTCAAAACCTGAGCAAGTTTCGTTTAATAAAGCAGCAAACGAACGCAATTGGCAATTAATTGCCGCTGCGATGCAGCGAATCCCGCAACACGAACTATGCTTATTGGAGCTTGTTACGTAACCAACGAATTTGACACAGGAGAGTTAAGATGAGTGGAAATGCAAGTGTTCTGGTGCTCTATTATTCTATGTATGGACACATTGAAACGATGGCCAAAGCCGTTGCTGAAGGCGCAAACAAAGTCGATGGCGTAGACGTTGTCATCAAGCGCGTACCAGAAACCATGCAAGCAGAAGCATTTGCGAAAGCCGGCGGCAAAGCGCAGGCGGTCCCTGTAGCCACCCCGCAGGAACTGGCAAACTACGATGCCATTATCTTCGGTACCCCCACCCGGTTCGGCAACATGGCCGGACAAATGCGTACCTTCCTCGATCAAACCGGCGGTCTGTGGGCATCCGGCGCGCTGTACGGCAAACTGGCGAGCGTCTTTAGCTCTACCGGTACCGGTGGCGGCCAGGAACAGACCATCACTTCGACCTGGACGACGCTCGCCCACCACGGTATGGTCATTGTACCGATCGGTTATGCGGCACAAGAACTGTTTGATATTTCGCAGGTGCGTGGCGGTACGCCGTATGGCGCAACCACCATTGCTGGTGCCGATGGTTCACGTCAACCAAGCCAGGAAGAGCTGGCGATTGCCCGCTATCAGGGCGAATACGTCGCAGGCCTGGCGGTTAAATTAAAAGGCTAATTGAGGGAGAAGAGATATGCCCACACAAGAAGGCAAAACACATCATATCGGTGAATGGGCGAGCTTGCGCAACACTTCGCCAGAGATCGCCGAAGCGATTTTTGAACTCGCAAAATATGATGAAAAAGCGGCGGAACAAATCTGGGAAGAAGGCAGCGATGCCGTCCTGGAGCTGGCCTTCAGCAAAACAGATAAAGACTCTCTGTTCTGGGGCGAACAAACCATCGAACGTAAAAACGTTTGATCCGAGCGTGTAGGCCGGATAAGGCAACGCCGCTATCCGGGATAGCGCTATACTTATCAGGCCTACAAAATTCATTCAGTAGCCCGGCCAGCCATCGCGACGCCGGGCTATTTTTTTATACCCTCAGTCGCCGCTGCCAGCGCTTTGCCCCCCTTTCCAGGCCGAAACACAGCAGATAATAGACGACGCCGATAAAGACAAAGATTGCCGTCGGATAGATTTGCACGCGGTTGTTCACCTGCCCGGCCACGGTCGTCAACTCCGGTACGTTAACGATAAACGCCAGCGATGTATCCTTGAGCAGGCCGATAAAAATACCCACCAACGACGGCAGTACGTTGCGCAGCGTTTGCGGTAGCAGAATCCGCCACAGGATTTGGCCGGCGCTAAAGCCCTGCGTCAACGCCGCTTCATACTGCCCGCCCGGCAGCGCATGCAGCCCGGCCAGCACCGAGTGCATTACCGAGGCGGCGGTAAACCACGCCAGCGCAAAAGTCACCGTCACCGCGCCTGGCATATCGCTGCCGGTCAGCATCGGCAGCAGATACCACAGCCAGAAGATGACAAAAATCAGCGGAATACCGCGAATAATCTCTGCCCACAGATACAACAGGCGACACACGGTGCCGGGAAAACGCCACGCTGCGCAGGCCAGCAGTACGCCGCCCGGTAGCGCCATGGCCCCCGCCCCCAGCGCCATCATTAGCGTGAGCACGACTCCGCCGGGCTCTCCCTCGGCCAGCCGCCCCCACAGCAGATAGTCGAGATTATCCACGATCGTCGCCAGACTAGCGTTCATGCTGTATACCTCTCTGCGCAATGGCCGCCCGACGCCGTCGCATCGATACTCCGTGCGGTTTCGGCCCCAGGCGGCTCAACAGCAGCCCCAGCACCACTCCGGTCAGCAGATACAGTACGGTGCCCACGGCGAAGGCCTCCAGCGCATGGGCGTTATAGCTTTCAATCTGCCGTACCTGATAGGTCAGTTCAGCAAAGCCAATGCCGCTCGCCAGCGAAGAGAGCTTCATCAGGTTAAGATATTGCCCAACCACCGGCTGCCAGGCGTTCGCCAGCCCCTGCGGCAACAGAATATGGCGCAGCAGGCTGGCATGCGAAAAACCCTGCGCCAGCGCGGCTTCCCGCTGGCCGTCGGGGACGCTGCGTAGCCCGGCGGCTATCTCTTCGACCAGAAACGCCGACGTGAACACGCCAAGGCCCCACGCTGAACAGAGAAACTCGGGCGTCAGCCACCAGACATTACCCGGCAGAATTGACCAGTCGTGCGGATCGTTAACGAAGTCGCGTACGATCTGCGGCAAAAAATTCCAGCCGGCAAAGTACCAGAACAACAGCTGCACCAGCAGCGGCGTATTGCGAAAAAGCGAGACCCACACGGCGGCCACCGCCGCACCACCGCGACCGCCCGCCAGCCGCAGCAGCAAAAACAGCACCGCCAGCAGGCTGGCCAGCGCCATGCCGGCAAGCGTCACCCAGAGGGTGGTGAGAAAACCGGAGAGTATCCACTGCAAAGGCTGCCCGCTGAGCACGCCCTGCCAATCAAAAGGAATCATCACGCCATTCGCTCCTGATGCAGCGGGTCGAGCACCTTCTGCAAAAAACGTACCGCGCGCGGGTGCTGCGGCCGGGTGAAAAAGGCCTCCGGCGCGGCGACCTCCAGCACGTCGCCGCCGTCGATAAACACCACACGATCGGCGATTTCACGGGCAAACTGCATTTCGTGGGTCACCACGATCATCGTGATACCGCTGTGCGCCAGCGACTGCATGACGTGCAGCACCTCGCCAATCGTTTCCGGATCCAGCGCCGAGGTGGGTTCATCAAACAGAATGATTTGCGGCGATGAGGCCAGCGCCCGCGCTATCGCCACGCGCTGCTGCTGACCGCCGGAGAGTTCAGACGGCATGGCGTCGGCTTTTTCCGCTAGCCCAACCTTATGCAGCAGAGCCAGCGCGCGCGCCTGTGCGTCCTGATGAGGCCAGCCGTGCACCGTCTCCAGCGCCAGGGTAATGTTTTGCGCTGCGGTCAGGTGGGCATAGAGATTGAACTGCTGAAAAACAAAACCAATGCGGCTGCGCAGCTGGCGTAGCGCTCTGCCGCTGAGCCCTCGGGTCGGTTTACCGTCTATCAGGATCTCGCCGCCGCTCAGGTTTTCCAGCTGGTTAATGAGGCGAATCAGCGTCGATTTCCCCGAGCCCGAAGGCCCAAGGATCGCCACCACCTCGCCGGGGTTAATCGTCAAATCGATACCGTTAAGCACGCGATGATCGCCGTAGGTTTTCACGACCTGTCGGAAGGCCACGCTGGCGTTCTCCAGATGTGAAAAATCCGCGGCCTTGGCCGCGGAAAGAGTGCGTAAAGCCGACAACATATTATTTTGCTTCTATGGTAAAGGAACGGGGCTGTGGCGCTTTGGTGGCGGGGCCAAACCAGACGTCATAGATTTTTGCCGCGTCGCCGGATTTTTCCAGCGCCACCAGCTCATCGTTAACCGCTTTCAGCAGCGCCGGTTCGCCTTTCTTCACGCCGACGCCAATCTCTTCTTTGCTCAGCAGATCCGGCAGGATTTTGAATTTGGCTTTATCCGGCGCTTCGCCCAGCAGACCGGCCAGAATCGTACTGTCCTGGGTAATCGCCTGCACGTTACCGTTGCGCAGGGCGGTCAGCGCCAGCGGGATATCGTCATAAGAAAGCACGCGGGCCTGCGGGAAGCGCTGGTGCAGCGTTTGCTCACCGGTCGTCCCCTTCACTGCCCCAATGCGCGCCTTGCTGTAGCCGTCAAGCTTATCGCTACCGCTGACCGGTACCAGGAACTGCTGTCCGGTCACAAAATAAGGCGTGGAGAAGTCAATCACCTGCGCGCGCTCCGGGGTGATGGTGATATCGGCCACAATCAGGTCGGCCTTGCCGGACTGTAGCAGCGGGATGCGGTTCGCCGGATTGGTTGCGACCAGCTCCAGTTTTACCCCCAGCGATTTGGCCAGCGCCTTCGCAAAATCGACATCGTAGCCGACCAGCTCGTGCGTTTTGGCATCCACGGAACCAAACGGTGGGTTCGCGTCAAACGTGGCCACCTTCACCACGCCCTTCGCTTTAATATCGGCCAGCTGATCTGCCTGCGCGCTAAACGCGGTAACGCTGGCGACGACCAGGCCGGTCATGATGGCGAGCTGTGCTACTGTCTGTTTTGTCTTTGCCATAATCTTTCTGGATACCCCTGTTTTTGTATTGTCTTTTTACGCTCCCACACTGCCCTTAGCGGAACAAATAACGATTTGCTATGCCTTATTACCAAATATCATTTGGCGAAAGTGATTGTTATATAAAGGTAAAATAATTGATGCGCGTGGCTAAAGGCGGGTGAAAAATGCAAATGCTTAGCAATATTTCGCATTTCCTTTTGCCACCATTTAAGGTTGAAATAGGCGTTCGAAGAGAAAGATGAAAACGGCCTTAATAGGCAAAAAGTCATGATGTCGTGCGGTGATTGTTTCCCATCGTGACCCGCGGAAACAGCGATCCGCGATATGCGCATCGCGGATGAACGCTATGATAACAGGCTGATTTCTACTACAAGTTGTGACCTCTCACGCATTACCCGCATTCATTTTACGGACATCCCGCACGCCTTGATCGCCGTCAAAAATAATCATACCGTCTGGTCGGTATGATTCGGCCCATGAATATCGACACTCAGCACCGTAAAAAAGATCCCGTCCGTTTGCATCAGCAGCTGCTTGAGTCCGCTGCGACGATCGCCGGACGAGACGGCATTGCCGCTCTCTCGCTAAACGCCGTGGCCCGCGAGGCTGGCGTCAGCAAAGGCGGTCTGATTCACCACTTTCCCAATAAACAAGCGCTGATCTTTGCCCTGTTCGCCCGTTTGCTGGCCATTATGGAAGAAGCGATTACCGCGCTCATGCAGCAGGACGGCGTGAGCTACGGCCGCTTCACCCGCGCTTACCTGAACTATCTTGCCGATCTGACGGACACCCATGAAAGCCGCCAGCTGATGGTGCTATCGCTGGCGATGCCCGATGAACCGGTGCTACGTAAATGCTGGCGCGACTGGATGCTGGACAAACTGGCGCAGGGTGACGAGCTGGACAACGGCCCAACCGGCACGCTGGTGCGTTACGCCGCTGACGGAATCTGGCTGTCGGAGTTGACGGAAGGGATCACCATGAGCGCAGGCCACCGCCGCGCGCTGGTTGACTCCCTCAATAAGATGACGCTTCCCGCATGAAGCACTGAGACTGAGGCCGCGATGCGCTACAACATCAATGCCCGTTTTATTTACGATGCTACCGACGGTACCCTGACGCTGCCGCAAAGCGATGAGCCGGACAGCCAGCTGTCGATTACCGCCAGCGCGCTGCTCGATTTTTTCCTGCGCCACCCCGGCATCGTCAGCCGCGAAGAGGTGTTGAAAAAAGTTTGGGATGACAACGGATTAACCTCCTCGAACAGCAACCTGAACCAGTACCTCAGCATGCTGCGTAAAACGTGCCGCCACTACGGTATCGACAACATCATCATCACCGTCTCGCGCGGCTATTTGCAGCTTAATCCAGACGTGTTGGTGGAACCGCTGGACGCCTCCCCGCCCGTTGAACCCGCGGAGTCCGTCCAGCCCGAGACGCAGCCAGACGCGCAGCCCGAGGCGTTACCCTCTGCCGCCAACACAGCGCTGCCGCGCAGCGCCCACGCGCGCGGTATGTGCTGGTATATGGCGGGAGGATGTTTACTGACTATCGCGCTGCTGCTGATCCTGTTTAGCCTGATTGGCCCGCGGGAATCGCGGCCCATTGCGCTTACCCGTCTCAGCCACAGCCAGTGCGAGCTGCTGGCCAGCGACGAGATGCGCCGTTCGGTCAGCGCCGGTGCCTACGGTAAAAATTTCGATGAGGTGCGCCAGCGTTTAAATATCGCCTGCAAACCGGGGGAACGCTTTCTCTTTTTCTACGGCGACCGGCTGGAAACCAACGGTCTGGGACGCGTGTTTCTTGCCCACTGCGCCATGCATGAAGATAACCCGTTCAGCTACTGCGATAACTACTTTTACTATTCCTGGAAGCCGCAATGAGACTCGCGCCGCGTACCTTTTTTGCCCTGTCCGTTCTGGTACTGATTGCCGCCGTCGGATTTAGCGCCTGGCGGCTGCTGCCCGCCAGCGACGCCGGGGCGATGAGCTGCTCTACCAAAGGCATTATGCGTTTTGAAAACATGGACAAAGAGAATGTAAACGGCAATATTCACTTCAATTTTGGCCCTCAGGGGAAAGGCTCAATGGTGGTGGAAGGCTATACCGATTCTGCCGCCGGCTGGCTGTACCTGCAGCGCTACGTGAAGTTCAACTACAACAGCAAGCGCATCTCCGCCACCGAGCGCCACTATCGCATCAGCCAGTGGGAGGCCAGCGCCTCGTCCATCGATGAGTCGCCGAACGTGATATTCGACTACTTTATGCGTGAAATGTCCGACAGCCACGACGGGCTGTTCCTCAACGCCCAAAAGCTGAACGATAAAGCTATCTTGCTGAGTTCCATCAACTCCCCGCTGTGGATCTGCACGCTGAAATCAGGCAGCACGCTGAACTAACCCACATCATCAAAAAAGCCCCTCCCCGGAGAGTCATGCTGGTCAGTTAACGCGTTGAATTCAGGAACCGGAACCGTAGGCCGGATAAGGCGTTTACGCCACCATCCGGCAATCTGCCGCGCGGTATGCCGGATGGCGCTTTGCTTATCCGGCTTACGAATATAGCTTAACTGACTGGCATGACTCCCCGGAGCAAAATCCCGCTCTGCCGCGCTAAATGCATAGTGAAGGCCGTCACCGCGAGCCACTCGCTCGACAAAAATGTCGTTATTAACGAAGTTAATAGTGTGATACACCGCACTATTCGGCTTAACCTCATTTTTTCAACTGAATAAACAGCACTTTTTGCATTTAGACTCCATAAAAAATCTTGAGCCTCGCCACAGTTAACCGCCCGCCTTTTTACCCCAGCCGCATAATTATTTAGCAAATAAATAACATTTATCGCCAATGAAAAATTTGCGCTCCAGGCCGCGATATTGGCAGCCAAATCGCCTCCTCCACAACAGGACAAATAGATAAATAGTGGTGATAAAATAGCTAAATCACAGAGTTTTATTCTAATTCACTACGCCTTCTGGATTTAAATTCCAAATCACTCGCCCTTCCTTATAGTGACTCACGAACGCCGCAGCCGTGGGTAAATGCCGTGACACGGACGGTTTTCCAAATCACAAACCTGTTCTGAGGAGAGAGCCATGGGTGATGCATTAGGGCTTATCGAAACCAAAGGTCTGGTGGCCTGCATTGAGGCGGCGGATGCGATGTGTAAAGCCGCTAACGTCGAACTGATTGGCTATGAAAACGTCGGCTCCGGCCTGGTCACCGCGATGGTGAAAGGCGACGTCGGCGCGGTGAAAGCGGCGGTAGATTCCGGCGTCGAGTCCGCGCAGCGCATCGGGGAAGTGGTGACGTCGCTGGTCATTGCGCGTCCGCATAACGACATCAACAAAATCGTCATTAAACACAAGGCTTAAGGCCAGGAGAACGCAAATGGGTGATGCATTAGGTTTGATCGAAACCAAAGGCCTGGTGGCCTGCATTGAAGCGGCGGACGCGATGTGTAAAGCCGCTAACGTCGAACTGATCGGCTATGAAAACGTCGGCTCCGGCCTGGTTACCGCGATGGTGAAAGGCGACGTCGGCGCGGTAAAAGCGGCGGTGGACTCCGGCGTCGAGTCCGCACAGCGCATCGGTGAAGTGGTGACCTCGCTGGTTATCGCCCGCCCGCATAACGACATCAACAAGATTGTCGCTCACTACAAAATTACCGAATAACCGGAGAAATCATGATGAAAGAAGCGCTTGGCTTAATTGAAACCAAAGGACTGGTGGCCTGCATTGAAGCGGCAGACGCCATGTGTAAAGCCGCCAACGTTGAGCTGATTGGCTATGAAAACGTCGGCTCCGGCCTGGTCACCGCGATGGTGAAAGGCGACGTCGGCGCGGTGAACGCCGCGGTGGATTCCGGCGTGGAAGCCGCAAAACGCATTGGTGAAGTCGTCACCTCCCGCGTGATTGCGCGCCCGCATAACGATATCGAAAAAATCGCGTCGCAGCACAAAGCATGACCTGACTGGGCACGCCCCGTCTGCACTCTTTTAGTCTGATGAAGGATAGACTCATGATTGAACTGGATACCGATTTGCGCTCTCGCCAGAATGCGCGTGAGCTGGTGCGTAACGCCAAAAAGGCGCAAGCGATTATGGCCACTTTTTCGCAGCAGCAAATCGACGCCATCGTGAAGAACGTGGCCCAGGAAGCGGCGCATCATGCCGAAGCGCTGGCGAAAATGGCCGCGGAAGAAACCGGGTTTGGCAACTGGCAGGACAAAGTCCTGAAGAACCGTTTTGCCTCGCTGCGCGTTTACGATGCCATCAAAGATATGAAGACCGTCGGCATCATTCATGACGATCAAGCGAAAAAAGTGATGGACGTGGGCGTGCCGCTGGGCGTGATTTGCGCGCTGGTGCCGTCGACCAACCCGACCTCGACCGTCATCTACAAAACGCTGATTGCGCTGAAAGCCGGTAACGCCATTATCTTCTCTCCGCATCCGGGGGCGCGTCAGTGCAGCTGGAAAGCCATTGAGATCGTTAAACGCGCGGCAGAAGCGGCGGGCGCACCGGCAGGTATCGTCGACGGTATTACCGAACTGACGCTGGAAGCCACTTCCGAGCTGATGCACAGCAAGGACGTCTCGCTGATCCTGGCGACCGGCGGCGAAGGCATGGTGCGCGCGGCCTATGCCTCCGGTACGCCGACCATCAGCGGCGGCCCGGGTAACGGCCCGGCGTTTATCGAGCGCAGCGCCGATATCCACCACGCGGTGAAAGATATCATCACCAGCAAAACCTTCGATAACGGCGTGATCTGCGCCTCTGAGCAGTCGATCATCGTCGAACGCTGCATTTACGATGAAGTCCACCGCGAACTGGAAGCTCAGGGCGCCTACTTCATGAACGAAAGCGAAGCGGCGAAAATGGCGGCCCTGCTGCTGCGCCCGAACGGCACCATCAATCCGCAAGTGGTCGGCAAAACGGCGCTCTATTTAAGCCAGATGGCGGGCTTCTGCGTTCCGGCCAGCACCCGCGTGCTGATTGCCGCACAGACCACCGTCTCCCACAAGAACCCATACTCGCGCGAAAAACTGTGCCCGGTGCTGGGCTTGTACGTGGAAGAGGACTGGAAAGCCGCCTGCCACCGCGTGGTGGAGCTGCTGACCAACGAAGGTCTTGGCCACACGCTGGTGATCCACACCCGTAACCAGGACGTGATCCGCCAGTTCTGCCTCGAAAAACCGGTCAACCGCATCCTCATCAATACGCCCGCGGCCCTCGGTGGCATCGGTGCCACCACCAATATCTCGCCGGCGCTGACGCTCGGCTGCGGCGCGGTCGGCGGCGGTTCCAGCTCCGACAACGTCGGGCCGATGAACCTGCTGAACGTGCGCAAAGTGGGTTACGGCGTGCGTTCGATTGATGAACTGCGCGCGCCGGGCAGCCGTGTGGAACCGCAGCCGACGGTCGTCAGCCCGCAGGCAGACCCGCGCCGCAGCATCCTCGACGACGCACGCTTCGCCTCCCCTGCTCCGGCCAGCACCGCGGGTGATAACCGCTTTGCCAGCGCAACGGCAGCCGTAGAAGGCGACATCAGCGAGCAGAACGTGGAGCGCGTCATCCGCCAGGTGCTTGAGCGCTTAGGCAAGTAACGCATTGATATAAGGCGATAAAAAAGATGATTCTCGCAAAGGTAACCGGACATGTCGTCGCCACGCAGAAATGCGATGAGCTGCGCGGCAGCAATCTGCTGATGATCACGCAGCTGGATGATGAACAGCGCCCCATGAAGGACCGCACCTGGGTCGCCGTCGACAGCGTCGGCGCGGGGATGCACGACATCGTGCTGGCGGAGGAGTATTTCGCGCTCAACAAGGACCGGTATAAAGCGATGTCCGTGGTCGCCATTGTCGAGAACGTCTTTCGGGACGCTTGAGGAGTGAATAACCCAATGAGTGAATTTTTACTGAAACCCCGGATCTGCTTCGGCCAGGACGCGCTTGCGGTCCTGACCGAAGTGAACGCCCAGCGTGCCCTGCTGGTCACCGACCAGGCGATGGTCAAGTTTGGCCTCGCCGACCGCGTGACGACGATTCTGCGCGCGCGCGGCGTTGACGTGCAGATCTGGGACGACGTGGTGGCCGACCCGGATATCGCCACGGTCGTGCGCGGTATGAAGCAGATGGACAGCTGCGCGCCGGATCTGGTGGTCGCGCTCGGCGGCGGCTCGGTGATTGATGCCGCCAAAGCGGTTATTTTCACCCTGGCGCAAACCCGCCCGGACGCTGCACGCCAGCGCCCGCAGTTTGTGGCCATCCCCACCACCAGCGGCACCGGTTCGGAAGTCACCAGCTTCTCGGTAGTCAAAGCCCACGCTGAAAAGCTGGTGCTGGTTGACCCGTCGCTGCTGCCGGATATCGCCATTCTGGACCCGACGCTGGTGGCCTCCGTGCCGCCGGCGATTACCGCCGACACCGGAATGGACGTACTGTGCCACGCGCTGGAGGCCTACGTCTCCACCGCCGCCAGCGACTTTTCCGACGCGCTGGCCGAGAAAGTGGTGCAGCAGGTCTTCCGCTATCTGCCCACCTGCTGGCGCAACGGCGGCGACCTGCTGGCGCGCGAGAAAATGCACAACGCCTCCTGCATGGCGGGGATGGCGTTTACCAACGCATCACTCGGCGTCACCCACAGCCTGGCACACGCGCTGGGCGGCGTGTTCCGCGTGCCGCACGGCCGCGCCAACGCGCTGCTGATGGCATCGGTAGTGGCCTGGAACGCCGATGTTAACGGCCAGTGCGACACCGACGCTGCTCGCAAATATGCCCGTCTGGCGCATCTGCTGGATCTCCCGGCGCACACCGTGCGTGAAGGGGTGGCCAGCCTGCTGGTCGCCATTGAGACGCTGAAAGAAGAGATGCAAATGCCCGCTGGCATTGGCGCCACCGCCGTCGATGCCGCCGATTTCGAGCGCCGATTGCCGGAAATGGTCGGGCAGGCATTGCGCGACAGCTGCACCCCGACCAACCCGCGCACGCCGGACGCGCAGGCATTAACCGAACTTTATCGCCAGGCATGGAGCGGCGCGCCGCTTGCACGAGCCAACGGGTAACGTCCTGGTAGGCCGGGTAAGCGAAGCGCCACCCGGCACAATACGGGCACCCAATAAGAACATCTGGAGAATACGACATGGCACTCTACAGCTTAACGCCGCGCGTCAAAGTGTTGGCAGAACGTTTACTTTCGCAAAAAAGCACCCTGTGCACCGAGCACGCCGCCGTGCTGAACGCGCTCGATAGCGATATCGCCGGCGTTCCTGCCGCCGTAAAACCGGCGCGCCGTTTCTATGAACTGATGCGCCAGCTGCCGCTGACCATCAGCGCCGACGAACTGATCGTCGGCAACCAGACCCGCAAACCGCACGGGGCAATTTTCCACGATGACAGCGCCGCGCATCGCCCGTCCGCCTTCCAGTTCCTCAATCTGAACAGCAACCTCGACTCCCCGGATTACAAACTGGTGGTCGAAAAAGGCGTGCTGGCGATTAAACAGCAGCTGGAAGAGAAAACCCGCGCGCTGGGCAGCGCCGTCAGCCGCAGCGGCATGGACGAAGTCAACGGCTGCCGCGCCGCCATTTACGCCTGCGACGCGCTGATGGCGCTGGCGCAGAACCTGGCCAACAGCGCCGAAACGCTTGCCGCTGCCGAAACCAACGCCTATCGCAAAGCGGAGCTGTTAGACAGCGCCGCCATTCTGCACCACGTTCCGGCGCACCCGGCGCGCAGCTTTAAAGAAGCCTGCCAGGCGTTCTACCTGTTCCAGCTGGCGCTTCAGCTCGACAACGGTAGCTACGCCGTCAACCCGGAAGGTGCCGATAAAGCGCTGCTGCCGTACTACCAGCATGATGTTGCCAACGGCACGTTAACCGACGCACAGGCGTATGAAATCGTTGAATGCCTGTGGTTTAAGCTGGCGGAATTAAGCGAAGTCCGCGCCGCTTGTGCAATCGACGGCTACCCGATGTTCGACGCCCTGCTGCACGGTGCGAGCCTTGAGAACGCGTGTATTAACGCGCTCTCAGAGATGTTCCTCAGCGCGCAGCAAAACCTCAGCGCCCTGAATCTGCCGGTGCGTCTGTTCAGCGGCGCACAGCAGGTGTCTGCCGCGCCGTTCGCGCAGGTCAGTGAAACCGCTACCGTGGAAGGGCTGACGCCGCGCATGCAGCGCCTGCGTAACCACTACCTGACCGTGCGCCCGAGCGTCTCTATCTACCGCGCGCTGGCCTTCACCGAAGTGGTCAAAGCCAATCCGGGCATGCCGACCATTCTGCTGCGTGCCAAAGCCTTCCGCCACGCCTGCGAAACCGCGCCGATTCTGATTCAGGACGACGAGCTGATCGTCGGCCATCCGTGCGGTAAGCCGCGCGCCGGGGCCTTCTCGCCGGATATCGCCTGGCGCTGGGTGCGCGACGAGCTCGACACCATGAGCACCCGTCCGCAGGATCCGTTCGAAATCAGCGAAGAAGATAAAAAAACCATCCGCGAAGAGATCGTGCCGTTCTGGGAAGGCCGTTCTCTGGATGAAATCTGCGAAGCGCAGTACCGCGAAGCGGGCGTGTGGGCGTTCAGCGGCGAAACCTTCGTCAGCGACCTCTCCTACCACCAGATCAACGGCGGCGGCGACACCTGCCCGGGCTACGACGTGCTGCTGTTCACCAAAGGCATGAACGGCATCAAGGCCGATGCCGAAGCGCACCTCGCCAGCCTGAGCATGGAAAACCCGGACGATATCGACCGCATTTACTACTACAAAGCGGCGATTGAAACCTGCGAAGGGGTGATTAACTATTCGCACCGCATCGCTGCCCGCGCCCGCGAACTGGCGGCCGTTGAGCAGAACGCCCAGCGCCGCGTCGAGCTGCTGACCATCGCCGACGTGAACCAGAACGTGCCGGCCAACCCGCCGAAAACCTTGCAGGAAGCGCTGCAAAGCATCTGGACGGTGGAATCGCTGTTTGAAATTGAAGAGAACCAGACCGGCCTGTCGCTGGGCCGCGTGGACCAGTACTGCTACCCGATGTTTGAAGCTGATATCCGCGAAGGCCGCCTGACCCATGAGAGCGCGCTGGAAATGATGCAGGCGTTTATCATCAAATGTGCCGAGCTGATGTGGATGTCCAGCGAGCTGGGGGCTAAATATTTCGCCGGTTATCAACCATTTATCAACCTGACCGTCGGTGGCCAGAAGCGTTCCGGCGGCGATGCCTGTAACGACCTGACCTATCTGATCATGGACGCCGTGCGCTTTGTGAAGGTTTACCAGCCGTCGCTGGCCTGCCGTATTCACAACCAGTCGCCGCAGAAGTACATGGAAAAAATCGTTGACGTGGTCAAAGCGGGCATGGGCTTCCCGGCCTGCCACTTTGATGATTCCCACATCAAGATGATGCTGCGCAAAGGCTTCGATTTCGAAGACGCCCGCGACTACTGCCTGATGGGCTGCGTTGAGCCGCAGAAATCCGGCCGTATCTACCAGTGGACCTCTACCGGTTACACCCAGTGGCCGATCGCTATCGAGTTTGTACTCAACCGTGGTCGCATGGTGCTGTTTGACAGCTACCAGGGGCTGGACACCGGCGACCTGCGCGACTTTAGCACCTTCGAGCAGTTCGATGCCGCGGTCAAACAGCAGATTGCCCATATCGTGCGCCTGTCCGCTATCGGCACGGTAATCAGCCAGCGCGTACACCGCGACGTGGCCCCGAAACCGCTGATGTCGCTGCTGGTCGAAGGCTGCATGGAGAAAGGTAAAGACGTTGCCGCCGGTGGCGCGATGGTCAACCACGGCCCGGGGCTGATTTTCTCTGGCCTGGCGACCTACGTCGACTCGATGGCGGCAATTCGCAAGCTGGTGTTTGAGGATAAGAAATACACCCTCGAGCAGGTTCGCGATGCGCTGCTGGCCAACTTCGAAGGCTTTGAAGCGCTGCGCCGCGACTGTCTGAACGCACCGAAGTACGGCAACGACGACAACTATGTTGACCAGTATGCGCTGGACATCACCGAGTGGACCGAGCGCGAGTGCCGCAAATACCAGATGCTCTACTCCACCCTGAGCCACGGCACGCTGTCGATTTCCAACAACACGCCAATCGGCGAGCTGACCAACGCCACGCCGAACGGCCGCCTGGCGTGGATGCCGCTCTCCGACGGTATCAGCCCGACCCAGGGCGCGGATAAAAATGGCCCCACCGCCATCATTAAATCCGTCAGCAAGATGAACGTGGAAACTATGAACATCGGCATGGTGCACAACTTCAAGTTCCTCAAAGGGCTGCTGGATACCCCGGAAGGCCGCCACGGCCTGATTACGCTGCTGCGTACCGCCTCCATTCTCGGCAACGGCCAGATGCAGTTCAGCTACGTCGACAACGAAGTGCTGAAAAAAGCCCAGCAGGAGCCGGAGAAATACCGCGACCTGATCGTCCGCGTGGCGGGCTACAGCGCCTACTTCGTGGAACTATGCAAGGAAGTTCAGGACGAGATCATCAGCCGTACGGTGATCGAGAAGTTCTGATAACACGGACAGTAATCGGACAAGGACGTCCGCAGTTTTCAGGAGGCAAGCGTGATTGGCAATACACAAGAATTAACCGGGCGCATTTTCAATATCCAGAAGTACTCGATCTACGACGGCGACGGCATTCGCACGCTGGTGTTTTTCAAAGGCTGCAATATTCGCTGCCCGTGGTGCGCTAACCCGGAAGGCTTAAGCAGCCAGTTTCAGGTGATGTTTTCGCAGGAGAAGTGCATCAACTGCGGCGACTGCGTTAACGTCTGCCCGGCGGGCATTCACTACCGCGCGGAAGAAAACGGCGAAATGAAGCACTTCGTCAACCGCAATAAAGACTGCATTGGCTGCCGTAAATGCGAAGAGATTTGCACCCAGCACGCGCTGGATATTCTCGGCAAAGACGTCACCGTCAGCGAGCTGATGGACATCATCATGCAGGACTATGACTTCTATGTCTCCTCCGGCGGCGGCGTCACCATTGGCGGCGGCGAGATGAGCCTGCAAACCGATTTTGCCGTCGCCCTGTTCAGCGAATGCAAGAAGATGATGATCAACACCGCCGTTGAGACCCAGGGCACCACGCCGCTGGCCAACTACCAGAAGCTGGCACCGGTGACCGATACCTTCTTGTTCGACATTAAACAGATCGACAGCGATCACCATAAAACGCTGTTTGGCATCGGTAACGAAGGGGTGCGCCGCAACCTGGAGTGGCTGGTGGACTCTGGCGCTAACGTCATTGTGCGGATGCCGCTGGTGCGCGGCTACAACGACTCATGGGAAGCCATTACGGGGGCGATTGACTACGTCCAGAAGCTGGCGAAGCGCGGCAATATCCGCCGCATCGACATGCTGCCGTACCACCAGTTGGGGCGCAAAAAGTACGATCGTCTGGAGATGCCCTACCCGATCCTCAACGATCCCACCTACAGCGTGGAAGAGCTGAACAAGCTGGAGGCGTTTTTCGCACAGTTTGATTTTGATATTCGCTTAGTTCGTCATTAAAGGAGCCGATAATGAAAAGTTTAGGCGTCATTGAAACACGTGGACTGGTCGCCGCCGTTCAGGCCGTCGACGCCGCCTGTAAAGCCGCGGGCGTGGCCTGCATTGGCTATCGCAAGGTCGGTTCCGGGCTGGTGAGCGTCTGTTTTGAAGGCGAGATCAGCGCCATTCATACCGCCATCGAGCGCGGCGTCGCGGTAGCAAAAACCGTCGACTCGCAGGTGAAATCACTGGTGATTGCCCGCCCGGAACGCTGCGTGGTGGAAGCGCTCAGCAGCCTGAAAGGCCATCCGCCGCGTGCTAAAGCGCAGGAAAAGGTTCACGCTGAACCTGCCGTTGAGCCTCAGATTCCTGCCGTAGAGCCGACACCTCTCTCTCCGATTGTTGATGAGAAAAACGCCGTGCATAAGAAAGGGAAAAAGGCATGATTGACGCCCTGCTACAGGAAAAAATCACCGCCCGGCTGGCCCACACTGCGCCCGCCATTCCGGTGGGCATCTCTAACCGTCACGTGCATCTGTCGCAGCCGGACGTCGAAGCGCTTTTCGGCAAAGGCTATACGCTGACGCCGCTTAAGCCGCTGCGCCAGCCGGGGCAGTTTGCCGCCGAAGAGTGCGTGACCATCGTCGGCCCGAAAGGCTCGCTGACCAACGTGCGCGTCCTCGGCCCTACCCGCCCCATCACTCAGCTGGAAGTGTCGCGCGCCGACTGCTTCGCGCTGGGTATTAAGGCGCCGGTCCGCGAATCCGGTCAATTGGAGAACGCGGGCAGCGCGCTGCTGGTGGGGCCGAAAGGCCACGTTGAACTTCATTCGCAGGTGATTTGCGCCTGGCGTCATATTCATATGTCGCCGCAGGATGCTCGGGCGCTGAACGTCAGCAATGGGCAAAAGGTCAGCGTACGCAGCGGCGGTGAACGCCAGCTCACCTTCGACGAAGTGGTGGTGCGGGTGCGCGATGATTTCGCCCTTGAGTTTCACATCGACACCGAAGAAGCCAACGCCGCCGGGCTGAAAAACGGCGCGCAGGTGACGCTGGTGCGTTAACGGAGGCCATCATGACCGAGCAACAGATTGACCGCCTGGTGGCGCACATTCTCCAGCGCTTGCAGCCGCCGGTGCTGGTAATGGTGACCGCCGCAGAGGGCTATCGCCACGAGATTTGCCAGCGTCTGGCGCGCTGCGGCGAGCGGCTGCATCTGGCGCTAGAGGGCATGCTGCCCGATAGCGAACGCTGGGCGTCGCTCGGCGAAACGCTGCCTGCGGAAAGCTGGCAACGCGCGCTGCCGCCGGCCCCTTACAAAGCGCTGCTGCTGCCGTTTCTTGATTATCCGCTGGCGATGGATCTGCTGAACGGCACGCTGCACAGCCCGGTAGCGCAGAGGGTACACGATGCGCTATGCGCCGGTATTCCGGTGCTGGCGCTGCGCTACCTTTGCGATCCGCACAGTGAGCTCAACGCCCTGCGCGGCGAAGCGGACAGCGCCTATGCGGCCCATCTTGGTACGACCCTTACCCGTCTGGCCGAATGCGGCATCATGCTCGGATCGCTGAACGATCTGCTGGCGCGGCTAGAAGCGGGCGCAAAGGCGCCCACCGTCACCGACGGCACACGGCGTTATCTGACTGTCACAGATATCGTCAATAATCCGGCGTTGGCCGATTCACCCGACGCGGTATTAACCGATGCCGCCGTCGATTTTTTAAAAACACAGAGAAAAATAACCTTACCTCGATAACACACCCTGGAGTGTAGATATGTCTTCGAAAACAAAATGCTGGCTATGGATGCTGCTGGTTATCGTCTCAGAAACCTCGGCCACCTCAACGCTTAAAATGTTTGATTCCAGCGAAGGGATGACCAAAACCCTGCTGCTGGCGCTGATCGTTGTGCTGTACTGCGTGTGCTACTACTCGCTGTCCCGCGCGGTGAAAGATATTCCGGTTGGGCTAGCCTACGCCACCTGGTCGGGCACCGGTATTCTGGTGGTCTCGACGCTGGGCATGGCCTTCTACGGCCAGCACCCGGACACCGCCGCCATCATCGGCATGGCGATTATCGCCAGCGGTATTGTCATCATGAACCTGTTCTCGAAAATGGGCCACGAAGACACAGAAGAGACGCCGCCTACCCCGGTCGCCAAACTCGATAACAATATCGCTAACTAACGCAAAAGGAATCGCTCATGTTTAATCTCGGATTTTTATGGCTGGCGCTGTCTATCGGCTCCGAAATCACCGGCACGTCAATGATCAAAAAAACCCACGGCTTTAGTAAACTGGCGCCATCGGTACTGGTGGTCTGCGCGTACGCGCTTTGCTACTTCGCGCTCACCCGCGCGATGAGCACCATTCCGGTCGGCGTGGCCTATTCACTGTGGTGCGGCTTTGGCATCGTCGGCGTCACGATCTGCTCCATGATCCTCTACAAACAGAAGCCGGATCTGCCCGCTATCTTTGCTATGCTGTTGATTATCAGCGGCGGCATCATCATGAACGTTTTCTCCGGCATGTA
Organism: Kluyvera genomosp. 2; assembly: GCF_036759865.1. Classification (NCBI taxonomy): domain Bacteria; kingdom Pseudomonadati; phylum Pseudomonadota; class Gammaproteobacteria; order Enterobacterales; family Enterobacteriaceae; genus Kluyvera; species Kluyvera genomosp. 2. The sequence continues at coordinate 310,245 of NZ_JAPKIA010000001.1, forward strand.
ACGCCCGACGGCATCTTCCCCCTCGGGGAAGATGCCAGCGATTCCCCTCAGCCCATCCCTGATTCGCCATTCAGATGAAATGGCATCCCTCTTCATGATATTTCTCCCCTTTATCAGCGTTAACAAAATCCGGTTAGAAAACGCCCCTGAATTATTATATTCATGCAAAAAGGGAAGCTATACTTCCTTTAATATGGAATTCTTTATTCCTTAATGCCTAATATTTTCCGCTAATATGTAACTTTCAGAAACATACATGCGCAACACCTTTATTGATTAAAAATAATTTATTTTTTATTGCTTTAAAGCAGAATAATAAAGGCTGAAACTATCGCACAGAATTAATAGTAACAAATTGTTCTAAAAGGATTTTACACGGAAAGTTTTTATATATTAAGATCGTTTTCACCAATCAATAATAGGTTATCGATCGTTCTGCCCTGGCGTTTCATTAATGATAGTTACGATCGGTTTGAACGATCGATATGAATCAATTTAATCGTCTTTGACAATGATATTTACAGGTTGTAACATGCGCCTCCTTTAATAAATAGCAGCCTACCTTGTTCAATGGATGAATATGGCAAAATAGGGAACATAGTGTTTCCTTTTTGTAAAACGCTGCAATAGCACAATGAAAACATTGCTCTGGTACGAATGGACCTGTTGATTTTTGCTTCTGGAGAAAGCTTTGATTAGGAACCTGAATTTTCGTCGCCCTTTAAATATCTGCTTCCTGATAACGGCTATCGTATTTACCTTAGTCTGCACGGCAGTGCTGGCGCTGCAATGGCAAGATGCCAAAAGTACCTACCAACGGCAGAATTTACGCTACGTCCAAAATCTGTCGGCCTATACCGCCAAATATCTTTCTGGCTACGAAAGCATGCTGGACGAAACCATCAAGCAGCTGGCCGCCAACACTCAGGGTAAAATCCGCGACGGCGAAAACCTTCGCCACTGGCTGTTTGAGCGTTTCAACGCTATGCCCGACGCGCGTTCGCTGATTTATGCCAGCAGCGACGGTCGCTTTATCCGTCTGCCCAATGTCGATCTGGACGATGAAACCACGCGTCAGGCCGACCCACGCAACAAGATTTGGTACACCGTCGCCATGCGCGATGACTTTGACAGCGCGCATTACACCAGCAGCAGCGACATTTTTGATAACGGCAGCCGCACGCTCACTATCTCAAAATCGTTGGTCGACAACGATGATGGTGAGAAAATTGGCGTACTGGCGGTGCGCCTGAATCGCGCGTCCACTGCGGATATTCTGAACGCCGCCGTGCCGCCCCTGCCCGGACAAAAGTGGATCATGGACGGTGAAGGGCAACAGATTGCAAGCGATCGAGGCGCAATTAGCCCCGCCGTGCTGGCGGAAGTCTCGGTGAAGCTGCATAAATCTTCCCCTTTCTTCTCTCTGCCCGAAACCGGTAAATGGTATTTCACCAGCGCGATAGGCGATACCGGCTGGTACCTGGTGCACGAGGTACGCGACAGCGACTTAACATCCCATGTCTTTGACCGCAGCGACAACGTGCTTTACTGCCTGCTGTTTGGCCTGCTGGCGCTGTTCATCTGCTGGTGGATGGTCCGAATCGCCCTGAACGCGCTGTATATTCGTATCGCTAACGGTATCCGTAACGGCGCGATTGAACAAAAAGCGGCGGAAGAAATGCTGTATGAAGAGATCCACAACACCTCGGTGCAGCAGGAAAATATCAAAAATGAGGCGCTGACCGACGGCTTGACCGAGCTGAAAAACCGCCGCGCGTTTGATAACGATCTTGAGTTCATGCAGCACGCCGACGATTTGTGCCTGGCGATGATTGATATTGATAACTTTAAGTCGATTAACGATACCTACGGCCATGCCACCGGCGATATGGTGCTGAAAACCGTCTCCGACATTGGGCTGCGCCTGCGCGGGCTGGATAACATTACGCTCTACCGCTACGGCGGTGAGGAAATTGCGGTGTTATTCCAGAACGTGAGCCAGGAAGACGCACGGGTCTATCTCGAACGCTGGCGAGAAACCTGCGATCAGCGGCGGTTCCGCGAGGCGAATTTGCACGTAACGTTCAGCGCCGGTCTCACGGCCAAGGGCACAATGAGTATCGAAGAAGCGCTGGCCCTGGCGGACAAACGGCTGTACGAAGCCAAGCGTAACGGAAAAAATCGCATCATCAACACATCGGCCGAAAGTCACTAAGGTCACACGCGCCCTTCAAACCTCACCCGCACCGCAACGGCGCGGGTGAGTCAATGGATTCCACGCCCTGCCCTCGTTCAAGCGGCGAAAACCTCGATGACCCGCGTCTTCATATAGTATGACAAATTATGTTTATTTTGTGACCTGATAAACATCTTATGACCTTTTTTCTGGCTAAAAATCGGCTGAAGGCGTTATTTTCTCCATCAAATAGTCATACTAATAAACATAAACGGAGATGCTTGATGACGCTCGACCGCTCCTTATTCCTCTCACCCCCTGATATCACCGCGCTGCAGCAGCACTTCACGCGCGATACGCAGCCCGGCATCACGCTGCGTGAACAACGCCAGAAGCTGGAAACGTGGCTAGCGCGCCCGCAGTGGATCCCCGGCCACGGCGAAGGCGGCGGCCCGGAACATGCTCAGCATAAAGACAACTATCAAATGATGGATCTCGCCGGCCTGCACTGGCTGCTGAGCGGCGACATTCGCTATCGTGATGCGCTGCTCGCGCTGCTGCGCGGTTATGCCGATGTCTACCCGACGCTTGGCAGCGCCACCAGCCGCGACAGCAACCCGCCGGGCAAACTGTTCCATCAGACGCTCAATGAAGATATGTTTTTGCTCTACGCCGCCGCGGCATGGGCCTGTGTGAAAGGCTCAGCCAGCGCCCACGATCGTGCGCACATTGAAGAGAATTTACTGTGTCTGATGGCGCATGAGGCCATCACCGTCCACCATAGCACCTTCGATATCGTCCATAACCACGGAATGTGGTCGGTGGCCGCCATTGCCGTATGCGGCCTGGCGACCGATCGCCCGGAGTGGGTGGAGATCGCCCTGCACGGCAAACGGTACGATGACGTTAGCGGCGGCTTCTACGCCCAGCTCAATCAGCTGTTCTCCCTCGACGGCTATTATATCGAAGGCCTCTATTACCAACGATTCGCTCTGCGCCCGATGCTGCTGTTCGCGACGGCGCTCGAACGCTGCCAGCCGGAACGGGAAATCTGGTCCTACCGCGATCGTTTAATCCACCGAGCCTGCATGACCCTGTTCGATATGGCCTTCCCGGACGGAACCCTGCCTGCACTGAACGATGCCTCAAAAACCATGAATCTTCGCGATGAAGGCGCGCTGATGGCGGTCAGCCTATGCCGTCAGCACTACGGCGCATCGCCACAGCTATCGGCTATCGCGCGCTATCAGCAGGCCTGCTGGCCGTGTCGGGGCGCGCTGTTGCTCAGTGAAGACGCGCAAACGCCGTCCCCTGCCCCCCTTCGCGGCTCACAGCTGGTGCGCGACGGCGTGGAAGGCGAGCGCGGGGCGGGCGGAATTCTGCGCGCTCAGCCCGCCGGGCAGTCAGAAAGCATGGCGCTGTTGTGGTGGGGCGGGCACGGCAATATTGCCGGTATGCACAGCGCCCTGAACCACGGCCATTTTGACGGCCTGCACCTGAGCTACTTTACCCGTGGACGCGAAATTCTTCAGGACTACGGCTTCGCCCGCTGGGTCAACGTCGAGCCCAAATTTGGTGGCCGCTACGTCCCAGAAAACAACGGCTATGCCAAAAAAACCGTAGCGCATAACACCGTGGTGGTGGATGAAGGCTGTCAGAACCTGGGCGACAAAGAGCGGGCGGCGGCGCATTTTGGCCATACCCATTTCTTTCTCGGCAGCAGCCAGTATCAGGGCATGAGCGCCTTTGCCGACGACTACTGGCCGGGAGTCAACCAACAACGCACGGTGCTACTGCTGTCGCTGCCGCAGTGCGAGCGCCCGCTGCTGGTCGATCTGTTTGCGCTCTATAGCGACAGCCGCCATCAGTATGACTATTGCCTGCACACTCTGGGGCAAATTATCCATTGTAACCGGGCGCTGACGACGGAACCTACCCGCTCGCCGCTTGGCGTATCGCAAGGCTATGAGTACCTTTGGCGCTGTGCCAGCGCCGAGGTGCCTGCCTCACTCGGTGCCCAGCTAAGCTGGCTTTGCGCCGACAGCTTCTACACGCTGACCAGCGCGATGCAGCAGCCCGGCGAACTGATCGTCGCCCGCAGCGGCGCCAGCGATCCGGCGTTCAATCTGCGAGAAGAACCGGCCTGGCTGCTGCGCACCCACGCACAAAACACGCTGTTTGCCAACGTGCTGGAGTGCCACGGCGAGTTCGACGAATCACGGGAAGTCTCGCGTCAGGCGCGGGGCAACGTGCGGGAGGTCATCATTGAGGAACATACGCCGACGCGGACCGTCATCCTGATTGCTTTCCATCATGGCGAGACTTGCCGGGTAGAGGTGGATAACCGCCGCGGGCGCGGCGGATTCAGCATCGCATGATTACAGGCGGTGCTTGCTGGCGTCCATCATCCCGAGGGACGCCTGGAACGCCGCCTCCGCATCGCCGGCCATGATCGCTTTATAGATACGTTCGTGGTCGTCGAGGCACATACCGCCCTCTTTTGAAGAGTGGCTGATAAACCATTTGAACACCGTCGTCAGCACGTTACCAAACGGCTGATAGAAGCAGTTGCCGGAAGACATAAAGATGATGCGATGAAAGCGCGTATCGGCATCCACCCACTGTTCGGCATCAAAGTGTTGCGCGATTCGACACATCTCTTCCCACGTCTGGGACAGGGCAATACACTGCTCCCGGGTAGCGTTAATGGCCGCCAGACGCGTAGCATGCGGTTCAATCACTCGCCGGAACTCCAGAAACTGCTGGTACATTTCCAGCGTGCCTTCCATACCGCTCAGCCATTCTAACAGCTGTACGTCGAGAATATTCCAGTCGGTGCGAGCACGAACGCGGGTGCCGGTTTTCGGGCGAGACTCCAGCAGTCCTTTGGACGATACCAGCTTCAGGGCCTCACGCAGCGCCGTACGGCTAACGCCCAGCTGTTCACACAGCTCTACTTCTGTCGGTAATACGCTGCCGGGCTGCAATTGCCCGGAAAAAATCTTGCGGGCAATGTCGCTGGCAATCAGGCCGTCCAGGCCACGCTGTGTCGTCGTAATCGTCGTGAAGTTCATGCTTTTGTCATACCTGAACAAGAATGATGCCTCAGTGTAACATAGCGGCGGGCGCCAATTAGCGCATCCAGCGCAATTTTATCGGGTTTTTCCGTACATTTAACCATCGATAGCTCACTCAATTAAGACATTTAGTCATACTAATACGGATTATTTTCACGCCACATTGTTTAATTATTCAACACAGATCACAAGTAACTCCCTTTTAAACGCCAAAAATTGAACCCGCTCGCAAAACGGTATACCGCAATTTTATTAGTCATACTAAATGACAAATAATACCTCATCTCCTGATACAACAAGCGAGTGTGGACATAATGGATATCAACATTATTGTGATGGTCGTGTACTTCGTACTGATGATTGCTATCAGCTACGCGTTTAAGAAGATGGGAACCGGTTCGGCAAGCCACTACTTCCGCGGTGGCGGCAGGATGCTGTGGTGGATGGTGGGCGCAACGGCGTTCATGGCGCAGTTCAGCGCATGGACCTTCACCGGTGCCGCCGGTCAGGCCTATCGCTACGGCTTTACGGCCATAGGCGTCTTTGCGGGGAATATTATTGGCTACATCGTCGGCTGGTGGTGGTTCGCTACCCGCTTTCGTCAACTGCGCGTCGATACACCGACGCAGGCTATCAGCCAGCGTTTTGGGCCGAAAAACGAGCAGTTCTTCACCTGGATTCTGATTCCGCTCAGCATCCTGAACGCGGGCGTGTGGCTTAACAGCCTGGCGGTGTTCGCCAGCGCGGTCTTTAAGTATGACTTAACGTTAACCCTGTGGATCACCGGGCTGGTGGTGCTGCTCATTTCACTACTGAGCGGCTCATGGGGCGTCGTGGCGAGCGATTTCGTACAAACGCTGATCGTCGCCATTATTTCGGTGGTCTGTGCGGCGGTGGCGCTGTTTAAAGTGGGCGGACCGGTCAACATGGTCAATGAATTTCCGTCCGGCTTCTTTACCGGCCCGGACACCGGCCCGCACTATATCTTGATCCTGATAGTCTGCTTCGCCTTCTTCTTTGTGAAGCAGTTGCAAAGCTTTAATAACCTGCAGGATTCCTATCGTTACCTGAACGCTAAGGACAGCGCCAACGCCAAGAAAGCCGCGCTGTTTGCCCTGTTCCTGATGCTATTCGGCACCCTGATTTGGTTCATTCCGCCATGGGCGACCGCCATTCTCTATCCGGATATGGCCCAATCGCACCCTGAACTAGGAAAAAACGCCACCGATGCGGCCTACCTGGTGTTTGCTGAACGCGCCATGCCGGAAGGAACCGTCGGGCTGCTGATGGCCGGCCTGTTTGCGGCCACCATGTCATCAATGGATACCGCGCTCAACCGCAACTCGGGGATCTTTGTGCGCAGCTTCTGGACGCCGGTGGTGAATCGTCATGAAGCGAAAAGCGAGCGCTACCTGCTGCGCGTGGGGCAAACCGCCTGCATCGTCAACGGCGTGCTGGTGATTCTGGTCGCACAGTATATGCAGTCACTGCAAGAGCTAAGCCTGTTCGATCTGATGATTCAGGTGGGAACGCTGGCCTCCGCGCCGATTATCGTACCGCTGTTCTTCGGGATGTTTATCCGTAAAACGCCGGACTGGTCGGCGTGGGGCACGGTGGTATTTGGTCTGATCGTCTCTTACGTCATCACCCACTGGATCACGGTGAAAGACGTCACCGATACGCTGGGCCTGACGCTGACTAACCGTGAACTCAAAGACCTGTCCGCCGTCTGGAATATTTTTTGTCACCTGGTGTTCACCGGCGGCTTCTTCTGCCTGTCGACGCTGTTCTACCGCGAGCCGGGCAAAGCACGCGCTTCGGTACTCGCCACCTTCTTCAGCAATATGGAAACACCGGTGTATGCCGACCACGAGCAGGACGGTTTCGACCGGCTGCAACGTAGCAAAATCGGCAAAATTTCGCTCGCCATGGGTCTCTGTATGCTGCTGATGATCCTGATTCCAAATCCATTGTGGGGACGCCTGCTGTTCCTGCTTAGCGCAACCGCCATCATGCTCTTCGGCTACGTACTGTGGCGCAGCGCCTCTTCTGATTCTTCAACACAAGGGAGCAACTATGTTTACCGACCTGAAAAATAAGCGCGTATTAATTACCGGGTCTAGCGCAGGTATGGGGCTGGCCGCAGCGCTGGCGTTCGTTCGCCAGGGGGCTAAAGTCGGCATCAACAGCCATACGGCACCGCCGGAGCTGCAACAAACCCTGGACAAACTACGTCAGTACAGCGGTGAGGTGGAGTTTTTCCAGGCCGACATCACCCGCTCGAACGACTGTGCGCATCTGGTTGATGCATTTGTTGCCCGCTTCGGCGGCCTGGACATATTGATCAACAACGCCGGCGGCCTGGGGGGACGCGCCAATCTGGAAGCCATTGACGATGCGTTCTACGATCGGGTGATGGACCTCAACGCCCGCTCGGCGCTGATGATGACAAAATTCGCCATTCCACATCTGCGCGCATCGGCAAAAGCCCGCGGAGAAACCAGCTGTGTTATCAGCACGGGCTCCATCGCCGGACGCGAGGGCGGCGGCGTTGGCGCGGGGATTTATGCCGCATCAAAAGCATGGCTCCACGATATTCACCGCAACTGGGTGAAAGAGTTCACCGCCGACGGTATCCGCTTCAATATCGTTTCACCGGGGACTATCGATACCGCCTTTCACGACGGCAAAAGCGACGAGCTGCGGGCGAAAATTGCCGCCAGTATTCCGATGGGCCGCTTCGGCTACGCCGAGGAGGTGGCGCCCGCGTTCCTGTTCTTCGCATCTCATGCCTGTAGCGGCTACATAACCGGACAGATCCTGGACGTTAACGGTGGACAAATAGCGCCATAAACGCAAAAGACGCCCCTTCAGTTAATTCTGAAGGGGTATTTCGTATCAAGCAAAAATCCGAAAGTCACAGAATAGTAGGTACAATCTTTATATTGTTATAGTCTACGGGGTCTGACCAACGATATAATCCGTCGCTAATCGTTTGCTTACTAACCTCCCGCTCGAGCACTAAGGAATCATGATGACCACGCAGCGTCTGGTGAGCATAATCACGGGCGTGCTGATTATCCTCATCTTCCTGCCCATTACGCTCAGCCTCTGGCTAGCCCACCGTCAGGCCCACGAACTCTTTAATCAGGAGCTGGATAGCTATACTGAACGCGTGATTGCTCGCTCCGAACGCGTGAGGCAGCAGACCCGCGACGCGCTGGAAGAAGTCGATCGTTTTCAAGGCGAACTCTGTAGCCTGGCGCACCTGCGTCAATTGCAGAAGGTTTCCTACCTTCATCAGTACGTACAGGGCGTATTCTACCTTGAGAACGCTGCGTCTCCCTGCGCCCTGCTGAGCAATACGCTGGCAGAGAAGGTGCCTGACTCCGAATTCACCGCGCCTGGGGGCTATCACGTCTGGCTGACCTCGCGCCACGACCTGCAAACCGATGACAAAATGGTGGCCGTCAGCAACGGTCGCTACGTTGCTATCGTCGATCCCGATTCACTGATTGACGTGTTGCCGCACCCTAACTACCCCATTCACGCTGCGTTAATTAGTGAAAACGGGCATCGGGTGATCGCCAGCAATGCCGCTATCGCGCCCGATTTCTGGCTCAATAATCTGCATGTTTTTCAGTCGACGATAGAAAAAGACGGTACGGTGTACCGCCAGCAGCATCTGCCGACGGTAGGCGCAATTTTGTTGACCTGGTCTTCCCAGCAGCCGATGGAGTCCAGCCTGCGTCACCAACTGATGGTGTGGGTTCCGCTTGGCGTTCTCCTGAGCGTTATCGCGGCGTTTCTGATGCTGCGGGTCCTGCGTCGCCTGCGTTCATCACACTACCGCATTCTCGACGCCATCCGTGCGCAAGAGATTTCCGTCCACTATCAGCCGGTGGTTGACCTGAACAGCGGGCGTATCGTTGGCGCAGAAGCGCTAGCGCGCTGGCAACAGCCGGACGGCAACTGGCTGCCGCCGGATATATTCATCCCGCTCGCTGAACAGACCGGCGTCATTAGTCAGCTCACCGAGTACATTGTGCGCTCGGTATTTGACGATCTGGGCAACTGGCTGGCGGCGCATCCGCAGCAGCATATTTCGATCAATATTTCCGCCGCCGATCTCAGTTCGCCGTCCCTACCGGCGCTGATTAAGCAACAGCTCGCGCGCTGGCGGGTATCCCCCAAGCAGATTGCCATCGAAATCACCGAGCGCGATATGGTGATGCCCAAAACCGCGTGCCCGATGATTCAGACCTACCGGGAAATGGGTCACACCCTCTCTATTGATGATTTTGGCGTCGGCTATTCGAGCCTCAGCTATTTGCAGGAACTGGACGTCGACACGCTGAAAATCGACAAATTCTTCGTCGACGCGCTGGAACATAATCGGGTGATCGGCCACATCATCGAAATGGCGAAATCGCTCAACCTCACAATGGTGGCAGAAGGGATTGAAACACCTGCTCAGCGCGAATGGCTACGAGCCCACGGCGTACAGTACGGCCAGGGCTGGCTGTTCAGCCAGGCGCTGGACAAGAAAGCGTTTATTCGCTGGGCGAAAGAGAACCTGCAAGCACATCATGCCTACTGGTGATAGGCCAGCGTTTGTACATGCAGCGGGCCTTCGGAGAGCTTCCGGCAGTGCTGCCATGTTTTTTGCCCCGCGTAGCGGTACAAAAATTCATCGGTGCGGCTACGGTGAACCAGCCTGTCGCCGTTCGTAAAGCTCACCAGCACGACGCCATCGTGCTTACGATGGCCGGACCCCACTTCATAATGCCCCTGCCACAGTTCGGATACGTGGTCATAGACATGCAGGGTAATTTCAACCAACCCGCGCGATGGGCAATTAAGATGCAGCGCCGTAGAGGTAAAATTAAGGGCCGAAGCAGGTGTTGAAACAAAAATAAGAGATAATAATAACAGCAGGTTTTTCATCATTTTACAGGTAAGCAGACTCAATTTGAGGCGCTACCATACCGATCTAATGAATACGTTTTTTTTGTTCTCGCGCAATAAAAATGCATAAATGAAAATGCAATTTTAGAAATTAAATACACTTCACAATATTATAAAAAATAAGCGGAAATATACTTTCCTGAATGGTGAATTATTTTATTTCAGAGGATGCAAAACTTCCGCCCTTTATTTCCGCAGGTGCCACACACCAGGCAACGCCGCGCTATTCTCGCTTCGCCAGCCACACGGTATGTCCGGTGCATTCCGGGTCCTCCGCGCGCATCGCCAGCACCGTGAAACCATTTTCTGCCAGCAGCGCGCGGTATTCTTCGGGGGCCAGGCTGGCGTGGAACAGCGGCTCGCCTTCAAACTCCCCCATGGCAATCCCGTCACCGGGGCCGCTGGTAAACAGCAATGCGCTCCCGGGATGGCTGTGGCGGGCAAAAACCGCAAACATCGCCCGCTGATCGCCCTGCGAGAGATGGAAAAAACTGTCCCAGGCAACCAGGCCATCGAAGGTTTCCCCCAGCGCCAGAGCGCGCATGTCCTGTAGACACCAGCGCTGCGTTGGAAACTGCGCGCGGGCATAGGCCAGCATCGCCTCGCTGCCATCAACGCCGGTCAGCGTGTACCCCTGAGCCATAAAATAGGCGGCGATAGGCTCGCCGGTACCGCAGCCGATATCCAGAATATGCCCCGTTTTTCCAACGGCAGCGAGGAAGGCATCCAGCCAGCTTTTTTCAAACAGCGCGCGCGAACGTAAGCGCACGAAGGCGTCGGCGTGACGCTGATAAAGACCGAGAATGTGCTGCGCGGCAGGATGGTCCATCCAGGGCCTCATGACAAAGGTGAATGAACGCACAGGTTAGCGAAATCGTATTCAAAAGTCCCCATCTGCTTTTCGTTCGTGCCTTTCCTTTCCCCACCGTGCGCCAAACAATGTCAGGGCATCTGTACCCTATGAAAACGTGGAGAAAACCATGACAGAATTACAAGCATCCCCGGACTGGCTGGGCCTGCGCGGCCAGGTATTTGCCGTCACCGGCGCGGCGAGCGGCATTGGCGAAGCCATCGCCACGGCGCTGGCCCAGCAGGGCGCTAACGTTGCGCTGCTCGACAGTCACCCGCAGCGCGGCGATGCGGTACGCCAGAAGCTTGAACACCTGCCGGGAAAACGGGTGGCGGTGGCCTGTGACGTCAGCTGCGAAGCGCAGGTCAAAGAGGCGGCGTTGAGCGTGCGTTCGCTGCTCGGCTCGTGCGACGGGCTGGTCAATGCGGCCGGTATTTTACGCCCCGCGGGGCTAGCGGACATCAGCCTTGAGCAATGGCAAACGCAGCTCAACGTCAATCTCACCGGCTATCTGCTGTGCGCCCGCGAATTTGCCCACGATATGCGCGCGGCCAAACGCGGCAGCATCGTCCATATCGGCTCGATTTCCGGGCGCATTCCGCAGCCGTGGAGCGGTGCCTATAGCCCCGGCAAAGCCGCCGTCGGGCTGCTGTCGCAGCAGATTGCCGTGGAATGGGGTCAGGATGGCATTCGCAGTAACCTGGTGGCTCCGGGGATGATTGAAACCGCGCTGACTGCCGACTACTACGCTCAGCCTGGCGTGCGCGAGAGCCGCGAGGCCTTTACCGCCAGCCAGCGCATCGGCAGGCCGGAAGATATCGCCAACGCGGTACTGTTTTTACTCAGTGAAAAATCCAGCTATATCAACGGGGCGGAAATTGGCGTCGACGGCGGCCTGCCGACCATGTTGATGGGCAAGCTGCCGCGCCCGGGCTTCACCCGCTAGTCGAAAGACCTGCCCGGCGACGTCGTTCGGGCAGGTTCAACGCCGGTATCGGATGGCCTATCGCGGAAATCGCGCGGTGAAAAACCGGTGCTGCGGCGGAAAAAACGAGAGAAATAGGTGGCGTCGCTGAAACCGAGATAGTCGGATATCTGGCTGACGGTCATGCTGGTATACAGCAAGCTGCGCTTCGCCTCCAGCAGCAAACGGTGGTGCAGCACGCTCAGCGCACTGCAGCCATGGAACTCGCGGCACAGCGTGTTGAGATGCACGCCGGACATCCCAATTTGACTCGCGTAGTGCGCCAGCGGCAGATGCTCGCGATAGTGGTTTTCCACCAGGTGATTAAAACGGCGAATCGTTGCCCGTTTGCGTTCTACTTTATCGCTCACTTCCACCGGCGTCGCACCGCGTCGGTTCAGCCACACCACCAGTGCGCTAAGCTGCGAATGCAGCATCATATCGCGCGCCTCGCTATCGGACTGATACTCCTGCTGTAACGTGTGGAACAGCGTATGAAGATAGTCAGCGGCCTCGCCGACCGCTACGCGTCTGGCCTGATTCAGCACCTGTAAAGCACGGCCAAACTGCCGCTCAAGCTGCGCCACCAGCGGGGCGGCAAGCGACAGGGAAAACCCCTGCGTTCCCGGTGAAAAGCGAAATCCGTGCACGCAGAGCGCGGGGATAATCTGCACGCAGGCCCCGCAGAACGCACGACGCTCACCTTCAATTTCAATGTCCCCCTGCCCCTGCTGCACGAAGAGGATCTGCACCAGATCGCTATGCTGATGGGCGCGAATGCTCCAGTCATAGAGGCTACTGCGGCTTTGAATCGATTCGCAGTGCAGCAGATCCGGCGTCGGCCAGTGCCAGCTTTCGCCGTACAGCTTGAATACCGGGATGCTGTTGGTCAGGTTCATGGTGCCTCCGTGAGTGTGATGAGCGGTTTCCCCTCACCCTAGCCCTCTCCACAAAGGGGTGAGGGTTATTGCCGCACAAAACTACCCCGCTACCGACGGCATCGCCGTGGCGCGAATCAGCCGCGTCTCCTGCGCCACAATATACGGCTCCGACGCTTTAAGGTAGGCGGCAAAATCCGGATGCGTGTCGCGCAAACGGCTACGACGCTCGTACTCCGCGAGGCTTTCATAGCCCCACAGATGAACGAACTGGTTCTGCGGCCCGACAAAACTGGTGTAAAACCCCAAAGGATTCCCCAGCGTTTCGCGCAGCACCGGCATCGCCAGGCGGTCAAACACCGCGATAAAGTCATTCATTTTACGTGGACGAATCGTGTAGATCCGGTGATCGATAAGCGGCAGATTCATCCTCTGGCCTCCTGCGGACGGTGCGTCGGCCAGCCCAGCGGCCCGAAGCGGTCATACGGTTTTGGCCACGGCGGGTTTTCCCCAAGGGCTATCGCCGCATGAATAGGCCAGTTCGGGTCGTCAAGCATCCCCCGGCCAATCGCCACCAGGTCCGCCCGCCGATCCCGGACGATCGCCTCTGCCTGCTGCGCTTCATAAATCAGCCCAACGGTAATGACTACCGCTTGCGGCAGCGCCTTTTTCACCGCTTCGGCGAACGGCACCATATAGCCCGGCTGGTCGGCCGCCGGGGTCTGACTGTAGATGTTATAGCCGCCGGAAACGTGGAGATAATCATAGCCCAGCGCGTGCAGTTCACGCGCAAACAGCACCGCTTCATCCAGCGACAGACCGCCTTCGGCAAATTCACCGCCGTTGAAGCGGACGCCGAGAGCGCGGTTTTTCGGCCAGACCTCGCGCAGCGCGCGAGCCACCTGCAGCGGAAAGCGCATACGGTTTTGCGGGCTGCCGCCGTAGTCATCTTCGCGTCGGTTGCTCAGCGGCGAGAGGAACTGGTTCAGCAGATAGCCGTTGGCCGCATGCAGCTCAATAAAGTCGACTCCCGCGTCCAGCGCCCGGCGGGCGGCATCGACGAAGCCCTGGGTAATGCGCGCCATACCCGTCTCGTCCAGCACCTGCGGTACGCGCCAGCCGGGTTTATAGGCAATCGCCGACGGCGCAACCGTCGGCCAACCGCCCTCTTCATCGCTCAACGATGCGCCCTGGCTTCGCCACGGCGCGTTGGTGCCCGCTTTACGCCCGGCATGGTTAAGCTGCACGCCAATCGGCGTCGAACTGTAGGTGCGAATACCGGCCAGCAGCGTTTGCAGCGCCTGCGCCTGATCGTGATTCCACAGCCCCAGACAGTGCGGGGTAATGCGGCCATCGGCCGTCACGCCGTTAGCCTCGCAAATCACCATACCCGCGCCGGAAACGGCCAGTCCGCCAATATGCTGAGCATGCCACGGAGTGGCGATGCCGTCCGCCCGCGCGGAATACTGCGACATGGGCGGAACCACGATACGGTTAGCCAGCGTTAGCGGGCCAACCCGTAATGAACTGAAAAGTGTCGACATGATGTTCTCCTGATTCATGAGGCGGCTTGTGCAGGCTGTACCGCCGTTTCACCGCGTGCCGCCATACTGCGGGCGGCGATGTAGCCAAAGGTCGCCGCGGGGCCAATCGTGATCCCCGCGCCGGGATAGCTGCCGCCCATGATGCTCGCCATTTCATTGCCGGCCGCATAGAGGCCCGGTATCACCCGCCCCTGGTTGTCCAGCACTCGCGCTTCGGCGTCGGTTTTCAGGCCGTGGAAGGTGCCGAGATCGCCCATATACAGCTTCACCGCATAAAAGGGCCCCTGTTCTATCGGCGCCACGCAAGGGTTAGGCTGATGGTGACTGTCGCCGAGATAGCGGTTGTAGGCCGATTCACCACGGCCAAACTGCGGATCCCGCCCCTGCCGCGCGGCGGCGTTGTAATCGCTGACGGTGCGTTCCAGCGCCTGAGGCGGCACGCCCATTTTTTGCGCCAGCTGGTGCAGCGTTTTACCTTCGAGCAGATAGCCGTTTTTCAGGTACAGCGAGACGGGTATCGGCGCCGGTTTGGCAAAGCCCATACCGTATTTGCGCAGCGCCCGGCGGTCGCAGATCTGCCAGGCGAAGGTTTCCGTATCGTCACGGCAGGTGTCTATCATGGCGATCCCGACGTCGTGGTAGGAATCCGCCTCATTACAAAAGCGCACGCCGTGACGGTTTAGCATGATAAAACCGGGCTTGTAGCGGTCGACCAGATGCGGGAAGACATACGACTGGCGACCAATTTGCACCTTCGACGCGGGGATCCACGCCGCACCGTTTGGGTAGCTGTCATCAAAGCGGGCGCCGATTCGTTCGGCCATCGCAATGCCGTCGCCGGTATCGACGCCCGGCGGCGTCGGCGACAGCTGAACACCGCCGCGCTGTACGTGCGGGTACAGTTTTTTCAGCCTCGCCTCGTCGCGGGCAAAGCCGCCGGAAGCCAGCACCACGCCACGGCGGGCGTACAGGGTGATTCGTTCACCGCCGCGTTCAACCACAACGCCGCGCACCGCGCCCTGCTCGACAATCAGATCTTTTGCCGCCACGCCGGTGTGAATAGGGATGCCAAGATCCCGTGCCGAACAGGCCAGCCGGGCGACGACCGCGTTGCCGCCGTTAGCGGTAATACCGCGCCCGTAGCGCGCCACCTCCAGCAGGTGGCGGCTCAGGCGTTTCACGACGTAGGTAAACGACTTCAGCGAACGGGTCGCGTTAAAGAAGTGCTTGAGATCGTTATTGGACGAGCTGAACATCATTCCCATAAAGGTGATGGTCCGCAGCGGCTTGCGCAGGCGCGGCATCGCGTCACCGAGCTCGCGGATATCAAATGCCTCCGGTACCACCGAACGACCGCGCATAACGCCGCCGGGCGCGTCGGGATGATAGTCGGGATATTGATACAGGTTGCAGCGAAAGCGGGTATGCTCTTCAAAAAAACGCAGCATTTCCGGCCCGTTTTTCAGGAAAGCGTCGACGACCTCCGGGCGGAAGCTGTCGCCCGCCTCCCCCTGCAAATAGGTACGCGCCGCGGCCTGACTGTCATCGATGCCCTGCTGACGCGCCAGATGGTTGTCAGGGATCCACAGCACGCCGCCCGAAAACGCGGTGGTGCCGCCAAAAACCGCGTCTTTTTCGATAACCTGAACGCTCAGCCCGTTCAGGCCAGCGGTCACCGCCGCGGACAGCCCGCCGACGCCGCTGCCAATCACCAGCACATCGCACTCACGAGCAGGAAGTTCTACAGCCATAGGGTACCTCGCAGATGAAGGATTCCGATCGTTCCATTGATGTTGCAAAAAAGTTACATGTGCATTTTTCACAGCCCTACCGGGAAAAAGAAGGGCACTTTCACGCCAAAACCTGCACTTTTCGACAATTGCCAGGAAGTGTGTGCTGGCGCAACTTTTACGCCCGTGCTGCCATAGAGAAGCGCCGCTGAGCCGACCCTCGCCACATCACAAGATGAATATTCAGCGCTTGCGCCCGGGTCCGTTTTACCGCCGAATAACAGGTCATCTCATCGTTGGAGTCACCCATGACAACCGGACAAAACCCGCACCATGCCCGCTAACGCCAGCGCCCGTCGCCACCTGCCCAACTACGCGTTGTACGGCGCGCAGCCCGGCCATGCCCCGGTGGACAGCGTGCACCATGAGCGCATTCCATCGCGCGCCAGCCGCTTTGGCTTCGAAATTGAGCCGCACTTTCACGATGCGCTCATCCAAACGCTGTACATCACGCGCGGCGGCGGTGAGACGTCGATAGATGGCCAGCGCTGGCGGCTGGAAGCGCCGTGCCTGGTGGTTATTCCGGCCCGCTCGGTACACGGTTTTCACTTTGATGCCGACATCGACGGCCACGTAGTGACCACCGCGCAGTCGGCTATTGAATCGGTCGCGATGACCGCCGCGCCCGAACTGCTGGATTTTGTGCGTACACCCGCGGTGCTGACGGTCGATCCCTACAGCCGCCGCGGCGAACCCCTGGCGGCGCTTTTCGAAGGCATCGGCCGCGAGGCGGCGCATCCGGAACGCTGGCAGTACACCGCCGGGCTGGCGCTCACCCTTGCGCTGTTTGTACAAATTGCCCGCCTGAGCGAGAAGGCGCGGCTGACGGGTAACCCCGCGCGTGCGGCCCTGGTCGCGCGAATTGAACGTTTCCGCCTGCTGCTCGATGCGCGTTGCCGTAGCCGTCAGCCGGTCGCCCGCTACGCCGAGGCCATGGGTATCTCCGCCGGGCAGCTCACCCGAATCTGCCGCGAGGCGTTCGGCATTTCAGCCATTGAAGCCATTGACCGCCGCGCCGTTCACGAAGCCCAGCGGCTGCTGATGTACTCCAGCCTCAGCGTTAAACAGATAGCCCGCGAGCTGGGCTTTCGCGACGAAGCCTACTTTGGCCGCTTCTTCCGCAAGCAAACCGGACTACGGCCCACCGAATACCGCCTTCGGGAACAGGGCCGCCTGTCACACTCCGCTTAGTCCGCCTTTGCGCGCATCTGCACAAACAGGTGCGCCGGGCCAGAGTTGGTCAAATTGTTACCGCGCACATACTCGATGGGGCGCGCAGGATCGAGACGAATCTCGCTGACCTTACGCGCCACCAGCTTCGTGGCAATCAGGGTTTCGAGCTTCGCCAGCGGCTGGCCAAGGCACTTGTGGGCACCGTTGCCGAAGCCAAGATGGCCTTGCGTATCGCGATCGATATTGAAGGTTTCGCCATCGGCAAACTTACGGCTATCGCGGTTCGCCGCCGACAGCAGCAGGCGTATCACCGCGCCTTTCGGGATCTCGACCCCCGCCACCGTCGTGGCTTCAGTGGTGATACGGCTTACCCGCTGTACGGTGCCACGGTAGCGCGCCACCTCCTCCACAAACAGTTCGGCGTCATCCATATTGTCGCGAATGCGCGCCACCAGCTGCGGCTGTTCGGCAAACATGCGAAAAGCATTGGCCACCAGGATGGTGGTGGTGTCGTGCCCGGCGATGAAAACGAAGGCGCACAGCTCTTTGGCCTCTTTTTCCGACAGCTCCCCGGCTTTCCACATTCGCGCGATATGACCGCCAATGGACGGGCTATTGCTGAGATACAGCCGCTCCATCGCCGCCTTCAGGTAGGCGAAGAAGGCCATTGCGCTTTGTTCATCGGTACCGGTTCCGGGGGCATTGCGCGCCAGACGCCCGAAGTAGCTGAAGGTTTCATCAGACCAGAACTTCATCTTTTCTTCGTCTTCGTTCGGCACATCGATCATCGCCGAAATGGTGGCGATACTCAGCGGAATGGCAAAATCCTCCACCACATCGCCGCCGCCACGGGCAAGCATTCCGTCGATTAGCGCCTCGGCACGACGTTCTATTTCAGGGATAAACGGCTCCAGGGCCAGTGGCATAAACGACGGCTGCGCCACTTTACGCAGCCGGGTATGCCCAGGGGCGTCAAACAGCGTGAGGAACGTCAGCGGCGGAGGGCTTACCACCTCAGAGGAAAACAGTTTCGGGTTGCGGATTGCCTGATAAACATCGTCATAGCGCGAGATAAACCAGACGTCAGAAGTCGCGGAGCGGCAGCGCAGCACTGGCGCGTGTTCGCGCATCCAGTTGTAGTGTGCATACGGGTCGCCCTGTGCGCCGTCGTCCACCACTTTAAAAGGCTCGAGCCCCGGCGGCCAGGCCAGCTCGTCTGAGTATGGCGGCAGCGGCGGCGCCGGCTCATGAAATGGACAGCGCGGCGCATCTGACGCTGGCAGAGGTGTAGCCGCAGGCGGCAATACGGCGCAGGGCACGTTTTTCAACGCCAGCGACCGATTCATGGTGGTGCGTGAATGCTGGGCGTGCTGGGCCAGCACGTCGCGAGCGGCATTTAAATCACCGAATTCGAAGGCGGAAACTAAATCCCGATGCTGCTGCACAATGTCGCCAACAATCTCGACGCCTGCGGTTAACGCGCGGTCGATATAGTCCTGCACCGCCAGCTCGGCATACAGCGCGATAAGCTGCGCATTACGGGTCGCTTCAATCAAGAACCGGTGGAAGGCCTGGTTAGCCGCAACGTAGCCCGCCACGTCCAGGAAGCGCCGCCCGGAGACAAATTCGGCCGTCGCATCGGCCAAACGGCGGAAGGTGGTGAGCTGCTCGCCGCTCAGCCGCCCCATGGTCAGCTGTACCGCACCGAGCTCCAGCGCCAGCCGCAGGTCAAAGGCATCGTCGACGTCCGCAGACGCGATCGGCGGCTCATCATCTGCCGCCACTGGCGCGGCGACTGCACCGGCGAACTTCTCGTAGTAGAAATGACGCGGCGTCAGCCCCTCGCGATCGAGATAGCTGCGTACCGCATCGACCATTGGCGGCGGGCCGCAGAGATACACATCGACATCGCCACCGTGAAGCTGCCGGGCATCAATATGCGCGGTGACGTAGCCCTTATGCGGATGGCTGCTTTGCGGATCGGCCACGGTACAGCGGTAGCTGAAGTTCGGCAGGCGCCGCGTGTACGCATCCAGTACATCAATCGCCACCCGATCTTCATCGCGGGTCACGCCAAAAATCAGGTGTATCGGCATTGACGCAGCGCCATCATCCGCCAGTTTTGCCAGCATCGACAGGAACGGGGCCAGCCCGGTTCCCCCTGCCAGAAAGAGCACCGGGCGCTCAAGCGGACGCAGGTAGAAACTGCCCATCGGCCCACGAAAGCTTATCGCATCCCCCACGCGGGCCCGTTCACGCAGCCATTCGGACATCAGACCCTGCGGGACATTGCGCACGACAAACGACGCTTCAGGGTCTGAGGGACCGGAGCTAAACGAATACGCGCGTGTCTGGTCGCTACCGGGCACCTGCACGTTGACGTATTGCCCGGGCAGGAAGCTCAGCGCATGACGATCGTCGAGCGCAACGGAGAACGTTAACGTGGTTGGCGACAGCATCCTGCTGGCGGTGATGCGCCCGTGATAGGTCGCTACGCCGGCAGCCTGCGAAGCCGCGGCAATCTCCACGACGCAATCGCTCTGCGGGCGCATCTGGCAGGTCAGCACTCGCCCCGCGCGGGCTTCTTCGGCCGATAACGCGTCGTCAACGTAGTCGCCGTGCTGGTAGTCGCCGGATACACAGGTCGCTTTGCAGGTGCCACAGACGCCGTCACGGCAGTCGAGCGGAATGCTAATTCTATTGCGCACCGCGGCGTCAGCGACGGACTCACCGGCGCGGCACGGCAGAGTTTGCGTTGCGCCATCCTCAAAACGCAGGGTAATTTGATGGGTCATCTCTTCTTATCCTCCAGGCAGTTGCGGTCGGAAAATCCGAAGCCTCATCAAATGCTGGATGCCGTTCTGGCGCAACGGACAGAGATGACATTAAACAGGACAAAAACCGCATCCCGTCGGGTTAGCGGTACCGATCACGTTTCTTAATCCGCTGTCAGCAGAGCCATAAACGTTTCCCCCGAAGAATGCCCCTTTGCTCCCCCGGCCGCGGCGACGGCAGATGAGGGTTAATACCCCGCGGCTGACGCCCATCATAATTAATAGCTATACAACACCCCGTTTTTTAGATAAAAATTCTCCCTGCGGCGTCAAAAAACGATGGAGTGATAGATATAAAAGATTAAACCAGTCTAATATGTCGACTTTTAAAAAAAATTAACAAAATGAATCAATCTGCCGATAATACCTTTTTAAATTAACGTATATCGTGTACAGGCTAAATACACTGAAGCATTTTTTGACAATCATCAAAAATATAAATCAGCTGCCCGCACATGGGTTTTACTCAATACGCAAACAATGTTATATCTTGCTGGAATTTATTGTTTCTGGCTTCATCGCGATCAATCTCTTCTGGCATATAACAAAATAAACAGTGATATTTGATAGGAAATCAGCATGAATAAAATAGCTAAATGGTTCGCCGTTTTCGCCTTCATTAGCATTCTGGCAGGCTGCGCGCGCACGGCGCCAATTGAACAAATTAACACCGTCGTATCGGCAGGCCACAGCGCCGAACAGGTAAAAAACGCCATCTTAAAGGCGGGCATCCAGCGTGATTGGATCATGACGGAAGCGGCACCAGGCGTGATTAAGGCCACTCAGAAAGCCCGCGACCACTCTGCAACGGCAAACATCAAATACTCCGCAACGGGCTATTCAATTGTTTACGATAGCAGCTTCAACCTGAAAGCTTCCGATGGAAAAATTCACAAGAATTACAATCGCTGGGTGAGAAACCTCGACAAAGATATCCAGGTCAATCTGGCCAGCGCTGCTCTGCAATAAATTATCGCCGCCTAATCCCGCCACCTGCGGGATTAGGTTCTTTTACCCTCTGTATAGACCCTAAAACAATGTATGAACAGGACTCACTCAGCGCACTGGAAGCGATAACGGAAGCCCAGAAAATTGCGTTTGCTCCGATGCTATTTCAGACGGCGCTCAGCCTTCGCAATACCGGTATTCTCGCTTATTTAGATAAACAGGGTAAAAATGGCGCCACGTTGTCAGATATTGCGGCGCAATGTCCTCTCAATGAATATGCTATTAGTATTCTTCTGGATATGGGGCTGAGTGGGCGCATCGTTACCGCGCAAAACGATGCGTATTGTTTAACCAAAATCGGCCATTTCCTGCTGCATGACAAGATGACTAACGTCAATATGGATTTCACGCAGGATGTTTGCTATCAAGGGTTATTTTTTCTGGAACAGGCGCTAAAAGAAGGTAAGCCTTCGGGGTTGAAAGTTTTTGGCGATTGGCCGACAATTTATCCCGCGCTTTCTCAGCTGCCGGAATCGGCGCGCGCGAGCTGGTTTGCCTTCGATCATTATTACTCGGATGAAGCCTTCACGGCGGCGCTTCCGCGCATTTTCGCCAGCAATCCAACGATATTGTATGATGTCGGTGGAAATACCGGTAAATGGGCGCTGCATTGTTGCCAATACAATGACAATATTACGGTAACGATATTAGATCTGCCGTCGCAAATTACGCTGGCGCGCGCGAATATTGCTAATGCGGGCCTCACGCATCGGGTTAATTTTCACCCGGTGGATATGTTAAGCGCTGCCCCGCTGCCCGGTGAGGCTGATATCTGGTGGATGAGCCAGTTTCTTGACTGCTTTTCGCCCGAACAGATTATTGCTCTGCTGGCTAACGTCGCCCGCGCAATGAAGCCCGGCGCGAAGCTGTGCATTATGGAACTGTTCTGGGACGCGCAGAAATTTGAAGCGGCGGCCTTTAGCCTGAATGCTACCTCGCTGTACTTTACCTGCATGGCGAACGGTAACAGCCGGTTTTATAGCGTAGAGAAGTTTTATCACTATCTGGACCGCGCAGGTTTCCAGGTAGATGAACGCCACGACAACCTGGGTATTGGTCATACCCTACTGATTTGTCATAAGAAATCATTCTAAGGCAACATAATTTAGCGTTGGGCATTCAAAAAATGCCGATGGACTCATTGATTTAGGCGCGAGTGGATGAAATTTGCATTAAACATAATTGACTGGCAGGCCAGCGCGCCGGGCATCAATGACGCAGAACAGTGGCGGCAATGGGCGCAGCAGCCGTATGCCATCGATCCTGCTGCGCCGCTCGCTAAACCCAGCGAACTGCCAATGATGACCGCGCGACGCCTCAGCTCCGGCAGCAAGCTGGCGGTCGACTGCGGCCTGTCTTTACTGCGCAAACAGGATATCGATGCCGCGCTGTTCACCAGCCGTCACGGCGAGCTGGAGCGCAACTTCCGCATTCTTCAGGCGCTGGCCACCGAGCAGCCGCTCTCGCCCACCGATTTCGCCCTTTCCGTACACAACTCGTCGGTCGGTAATTTGACCATCGCCGCCAAAAAGCCGCTGGTCTCGTCGTCGCTGTCGGCGGGAAGAGACACCTTCCAGCAGGGACTGTGTGAGGTCATAGGCCTGTTACAGGCCGGCTACCAGCGCATCTTAATGGTCGATTTCGATGGCTTTTTGCCGGCCTTTTATCATGACCGCCTGCCGCCGACGATGCCCACCTGGCCTTTTGCCGTCGGGCTGGTGCTGGAGGCGGGCGACGCATGGCAATGCGAAACGCTGCCCGCTGCGCCGCAGGATGAAAGCGCATTGCCGCAAAGCCTGCTGTTTTTACAGCATTATCTCCAGGATGCCGCCACGTTCACCGTTCCCGGCGAACGCGCGCAGTGGCGCTGGAGCCGATCATGAGCACGCTATTTTCACGCCTCAACCGCCTGTGGCGCGCGGCAATGACCGGCGTGTGTTTCGCGCTGTTCGGCCTTGGCGGGCTAATGCTGTCGCTTATCTGGTTCAACCTGCTGCTGATTGTCGTGCGCAACAAAGCGCGTCGCCGTCGCCTGGCGCGGCGCAGCATCTCCGCCAGTTTCCGTCTTTTCCTGACGGTGGTCAGAACCGTCGGCGTACTGGATTACCAAATCACCGGGGCCGACAGGCTGCGCCAGGAGCGCGGCTGTCTGGTGGTGGCGAACCATCCCAGTCTGATTGACTACGTGATGCTGGCCTCTATCATGCCCGAGACCGACTGTCTGGTAAAAAGCGCGCTGCTGCATAATCCGTTCGTCAGCGGCGTTATCCGTGCCGCCGATTATCTGATTAACGATCAGGCCGACGCGCTGCTGCCGGCCAGTCGACAGCGGCTGCAGCAGGGCGACACCATTCTGATTTTTCCGGAAGGCACGCGCAGCGTTCCCGGCGAGAAAATGACGCTTCAGCGCGGGGCGGCCAATATCGCGGTACGCTGCGGCAGCGACCTGCGCGTTGTGGTTATCCGCTGCACCGAGCACATGCTGGGCAAACAGAGCAAATGGTACGACGCGCCGCCGACCAAGCCCGTGTTCACCATCGCGGTCGGCGAACGGGTGCCGCTCAATCAGTTTTACAACGCGAATTCACAAGAACCGGCGCTGGCGGCACGGCAGCTAAACCGGCATCTTTTACTTAAATTACAAACAAATTCTACGAATGGCATAGGACTTAATGATGCAAGCGCTTCATCTTGAAATTAAAAATCTCATCATCAATACCTTAAATCTGGATGAGCTATCCGCAGACGATATTGATACCGACGCGGCGCTGTTTGGCGACGGTCTGGGACTGGACTCCATTGATGCCCTGGAACTGGGCCTGGCGGTCAAAAATCAGTACGGCGTGGTGCTTTCAGCGGAAAGCGAAGAGATGCGTCAGCACTTCTTCTCCGTTGCCACGCTGGCCTCTTTCATTCACGCGCAACGTGCCTGAGGATCGCTCGTCATGACAGAACAACAAGCCATTTACGACGAAGTCTCTGCCCTGCTGGTTAAGCTGTTTGAAGTGGACCCGCAGGATATTCAGCCGCAAGCGCGCCTGTACGAAGATCTCGAGCTGGACAGCATCGATGCGGTTGACATGATCGTTCACCTGCAAAAGAAAACCGGCAAGAAGATCAAACCGGAAGAGTTCAAAGCGGTACGTACCGTGCAGGATGTGGTTGACGCGGTAGAACGTCTGCTGAAAGAAGCCTGATTCACGATGCCGAGCCTTCGCTCGCTGCCCGTCGTCCCGCTGCTGACAGGTTTATTGCTGCTGGCCTGGCCTTTTGTTATTGGCTTTGGTCTGGCGCATAACGGCCTGCACTGGCTGCTGCCGCTGATGGCGCTGCTGCTGTTTTTACGCTTGCGCCAGACCCGGCAACAGGCGGGACCGCTACGCGTGGTCACGCAGGTTGTGGCGGCGGCGGGCATCGCCCTGTGCCTTGCCAGCTACCTGCTTAAGACCCACCAGATGCTGCTGTTCTATCCGGTAGTGGTGAATGCGGTCATGCTGGCGGTATTCGGCGGTTCTCTGTGGTCGGCGATGCCGATCGTCGAGCGTCTGGCGCGCCTGCAGGAACCCGCGCTTCCCGAGTCTGGCGTGCGCTACACCCGCAGAGTCACGCAAATCTGGTGCGCCTTTTTCATCATCAACGGCAGCGTGGCGCTGTTTACCGCCCTGCACGGCGATATGTCGCTGTGGACCGCATGGAACGGCATGATTGCCTACCTGTTAATGGGGCTGCTGATGAGCGCGGAATGGCTGGTGCGCCGGCGGATGATTAAACGAGATTCACAATGAAGCAGACCCTGACGCTGACGCAATGGCTCACGGCCTCACGTCCTGCGCATACCCCTATTGCCTGGCTGGACCACCACACCTGGACGCTCGGCCACCTGCGGGCGGATGTCGCGCGGCTGATGGCCGACCTGCAGCGGCTGGAAGGTGAACGCTGGGCGCTGTGCTTTGAAAACAGCTATTTGTTTATCGTGGCGCTGCTGGCCACGCTGCACGCGGGAAAAACGCCGGTGATACCAGGGCATAACCGCGTGTCGCTGCTGGATGAACAACGTGCATTTTTCGACGGTGTCCTCAGCGACCGGCCGCTGGACTGGCATGGGCCACAGCAGGTCGTGCACTCGGCGATGACCGTAAGCCTCGACGCGCTTTCCCTGCCCGCGCTGCGCCACGACGCGCACGTAACCCTGTTCACCTCCGGTTCGACCGGGCAACCCAAACGCATCAATAAATCGATCGCCAGCCTCGATCGCGAGGCCATGCTGCTGGCTGCACGCTTTGCCGATCGCCTGGCCGACAGCCGGGTGGTGGCGTCCGTGGTGCCGCAGCATTTGTACGGCCTGACGTTTCGTATCTTCCTGCCGATGGCGCTGGGCCTGCCGCTGCACGCCGCGATGCTCTATTACGCCGAACAGCTGGCAGCGCTCGACCCGCAGTATCGCTACACCTTTATCAGCAGCCCGGCCTTTTTAAAGCGGCTTGATTCCCGGCTCGCCGCGCCTCCGCTGGCGGCGCTGGTTTCGGCGGGCGGCCTGCTGCCGTGGCAGGATGTTAGCCACGCCGCCGAATGGCTCAGAATCTGGCCGGATGAAATCTACGGCAGCACCGAGACCGGCGTTCTCGCCTGGCGTTCCCGCCAGCAGGATAACGTGAGCTGGCTGCCCTTCCCCGGCGTCCGATTTGTGCCTGAAAACGACGCGTTGCGCGTTTTTTCACCGCTGATCGCCGACGCTCACGGTCTGCTGCTCGACGACATTCTGCGCTTCGATGCCGACGGTCGATTCCATCTCGCGGGCCGTCGCGGCCGGGTCGTCAAAATAGAAGAAAAGCGCGTTTCGCTCAGCGAAGTTGAGCGCCGGCTGCTGTCGCTGGAAGGCATCCGAGAAGCGGCCGCACTGCCTATCATTCGCGGCGGGCGCCAGAGCGTGGGCGTGCTGCTGGTGCTGGATGACGCCGTGCGTCAACGCTGGCAGGCGCGCGACGGCAAGGCCCTGGAACAGGCGTGGCGACACGCGCTGCGGCAGTGGCTGGAACCGGTCGCCGTGCCGCGCTACTGGCGGGTGATCGAGCAGATGCCCGTCAACAGTATGAATAAGCGTGTCTATGCGCAATTACAGGAGTTATTTCATGAAACCCCGTGAAATTGAGCGCCGCCAGGCACAGCCGCATCGGCTCGACGTAGTGCTGTCTCTTGACCCCGATCTTTTCTGGTTCAAGGGTCATTTTGCCGTGCAGCCTCTGTTGCCCGGCGTCGCACAGCTGGACTGGGTGATGCACTATGCCACCACCTTACTGGCCCCCGGCTGGCGTTTTCACAGCATGCCGAACGTGAAGTTTCAGGCTCCGCTGCTGCCGATGACGCACGTCACGCTAAGCATGGAGTGGCAGGAAACGCGCCAGACGCTCACGTTCAGCTACCAGCGCCACGACGGCGAAGCCCGCCATACGGCCAGCAGCGGGAAAATCCGCCTATGCCGCTGACGTTCTCTCCCTGTGTGCTGATCCCCTGCTATAACCACGGCGCGATGATGCCGGGCGTGTTGGCGCGCCTGCGATCGTTTGCTCTGCCCTGTATCGTGGTCGACGATGGCAGCGATGCCGCCACGCGAGAGACGCTCACCCGACTGGCAGCGCAGACTGAAGGCCTGACGTTGATACGCCTGGACGAGAACGCCGGCAAAGGTGCCGCGGTGATCCGCGGGCTTGAAGCCGCCGCGGCCGTAGGCTATAGCCATGCCGTGCAGGTCGACGCCGATGGCCAGCACGCCATTGAAGATATTCCCAAACTGCTGGCGCTTGCCGAGGAGCACCCGACGGCGCTGATTTCCGGTCAGCCCATTTACGATGAATCCATTCCCCGTTCG
This sequence comes from Kluyvera genomosp. 2, assembly GCF_036759865.1. Classification (NCBI taxonomy): domain Bacteria; kingdom Pseudomonadati; phylum Pseudomonadota; class Gammaproteobacteria; order Enterobacterales; family Enterobacteriaceae; genus Kluyvera; species Kluyvera genomosp. 2. Next base: position 337,373 of record NZ_JAPKIA010000001.1, read on the forward strand.
CGCCTCTACGGCCGTTGGGTCACCCACGTCTGGGTGTGGATTGAAACGCTTTCGCTGCAGCTCAAAGACAGCATGTGCGGCTTTCGCGTCTATCCGGTGGCCCCCACTCTCCAGCTCGCCGAGCGCGCAACGCTCGGCAAACGGATGGATTTCGATACCGAAGTGATGGTCCGTCTGTACTGGCAGGGCAACACCAGCTATTTCGTCCCCACCCGCGTCACCTATCCGCTGGATGGGCTGTCGCACTTTGATGCGCTCAAAGACAACCTGCGGATTTCCCGTATGCACACGCGGCTGTTCTTCGGCATGCTGCCGCGCATTCCGACGCTGCTGTTTCGCCGCGCGTCGCCGCACTGGGCGCGGCAGCAAGAAGTGAAAGGACTGTGGGGGATGCGTCTGATGCTGTGGGTATGGCGATGCCTCGGTCGGCGGGCATTTACCCTGCTGCTGTATCCGGTGGTTGGCGTTTATTGGCTGACGGCAACACAGGCGCGGCGCGCTTCGCAAAACTGGGTAGCCCGGGTGCGCTCCCGGCTCACCGCCCGCCAGATGCCGGTACCGGCCAACCTGACGAGCTATCAGCACTTTCTGCGCTTTGGCAACGCAATGCTCGATAAAATCGCCGGCTGGCGCGGCGAACTGCAGCTCGGCCGTGATGTGGTCTTTTCTCCGGGAGCAGAAGCGGCGCTCCACGCCGATGACACGCGCGGCAAGCTGCTGCTGGCCTCACATCTCGGCGATGTTGAAGTCTGCCGTGCGCTGGCGCAGCGCCAGGGCAGCAAAACCATCAACGCGCTGGTGTTCAGCGAAAACGCTCAGCGCTTCAAACAGATTATGCAAGAAATGGCGCCGCAGGCGGGCATCAACCTGATGCCGGTCACCGACATCGGCCCGGAGACGGCAATCTTACTCAAAGAGAAGCTGGATCGCGGCGAATGGATTGCCATCGTCGGCGATCGCATTGCGGTCAATCCGCAGCGCGGCGGCGAGTGGCGCGTTTGCTGGAGCCGCTTTATGGACCAGCCCGCCCCCTTCCCGCAGGGGCCGTTTATTCTCGCCTCGATTCTGCGCTGCCCGGTGGTTTTACTGTTCGCACTGCGCCAGGCAGAGAAGCTGCATATTCACTGCGAGCCGTTTGCCGATCCCCTGCTCCTTGCGCGCGCTACGCGTCAGGAGGCCTTACAGCAGGCAATTGACCGCTACGCACAGCGTCTTGAGCACTATGCCCTGCAGTCGCCGCTCGATTGGTTTAACTTTTTCGATTTCTGGCAGCTGCCGGATCCCCAAAACAAGGAGTAAAGGGTGCTAAACGATCCCCGCTTTACGGCTGAAGTCGAGCTGACCATTCCCTTTCATGATGTCGATATGATGGGCGTGGCGTGGCACGGCAACTATTTCCGCTATTTCGAAATTGCGCGCGAGGCGCTGCTTAACCAGTTTGACTATGGCTATCGCCAGATGAAGGATTCGGGTTTCGTCTGGCCGGTGGTTGATACGCGCGTGAAGTACCGCCATCCGCTGACCTTCGAGCAGCGTATCCGCGTGCGCGCGCGCATTGAAGAATATGAAAATCGCCTGCGCATAGGCTACGAAATTTTTGACGCCAACAGCGGCCAACGAACCACCACCGGCTACACCATTCAGGTGGCGGTCGACGAAGCCAGCCGCGAGTTGTGTTTTGTCAGCCCGGATATTTTGTTCGAACGCATGGGGGTGACGCCGTGAGATTTCTGCCATTGCTGGCGCTGCTGATAAGCCCATTTGTGAGCGCCCTGACGCTCGACACGCTGCAACAGCGTTTTACGGAACAGCCGGTGATCCGTGCGCACTTCGATCAGACCCGCACGATTAAAGATCTGCCGCAACCGCTGCGATCGCAAGGCACGATGCTGATCGCCCGCGACCAGGGCCTGCTGTGGGACCAGACGGCGCCGTTCCCGATGCAGCTGCTGCTGGATGATAAACGCATGGTACAAGCTATCAACGGTCAGCCGCCGCAGACGATTACCGCAGAGAACAATCCGCAGATGTTCCAGTTTAACCACCTGCTGCGCGCGCTGTTCCAGGCCGATCGCACGGTGCTCGAGCAGAACTTCCGCGTCGATTTTGCCGACCTCGGCGACGGGCGCTGGACGCTGCGCCTCACGCCGACCACCACGCCGCTGGATAAAATTTTTGCCACCATTGATTTGGCCGGTAAGACCTATCTGCAGCACATTACGTTGAATGATAAACAGGGCGATCGCACCGATATCACTCTTTCCCAACACCAACTGACGCCCGCCCAGCTAACCGATGACGAACGCCAACGCTTTACCGCCCCGTAAACGCCCGGCGCTGCTGTGGGCCCTCGCCTGCCTGCTGATGCTGGCGGCGCTGCTCACGCTGCTGCCCCAGGCACGCCTCAACAGCAGCGTGCTGGCCATGCTGCCCAAACAGGCCATGGGCGCGCTGCCGCCGAACCTCAACGACGGCTTTATGCAGCGCCTCGACCGTCAGTTGGTCTGGCTGGTCAGCCCCGGTAAGCAGGCCGACCCGCAGGTCGCCCGCGACTGGCTGACGCGGCTACAGCAGTCGCACGCGCTCGCTACGGTAAAAGGCCCGATGGATGCCGACAGTCAGCAGGCCTGGGGCGCTTTTTTCTGGCAGCACCGCAACGGCCTGATTGACCCTGACACCCGCACGCGGCTGCAAAACGGCGGCGAAGCACAGGCGCAGTGGATCCTCTCCCAGCTCTATTCGGCTTTTTCCGGCGTGAGCGGCAAAGAGCTGCAAAACGATCCGCTGATGCTGATGCGCGGCTCGCAGCTGGCGATGGCGAAAAACGGCCAGCGCCTGCGGCTGATGGACGGCTGGCTGGTCACCCAGGATAGTGAAGGCAACTATTGGTACCTGCTGCACGGCGAACTGGCGGGTTCTTCTTTTGATATGCAACAAACGCACCGCCTGGTGACCACGCTCAATACGCTTGAGGAGGAGCTCAAAGCGCGCTATCCGCAGGCTCAGCTGCTGTCACGCGGTACGGTATTTTACAGCGACTACGCCAGCCAGCAGGCCAAGCGGGACGTCTCGACCCTCGGCGTCGCCACCCTGCTGGGCGTGCTGCTGCTGATTGTCGTGACCTTTCGCTCGCTGCGCCCGCTGCTGCTGTGTTTGATCTCCATCGCCATCGGCGCGCTGGCAGGGACCGTGGCGACGCTGCTGGTGTTTGGCGAGCTGCACCTGATGACGCTGGTGATGAGTATGAGCATCATCGGAATTTCCGCCGACTATACGCTCTACTATCTGACCGAGCGGATGGTGCACGGCGCGGAGGCCACGCCGTGGCAAAGCCTCGATAAAGTGCGCAACGCCCTGCTGCTGGCGCTGCTGACCACCGTCGCGGCGTACCTGATTATGATGCTCGCCCCGTTCCCCGGCATTCGCCAGATGGCGCTGTTTGCGGCGGTGGGGCTGAGCGCCTCGTGCCTGACGGTCATTTTCTGGCATCCGTGGCTGTGCCGCGGCCTGCCGGTGCGTCCGGTTCCGGCGATGGTGCTGATGCTGCGCTGGCTGGCGGCCTGGCGGCGGAATAAAAAGCTGTCTGTCGGGCTGCCGCTGGCTCTGGCACTGCTGTCGCTGGCGGGCCTGGCGACGCTACGCGTCGATGATGATATCGCCCAGCTTCAGGCGCTGCCGCAGCATCTGCTGAAGCAGGAAAAAACCATTACCGCCCTCACCGGGCAAAGCGTCGATCAGAAGTGGTTTGTGGTGTACGGTGCCTCCGCGCAGCAAACGCTGGAGCGCCTGGAAGCCTTTACGCCCGCGCTGGACGCGGCGCAAAAATCCGGTCTGCTGAGCGGCTTTCGTCCCCTGGCGCTGAATTCGCTCGCCCGTCAACAGCAGGATCTCGCCCTCTTAAGAACGGCCGCGCCCGCTATCATCAATGCGTTGCACAGCGCCGGGTTGACAACGGTGACGCCGGACCTGTCGCCGATGCCGGTCACGGTTGATGACTGGCTCAATAGCCCGGCCAGCGAAGGCTGGCGGCTGCTGTGGCTCACACTGCCCGCTGGCGAAAGCGGCGTGCTGGTGCCGGTTGACGGCGTAAAGGACAGCGCGGCGCTGAACGCACTGAGCGAGAAATACGCCGGGGTAGCGTGGGTGGATCGTAAGAGCACCTTCGATGCGCTGTTCGCGCTGTATCGTAGCGTGTTAACCGGACTGCTGTTTATCGCCCTGGCGGTGATCGCCTGCGGGGCGATCGTCCGGCTCGGCTGGCGGCGAGGGCTTATCAGCCTCGTGCCGTCGGTACTCTCGCTCGGCTGCGGCCTGGCGGCGCTGGCGCTGAGCGGTCACCCGCTCAATCTGTTTTCGCTGCTGGCGTTGGTGCTGGTGCTGGGTATCGGCATTAACTACACCCTATTTTTCAGTAATCCGCGCGGCACGCCGCTCACGTCAATGCTGGCGATCGGTCTGGCGATGCTGACGACGTTGTTGACCCTCGGGATGCTGGTTTTCAGCGCCACGCAGGCCATCAGCAGTTTTGGTATCGTCCTGGTGAGCGGGATTTTCACCGCCTTCCTGCTGTCGCCGCTGGCGATGCCGGGCAAAAAAGAGAAGAAAAAACGATGATGATAGCGACATTTTTTGCCGGATGGCGACGCGTTGCCGTCCTATCCGGCTTACACACACCACCACACCCGGCAGGCCGGATCACGCTACGCCGTCATCCGGCAATCCACGCCATAATCCTGAGCTGTGCGTTCGTCCTGGCCGGCTGCAGCCATTCGCAGCAGGATCAATCCGGCCGCCCGCAGGCCTGGCTGGAACCGGGTACCCGTGTAACCCTGCCCGCGCCGGGCATCACGCCGGCGGTCAGTTCACAGCAGCTGCTGACCGGCAGCTTCAACGGTCAGACCCAGTCGCTGCTGGTGATGCTGAACGCCAACGATCAAAAACTGACGCTGGCAGGGCTGTCATCGGTCGGTATCCGTCTGTTTCTCGTGACCTACGACGACCGTGGGCTCCACGCCGAGCAGTCGATCGTTGTGCCGCAGCTGCCGCCCGCCAGCCAGGTGCTGGCCGACGTCATGCTCAGCCACTGGCCGATTAGCGCCTGGCTGCCGCAGCTGCCGAAAGGCTGGACCCTGACGGACCACGGCGATAAACGCGAGCTGCGCAACGCGCGCGGCGCGCTGGTGACGGAAATCACCTACCTGAACCGCAAGGGCAAGCGTGAGCCTATTAGCATTGAGCAGCACGTCTTTAAATACCACATCACCATTCAATATTTAGGTGACTGATATGATTTATATTTCTGCGGTCGGCATGATTAATGCGCTGGGCAGCCATACGGATGATATCGCTGCGAATCTCACCCGCGGCGTGGCGCCAGGCATGCGTGCCAGAACCGGCTGGCTCCAGGGGCACCCGCACGCGGTGCTCGGCGGCGTCGACGGCGAGCTGCCCGCTATTCCTGATACCTTTTGCGATCACCGTTCGCGCAACAACCAGCTGCTGCTGGCCGCCCTGTCCCAGATTGCGCCACAGGTCGACGGCGCCATCACCCGGTACGGGCGCGATCGGGTCGCCGTTGTCCTGGGTACCAGCACTTCCGGTCTCGATGAGGGCGACGCGCACGTTAACCTGACGCTCAACGGCCAGCAGAGCGCCGCGTGGCATTATCCGCAGCAGGAGCTCGGCGATCCGTCGCGCTTCCTCAGCCGCTGGCTGGATCTCGATGGCCCGGCGTTTACGCTGTCTACCGCCTGTTCCTCCAGCGCTCGCGCCATTATCAGCGGGCGTCGCCTGATCGAAGCCGGGCTGGCCGATGTCGCGATTGTCGGTGGCGCCGACACGCTCAGCCGCATGCCAATTAACGGCTTTCACAGCCTGGAGTCGCTCTCACCAACGCGTTGCCAGCCGTTCGGTGAGGGGCGCAGCGGCATTACCATCGGCGAAGGCGCGGCGCTGATGCTGCTCACCCGCGAACCACAGCCCATTGCGCTGCTGGGCGTCGGAGAATCCAGCGATGCCTACCATATTTCCGCACCGCATCCGCAGGGGGAAGGCGCCATTCGCGCCATTGAGCTGGCGCTGAGCGATGCCGGTATGGCCCCTGACGATATTGGTTACATCAATCTGCATGGGACCGCCACGCCGCTGAACGATCAGATTGAATCACGGGTGGTCAATGCGCTATTTGGCGAGCGGGTACCGTGCAGCTCTACCAAACACCTGACCGGGCATACGCTTGGTGCGGCGGGCATCACCGAAGCCGCGCTCAGCATGTTGATTTTACAGCGCAATTTGCCGCTACCCGCCCAGGACTTTAGCCAGTCGCCGCGCGACCCGGCGCTGCCACCCTGCGGCATTATCACGCAGCCACAGCCGCTGGAACGCCCGGTTATTTTGTCGAATTCCTTTGCCTTTGGCGGCAATAACGCCAGCATTTTGCTCGGGAGAATCGCATGAGCCCCTATCTGTCGCCCGCCGAATATCTGCCGCACGACGCCCCGATGCTGCTGCTCGACGAGGTCGAGTGGGTCAGCGAGGAGCAGGCGGTTTGCCGCGTGAGCATCGACAGCACCGGCGTGCTGTCGCCGTTTCTTGACCCGGAAGGAAATCTACCGGGCTGGTATGCGCTGGAGCTGATGGCGCAGACCGTTGGCGTCTGGTCAGGCTGGCATCGCCATCAACAGGGGCAGGCGGCTATCGCTCTCGGCATGGTGCTGGGTGCCCGCGAACTGATCTGCGCCGCAGGCAGTTTGCCCGGCGGAAAAACCCTCACCATCACCGTCAAACTGCTGATGCAGGACGCGCGCTTTGGCAGCTTTGAATGCGCCATTACCGCCGATGAACAGACGCTGGCCACCGGCCGCGTTAACACCTTCCAGCCGACGGCAGAAGAACTTCAATCACTCTTTCAACAGGGAGCGTCCTCATGAGTCGTTCAGTTTTAGTGACCGGCGCAAGTAAAGGTATCGGCCGCGCCATTGCCCGTCAGCTGGCCGCCGACGGCTTCACGGTCGGCGTCCACTACCACCGTGACGCGCAGGGCGCGCAGGCAACGCTGGAAGCGATTCTCGCCGCCGGTGGCGCCGGGCGTCTGCTGTGTTTTGACGTCGCCGACCGCGCCCAGTGCCGCGAAGTTCTGGAGCAGGATATCGACGCACACGGTGCATGGTATGGCGTGGTGAGCAACGCGGGCATCGCCCGCGACGCCGCCTTCCCGGCGCTAAGCGACAGTGACTGGGACGCGGTGATCCATACCAATCTCGACAGTTTTTATAACGTCATCCAGCCGTGCATTATGCCGATGATTGGCGCTCGCCAGGGCGGTCGCATCATCACGCTGTCGTCAGTCTCCGGCGTGATGGGCAACCGTGGGCAGGTCAACTACAGTGCCGCCAAAGCCGGGATCATCGGCGCGACCAAAGCGCTGGCCATTGAGCTTGCGAAACGCAAAATTACCGTTAACTGCATTGCGCCGGGGCTTATCGACACCGGCATGATTGAGATGGAAGAAGCCGCGCTGAAAGAAGCGATGGCGATCATTCCGATGAAGCGCATGGGCCAGGCCGACGAAGTGGCCGGGCTCGCCAGCTATTTAATGTCAGACGTGGCGGGCTATGTCACCCGCCAGGTGATTTCCATCAATGGAGGGATGTTATGACACGTCGCGTAGTCATTACCGGCATGGGCGGCGTGACCGCCTTTGGGGAAAGCTGGCAGAACGTCTCCGCCAGGCTGCTGGCCTACGAAAATGCCGTGCGCAAAATGCCGGAATGGCAGGTTTACGACGGGCTGCACACGCTACTGGGCGCCCCTGTTGACGATTTTGCTCTCCCGGAGCACTACACCCGCAAACGAATTCGCGCCATGGGCCGCGTGTCGTTGATGTCGACCCGCGCCACCGAGCTGGCGCTGGAACAGGCAGGTCTGATTGGCGACGACGTGCTGACCAACGGGGATACCGGTATCGCCTACGGCTCATCAACCGGCAGCACCGGTCCGGTGAGCGAATTCGCGACCATGCTTACCGAAAAGCACACCAACAATATTACGGGCACCACCTATGTGCAGATGATGCCGCACACCACCGCCGTGAACACCGGGCTGTTCTTTGGCCTGCGCGGTCGGGTCATTCCCACCTCCAGCGCCTGCACCTCAGGCAGCCAGGCTATCGGCTACGCGTGGGAAGCGATTCGTCACGGTTATCAAACGGTGATGGTCGCCGGCGGTGCGGAAGAGCTGTGCCCGTCGGAAGCGGCGGTATTTGATACGCTGTTTGCCACCAGCCAGCGCAACGATGAACCGAAAACTACCCCTTCGCCGTTTGATGAAAGCCGCGACGGTCTGGTGATCGGCGAAGGCGCCGGGACGCTGATTCTGGAAGAGCTTGAGCACGCTAAAGCGCGCGGTGCGACGATTTACGGCGAAATCATCGGCTTCGCCACCAACTGTGACGCCGCGCATATCACCCAACCGCAGCGGGAAACCATGCAGATTTGTATGCAGCAGGCGCTTAAGATGGCCGGGCTGAGCCCGCTAGACATCGGCTATATTTCCGCGCACGGCACCGCCACCGACCGGGGCGACATCGCCGAAAGCCAGGCGACGGCCGCTATCTACGGCGATAACGTTCCCCTCTCCTCGCTGAAAAGCTATTTTGGTCACACCCTGGGTGCCTGCGGCGCGCTGGAGGCCTGGATGAGTCTGCAAATGATGCGCGAGGGTTGGTTCGCACCGACGCTGAATCTGCATAAGCCGGACGCCAACTGCGGCGCGCTGGACTACATCATGGGCGAGGCCCGTCGCATCGACTGTGAGTTTTTGCAGAGCAACAACTTTGCGTTTGGCGGCATCAATACCTCCATCATTATTAAACGCTGGCCGTAGCGTGTACCGTCTGCTGCTGGGGAAAGTGTCGGTATTAAGCGCAGGCTTTCTGCCGCCCGAGCTTATTGCCGAGGCACCGTCTGGCCCCCGGCGCCCCCGCTGGCTGGCCGGTCGGGCCCTGCTTGCCCGCGCCGTCTCACCGCTGCCCGACATCGGCTACGGCGAGCAGGGCAAGCCCTGCTTCTCCTCGCCTTCCCCGCTGTGGTTCAACCTGAGCCACAGCGGGGATGATATTGCTCTGCTGCTCAGCGATGAGGGCGAAGTCGGCTGCGATATCGAAGCGCTACGCCCGCGAGCCCGCTGGCCCGCGCTGGCCGAGGCGCTGTTCAGCCCCGGCGAACGCGCGCAGATCGCGGCAGCGCCACCGGCGGCACAGCTGCCCACCTTCTGGCAAATCTGGACCCGTAAAGAAGCGATGCTAAAACAGCGCGGCGGCAGCGTCTGGCAGATGGCGCAGGCCGACAGCACGCAGCCCGATTCGCTTTTTATCGCGCATCATTGGCTGAATACGCTCAGCATCGCCGTTTGCACGCCAACGCCGGTTAATCTGGCGGCGCTGATAACGTCAGCAACCGTGCGTTAATCCGCCCCACGTGCAGTCTGCACAAATGCCAGATAAACGGAAAATCGCTTATTTTGATGCACATCATTTTTACCGCTATCGTCGGCGGCGACCTACAACATTGATTCTGGTCAACTCCATTCCGCCAGCGGCAGTGCATTTTATGCGCCATTTTATTTATGCGGTGAATGAGAAATTGGTTTTAAGACTTGAACAAATGTTTGTCCGGCCAGCCAGTCTGTGGGGGTGGTTGATGTGTAATGCGCTGAATGCGATGGCTATCGTTATCTGCTTTTCCGCCATCAGCGCGTTTATTGGCATCCGGGAATCTGCCTGGCACATCGTGGTGACGGTAGCGATAATTATCTCCACATTCTACAGCGCTAACTATTTTTCCGCGCTGGAGTCGCGTAACGACAGGCGGCGTTTTTTCCTTTTCGCCTGGGTGGTTGTGACCATCATTCTGAACTTCATCCATATTACAGGCTGACTCGCCGCGTAACGGATGCCGGTCCTCTCCCGTTTCGGGAGAAAGACCTGACGATGATAGCCTACGGACGCGGGCCGAACATCTCGATCAGCTGTTTTTCATCCGGCATGCCAACCACCTGCTGCAGCTCATTTTTATCATTCATGTAGTAAATGGCTGGCGTGACGTTAGCCCCGAGATCGTCCATCAGCTTCTGATGCTGCTGGAGTAAATTGAAGGTTTCGCGCGGCGTCGTTCCGGTAAAATGCGGCAGTTTTTTACCGCCCGACAGTTCGTAGTCCCGCCAGGCCGCTACCGGGTCGGCCGCATTCAGAATCGCCGTCGCGTTGCGGCCGCTTTGCGGGTTCAGGAAGGCCACCAGCAGCGTGTTGAGCTGTACTTTACCTGCCGCTACCCAGGGCTGGGCCGCCGACCAGAAGGTTTTACAGTACGGACAGAACGGATCGGCAAACACCACCACCTTGCGTTCGGCGCTATCGGGCCCCTCTTTCAGCGCGTGAGCGTCGTTCAGCTTCTGCCACATCTCGCGCCCCAGCGGGATGTAAATCTCGCTTTTGAAAAAGTCCTCGCTCAGGTTTTTTCCTTTATCATCATAAAGGTAGCCAGAAACCACGTGTTTACCGTCGGGAGTAAGAAACAGCGTGACGCCCATATCCTGATACTGACCGACCCAGCTTTTGAGCCCGCCTGGCGCATCAATTTCTTTGATAATTTTGATGTTTTGCTGCTCGCTAAAGCGTTTAACAACGTCGGGCAGCGGCGTGCTGGCAAAAGCCAGCGCGGGCATCAGCGTCAGCGCCATCAGTAGCGTGGATTTCATTTTCGTCTCTCCTTAAAGCGGGGACGCCCCGCGAGTGAAGTGGTTCGCCGCTGGAGAATCGGCCTGATAGCGTCGCCATCAGGCCGTTGAGGCAGGTTATGGCGCAGTACGGTGAATTTCCGCTACGCGCTTGCGTACGCCAAACCAGCCCGCGACCAGCAGAATGGCAATCAGCGGCAGCGCGGCAATAGTGTAGGTACCGTTCGGGTAGTCAAACGCCATCAGCACCAGCACGCTCAGCAGGAACAGCAGCGTCAGCCACGAGGTAAACGGCGCGCCCGGCAGCTTGAAGCTCACGTCGGCGGCTTTGCCCTCTTTGATGGCCTTACGCAGACGCAGCTGGCACACCATGATGAAGCCCCATGACGCAATAATCCCCAGCGAAGCGAAGTTAAGGACAATCTCAAACACCTGCGATGGTACCAGATAGTTGAGGAACACGCCCACCACATAGACCACCAGCGTCGCCATAATACCGGCATACGGCACGTGCTGGCGGCTCATTTTGCTCATGAACTTCGGCGCCGAGCCGCCCATCGCCATGGAGCGCAAAATACGCCCTGTGCAGTACAGGCCTGAGTTCAGGCTGGAGAGCGCCGCAGTCAGCACTACGATATTCATAATGCTGCCAATGTACGGTACGCCCAGCTTGGAGAAGAAGGTCACGAACGGGCTTTGCCCCGCCTGATAGGCCGTCCACGGCAGCAGCAGCACCAGCAGTACGACTGAACCAACGTAGAACAGACCGATACGCCAGATGACGCTATTGATTGCACGCGGCACCATGGTCTGCGGGTCTTTACATTCACCGGCGGCGGTGCCCACCAGTTCAATGGACGCAAAGGCAAAAACCACCCCCTGCACCAGCACCAGCGCAGGCAACAGGCCGTGCGGGAAGAAACCGCCGTTATCGGTAATCAGGTGGAAACCGGTCGCGTTGCCGTCCAGCGGTTTGCCGCTGCCGAGGTAGACGGTGCCGACCACCAGAAACACCACGATCGCCAGCACTTTAATCAGCGCGAACCAGAACTCCATTTCGGCGAACCACTTCACGCCAATCATGTTCATGGTGCCCACCACCGCCAGCGCGCCGAGGGCAAACACCCACTGCGGGACATCGCCAAAAGCGCCCCAGTAGTGCATATACAGGGCGACCGCGGTGATGTCGACAATGCCAGTCATCGCCCAGTTAATGAAATACATCCAGCCAGCCACATAGGCCGCCTTTTCACCGAGAAATTCGCGGGCATAAGAGACGAAACTGCCGCTCGAGGGGCGGTGCAGCACCAGCTCACCCAGCGCACGCAGGATGAAGAACGAGAAAATACCGCAAACCAGGTACACCAGCGCCAGCGCGGGCCCGGCCATTTGCAGGCGCGCGCCTGCGCCGAGGAACAGACCGGTACCGATTGCGCCACCGATCGCGATCATCTGTACCTGGCGATTACCCATCGCCTTGTGATACCCCTCTTCGTGGGCATTCAGCCAGCGTCTTTTCGCCGCGCGTTGCTCCGCGGCAGATGTGTTTTGTGTTTCCATTTTTCCCTGTTACCTGTCTGATTTTAGGAGGACTTCAGGCCGTCGGCGGCGGAACGCAGGCCGCGACGGTCAACGCGATTTTTCCCGTCATTCTGCGTAGGGATAAAATCGCCGCGAAGCATCCTACCTGCAATTAATAAGCGGTGCAAAACATACGCGGGGGTCAGCGGCGACGCCGGCAGATAAAGCGCGCGTTGCCGCCGCTGAGCACAGCGATTTGCTCTGCGTCAGACCGCGCAGATTTCACGTTGTTGCCGCAATAAGGATCGTCTGTCGACAGGCAGAGAAAAGGCCTCTGCAGAGAGGCCTTGGGGAAAGAGAAAGCCGCAAGAAAACTTAATTTCGTCGAATCAACTTAGCGCTAAAAATATATTTTTCATTCAGAACGGTGCGTTGCCGGAAAAAGATTAACCGATGCCCCCAGGCACAGCATATAACCAAACAGCTCGCAGCCCTCTTCAACCATATTTTTAACCACACGAACATAGCCGTCCTGTAAAATAGAGTGCCAAAGCATCGACATGCCAAACAGGCGAGAGAAAATAAGAATTGCCAGCAGGCCCGAGATCATCAGCCCGTACGACGGCGTGGTGGTATACTCAACCAGCTGCGCGAGTACCCGCTGCGGACGGCGAAACGTGTAGGCTATCGTCACCAGGCTGACCGCCAGCGCAAACCACAGCCAGCTGCCGTGGTGGATAAGGTCAAAAACCGCATCCAGCTCGCGAATGAGCATAGCCATAAAGAAGCCGGCAATCAGGATATGACGCTGTCGCGCGATGCGCGCTTTACGGGCGCGGAAAAGGTGTATCACCACGATGCCAAACAGAATGCATTCCTGGACAATTTCGGTGAGTGAATCTTCCGACAGGTCGTTTTTAAAAATATTCACATCAACATGCAAACAGAGAACCGCCACCACCACGGCCGCAGCCAAAAAAATAACGCGCAATAATAAATTAACTAAAAGCATAAAATTCACTGCATTTTATAAAACGTTAATATTACTGCGCCCACCTTTCTGTAACTTATCGTTCTGTGCCACATCCTCTCGATATTTAACATTACATGCTATTAACCGGCAAAATTATTTAAACCACACAAACAGCATTGTTAAAATAATCGCTAAAAAACGTCTATTTATCATGTTGCATTTTCATACGCATAGCGGCACAGCGTGTTAATGCCGCGCTCTGGGCTTTTAATACCGGTATGGAGATAGAGCGCTTTTGCCTCATGCACCCAGAAGCTGCCCCCGGCTCTCGCCTGCGCATGAAACAGCGTCGCCTGCGGGTACATGGCAGACAAATTCCCTTTACTGAAGCCAAACCACTTGCGCGACACCTCGCGCAGCTCGCGAGTCGTTAGCAGTCGTCCGCCGAGGCGGTGGCAGCGCTCGCGGGCTTCTGCAAAATTATCATCGACCGCACCGTCGCCCACCAGCCAGACGCCGAGCGTAAAGCGATAGCGCTGGGTATCGCCGGTTTTGCGATTGTGCATCGTCAACACCCCTTCTCGCTCACTCGCCAGCGGGCGCCTTTTCATACGCAGCGTCACTCGCCCTTCATGATGTGCCCCGACTTCCAGCCAGCCATGGTTAAAGCTAAAGGTAACGTCATTCAGATTGAGTCCTTCATAATTACTGCTCATGGTGACGGTCGCGCCGGTAAAACCGGCGGTCAGGATACTGGCCGTGCGAAAACCGGGCGTGCTGGGGGCATGAAAGCTGATGCGCCGGAACTCATCGCGCATCTCAGCCTGCGCCGCCAGACCCGCTGACGGCAGTAAAAGCGCGGCCATCGCGACGGCCCACGGGGAAATCATCATCTGCACACATCCTGTCGTCGCTAGCGAAAATCCTGATGCTGACAGAATAGTGTGACGCATTGATAAATAAAGATAATTTACATATTCTGACGCTTTAAAACCGCGCGTGCACGGCAGTACTACCGTTCCGGCATATCGCGGTTGAATGGCCGATGAACAAGGGGAAGATTGGGAAAGACGTCGCCCGCTACAGCGACTGTTCCAGCTCGCGTAGAAATTCGGCAATGACCGACTCGTTGCGCTTGTAATAGGTCCAGGTCGCGACCTTTTTACTGGTCAGCAGCCCTGCCTTGTGCAGCTTATTAAGATGCGAAGAGATGGTCGGTTGCGACAGCGCGGTTTTATCCTGAATAAAGCTGGCGCATACGCCGTCCTGCTGCGGATCGAGCAAATGCGGATAGTCGGCAAAATGACGAGCAGGCTCGCGCAGCCAGTGGAGGATCTCCCGGCGCGTGGGGTTAGAAATGGCTTTCAGAATATCGTCAGTATTTAGCGGCATCAGGCTGGCTACGGCAAGAAAGATGGGCTGTACATTAGGCAGCGTGCCCACAAAAGTCAATGCGGGCGACGTCTGCCGCCCGCATTGCGCTTATTTCGCGCGGTAAACCGGGTAATCGGTATACCCGGCAACGCCTCCGCCAAACAGGGTATTGCGATCCACCGGGTTCAGCGGCCAGCCGTGGGCGATGCGCGCCGGCAGGTCCGGGTTTGCAATAAAGGTACGACCAAAACCGAACAGGTCGCCCAGCCCGGCATCCAGCATACGGCTGGCTTTTTCTGCGGTGTATTTCCCGGCATACATCAGGACGTTACGGAAGGTTTCCCGCAGCGCATGATAAAACTCCTGCGGCAGATCCGGCGCGTTATCCCAGTCGGCTTCGGCGATGGACAGGTAGGCAATACCCAGCTCATTAAGCTGGCGAGCCGCCGTAATGTAGGTCGTGAACGGATCCGGCTCCACCAGTCCCAGATAGACGCGATCTTCCGTAGTGCTTTCAAACAGCGGCGCAAAACGCACGCCCACGCGCTCTTTTCCTACAACCTCAATCACCGCCTGGGTGACTTCACGCAGGAAGCGCAGACGATTATCAAGGGAACCCCCGTAAATATCATCACGTTGGTTGGTATGCACGGACATAAACTGGTTGATCAGGTAGCCGTTGGCCGCGTGCAGCTCCACGCCGTCGAAACCGGCCTCCATCGCGTGACGCGCGGCGGCGGCGTACAGCGCCACCAGCTCACGGACTGCATCGGTGCTGAGCGCGCGCGGTGCGGACGGCGCAGCCAGCGCGCCGGTACCCGGCCCGGTTTCGATAAACACTTTCACATTGGTCGCCGCAATGGCTGACGGGGCGACCGGCGCGCCTTCGGCGGGCTGAAGAGAGGTGTGCGAAACGCGACCGACGTGCCACAGCTGGGCAAAGATCACCCCACCCTGCTGGTGAACGCGATCGGTGACTTTTTTCCAGCCCGCGATCTGTTCCGGCGTGTAGATCCCCGGCGTCCAGGCATAGCCCTGACCACGTGGTTCAATTTGTGTGCCTTCGCTAACCATAAACCCGGCGCTACAGCGCTGGGCGTAATATTCTGCCATCAGGTCGTTAGCGACGTTGCCCGGCTGGCCGCTGCGCGAGCGGGTGAGCGGTGGGAGGGCGATGCGATTTTTCAGATTGAAGGCCCCAAGCGTTAAGGGGGTGAACAGCGCGGCGTTTTCCATGATCTTATCCATTGCGGGTTCTCTGGCGGGCAACATCGCCCGCCGACGGTGAAACGCAGGCTACGCCTTATATCGAAACATTTCAATATTTATATATTTCAATATTTGGATTAATGACGCTCTTGCTCGCCCCCACGGCAGACCAGCCCGGTCGCAACAGCGTTGCGTGGCCCTTCCGTGCCGCGGATATTCCCCTGGCCGGCAACAACCCCGTAGTGCGACAGCGCATCGGTAATCAACTGCGGTATTTCAAAATCCAGCGACGAGCCGCCGACCAGAACGACAAAGGCGATGTCGCGGATCTCGCCTCCAGGCGATACCTGGCGTAGCGCGCGCAGACAGTTGGTTACAAATACTTTTTCTTTTGCCTGCCGGCGCACAAGGCGGATTTTTTCCAGCGATGTCTGGTTATCGATGGGCACCAGCGTGCCGTTTTTGATATAAACCACCCTGGCAAATACCGCAGGGCTGAGCGGTTCGCGGAAAAATTCGACGGCGCCGTTTTCATGGCGAATGCTGAACAGGCTTTCCACTTTCGCCAGCGGGTATTTTTTGATTTCCTCTGCCAGCAGTAAATCACTTAACCCCAGTTCGGTTTTAATCAACAGGCTCACCATATTACCGGCCCCGGCCAGGTGCACCGACCTGACCTCTCCCGCCTGATTAATGGTGGCGGCATCGGTTGAGCCTGCGCCGAGATCGAGAATCGCCAGCGGCATATCGCTGCCCGGGGTGGTCAGCGCACCGACGATCGCCATGTCGGCCTCAACGCCACCCACGTCGACCCGCGTCGCCAGCTGCTGGCTCAGCTCATTGGCAATCGCTTCCATTTGCAAGCGGTCTGACTTCACCATGGCGGCAATCCCCACCGCATTTTCCATCGAGAACTCTCCCGCCAGCCCGCCCTGAACCTTGCGCGGAATGAACGTATCAACCGCCAGCAAATCCTGAATAAAGACGGCGTCCATACCGTGACCGCTCAAGGACGCCATCACCTGGCGCACGCGCTCCAGCATCCCTCCGGCGTGCGTACCGGCTTCCCCGCGAATATCACGGACCGGCGCGCAGCCCGAAATCACCCGCATAATGGCACCGGCGCCGTCAGCAACATCGACCTGCACCGTGCGTTTATCGCCACGCACGGTGATATGCCCCGCCGGAATCACCCGCGATTTCACATCGCCCTGAGGCGTTTTCAGCACCACCGCCGAACGATTGCCTATCAGCGCCCGCGCAACGGGCACGATCATCTTCGTCTCTTCAGGGGTCAGTTGAAACCAGGTGGCGATACCATAGGGGTTAGAGAGCAATGAAATAACCTGCCCGGTCGCGGCCACCTCAACCGCCGCCAGCACCCCTTCCGGGACCTGCTCAATGAGCGTCACCTCATCGACGATCGGCAAGGTGCGTTGCAGACGATTGTTGATCAGCACGCCGTCATCCTGTTGCAGGATCACCGCCACCACGTTAATGCCGCGATCGAGCGCGGCGTTTAGCTGCCACGCCGCCTCCATAAAATCAATCTGGCGGCCGATTAGCGGGATCCAGCCTTCGTCATAACGCGCCCTGGGCAGCGATGCCAGATGATTGAGGCTAATGGTGGTGCCCACGCCCAGCCCTTCGCCACCGGGGGTCTGCGGATTGTGCCCAATCATCGTCGATTCAGTGATGATGGTCTCGGTGATGGTTTCCATGGCCACATCACCGATCACCGGTGCGGCCTCATTGAGATAGACGCGTTCCAGCGCCTGCGGACTGCGGCCCGCTTTTTCCAGCGCCTGATGGAGCGAGGCGATCACGCCGTTGATGTTCTCGCGCGTACCTTTGGTACCGGTCGTGGCAACAATACCGCTGGCCAGAAAGCGTGGTCCGTGTGGTGTGGAGTCCGCTAATGCCACTTCCGTGGTGGCATTGCCGATATCAATTCCCGCCATTAACGCCATTATGCCTACCCTTAATCTTCTTTTTTCCGCAGCTTATCGCGCTGGCGATAAACCTCCGCCGCCTCGCGGACAAAATCCGCGTTGACCGTGGCCTGATACTGCTGTTCCAGCTCGTCGGCAATGGCAAGCAGCGCCTGTTCGGAAGAGCGGTACGGGCGCAGCGCATTGTAAATTTCGAGGATCCGGCCATCGGGAATCGCGATCAGCTCCCCGGCGCGGCGCAGATTGCGGGCTATCGCATGGCGGTGCATCTGTTCAGCTATTTGTGCCTGATATTCCAGCGTTTCCCGTGAGATACGCACATCCTGCGGCCCAATCTTCCCGGCAAGGACATTTTCGAGAGTAATCTCGGTTAACGGCTTACCGGTAGGCGTCCGGATGCGTTCCGGGCAGCGGGAGGCCAGCGGATAATCGGCGGCAGTCATCGTGGTTTTATTGCTCATACGTCCTCCCGGGTAATGTCAATCTTCAGCGCGACAGGTTTGGCGTTCGGCACGACGTGCTTAGTTTCTTTAATGTGGAACAACGCTGCTTTTGCCATAAATTTCGGCCGCACCATCTGGTCGTTCACCACCGGTACCGGCGATGGCGATTCTTTACGGGCATAACGTGCGGCGTTTTTTCCTATCTGGCGGTAGGTTTCCAGGGTAAGTAACGGAGCCTGCGAGAAGAGCTCCAGATTACTGAGCGGCAGCAGGTCAAGCTGGTGAATCACGGTTGTACCTTTGGATTGGATACCAATACCGATTCCTGAACCGCTCAGGTTGGCTGCATCCCAGGACATAAACGAAACGTCCGAGGTCCGTAATACCCTGACCACTCTGGCATGGAGCCCTTCTTCTTCTACACCGGCGATCAGTTCCTTGATAATCGCTTTATGCGGCATATCAATCAGCGTGCGATGCTGAAATTTATCAAACGCCGGGCCGACGGCAATCACCACTTCGTCCACGCGTTCACCCGCTTTCGCGACCCCGTTCTCGACCAGGTTAAGCGTAAAAACCGGGCGTTTACTCTGTGTTGTATCCATTGCGTATCCCCGTTTACTCGATGCTGTCCGGTTGAATGACCGTGGCAATGTTTTTGATCTCTTCCCAGCGCTCTGGCGACAGGCGGTAGCCCGTCCCCGGCCCCTGATAGTCATTGACATCATTGACCGCGCTCACGACTTCAAACTGGCGGTCGAGAATGGCGGATGTTTGCAAGTAGTCACCGGTGACGCGCTGGCGCAGCATCGCCAGAATATTGTTAGCGACATCATCAAAGCCGTTTATGCTCAGAGCCTTAACGATATCGAGCCCGGTGATGTTGCGCTGCATCATGTCCTCGACCGCGCTGAGATCCTCCACCACATTGCGCGACGGCATGTCCTTACTGCCGTGGGCGTAAGTGGCTGCCGTCACTTCTTCATCGGTAACCGGCGGGAGCCCGAGCTCGCGGAATACGGCCTGCACCGCGCGTGCGGCCTTGTTACGAATGGCAATGGTCTCCGCCTCTGAGACCGGGCGCAGGCCGCCATCGACCATCAGGTCTCGTTGCAGAATGTTGTAATCATCAAAGTCTTCCGCATCGAAGTTCGATCCGGCAAACATGTTGTCGTAGTTCGGCACCGCGCTGTAGCCGGAGAAGATAAAATCGGTCCCCGGCAGCATCTGCATCAGGGTACGGGCCGTGCGGCGAATATCTGAATGAGAGAAGGTTTGATCGTTGGCGGAAGCCACTTCGAGGTCGAGCATCGAAGCAATCAGGTTTTCAGCCAGCACTGCACGAATGCCGGATGGCACGGCGCCTGTCATGCCGATGCAGCTTACCGCCCCGTTCTGCAGCCCCTGAACGCCCGCACCTTTGGTGATAAAAATACAGCGCGACTCGAGGTACAGCATGGATTTACTCTCTGCATAGCCCATCAGCGCCTCAGAGCCTGTTCCGGAGGTGTAGCGCATTTTCAGCCCGCGCGAGGCGTAGGCTGATGCGAGAAAACCCTTCGACCACGGCGTGTCATCGCCATCGGTGAACACCGCTTCGGTTCCGTAGACAGAGACCGTTTCCGCATAGCTGGTAAAGCCGCGCATGCCCAGCTCCAGCTCCGTGGCCTCTTCCACTGAACACTGGGTTAACACACCAGGCCGACCGGACTGGGAGCCAATCAGCAGCCCCAGCGCGTTAAACGGCGCATAGCGCGCAATCCCGACGGTGGTTTCTTGTTCAGAAAAACCGCGGATCCCGGCTTCAGCGGCATCCGCAGCAATTTGCACGGGATTATCCTTCAGGTTGGTAACGTGACATTGATTAGACGGCGTACGGCGGGCGCGCATCTTTTGCATCGCCATCATCATCTCCACCACGTTCATATGCGCCATCACCTCTACGGCTTTGGCTGGCGTAATGGCGGTCGTTATCTTGATGATCTCAGCGCGGTCAACGTGGATATCCACCAGCATGCGCGCAATGGTTAGCGCATCAAGAGACATCGCATGCTCGGTTTCATTGATGTTAATGGCGTAGTCCGCGATAAAGCGGTCAATCATGTCAAAATCGGCGCGCGCTTTGCCGTCCAGTTCCACAATGCGCCCATTTTCCACTTTTACCGATGACGACGGATCCCAGGGGCTGCCCATCGCGATCAGCCCTTCCTCTGGCCATTCGCCGATCAGCCCATCCTGGTTTACCGGCCGTTTTTCAAGGACTTCAAATCGTTTTGATCGTCTCATTTTCTCTGGCTCATAAAATTAAAAATAGCGCCCGGCAATGCCATGCCGGGTGAGAATGATCGGCAACTTAAAGGGTCGAGAGGCACAAACAAATTAAATAAATTACGTTCCATTTTGATACGCATTTTTATTAATGTGTTTCAAATTGGAACTGCAAAATACGATTCACGAGGCAAATGTGATATTCGGCCGTCGCCAAATCAAAAATGACGCTAAAAATACTCTCCCACTGAAATAACGTACCTATTTCGCACCGTTGACTTAGTCTTTTTTTTGCCAAAAATAACACTAAAGCGTTAATGCCGTTTTCGACATTTCATCCTTCACGACACAACCTTTTATTAATTTATAACTACTGCTATTAACAAACTACGGATTAGGTCAGGAGTAGCCATGAATAAAAGTCTTTCTCGCGCCACCGTAAGCCTGGCGATGGCCAAAGCCATGGCGGCAGAGGCTGAAAAAAAAGCCATTGAAATCAGCGTTCCGGTGGTTATTTCCATCGTCGACGGCGGTGCTCACACGCTGTTACTGCAGCGAATGGACAATGCATTGGTGACCAGCTGTGATATTTCGCTAAACAAAGCATGGACCGCATGCTGTATGAAACAGCCCACCCACGCGCTGACTGAAGTCGTGCAACCCGGGCAATCGCTGTACGGTTTAGCGCTAACCAACCAACAGCGCATTGTTATTTTTGGCGGTGGTTTTCCAATAATCGAAAAAGGCGAAATTATTGGCGCCATTGGCGTTAGCGGCGGCACCGTCGAGCAGGACATGGAAATAGCCAGCGCGGCGCTGGACTATTTTAAAAAGAATTAATCACGCTAATTCATTCATTATTTCAGAAGGTGCAACATGAGCGACCGTATGTATGATTTTCTTGTTCCCAATGTGAATTTCTTTGGCCCGGGGTCAGTCTCGGTGGTGGGCGAGCGCTGCAAACTGCTGGGCGGTAAAAAAGTCCTGCTGGTGACCGATAAGGGGCTGCGTTCAATAAAAGACGGCGCCGTCGATCGGACCGTGAAGCATCTGCACGAGGCCGGTATTGAGGTCGTGATTTTCGACGGCGTAGAGCCAAACCCGAAAGACACCAACGTTCTCGACGGGCTGGCCATTTTCCGCAAGGAACATTGCGATATGATTATTACCGTCGGCGGCGGTAGCCCGCACGACTGCGGTAAAGGTATCGGCATTGCCGCGACCCACCCGGGCGATCTCTATCAGTATGCGGGTATTGAAACCCTGACCCATGCGCTGCCGCCCATTATTGCCGTCAATACCACCGCCGGCACCGCCAGCGAAGTCACCCGCCACTGCGTGTTAACCAACACCAAAACCAAAGTAAAATTTGTCATCGTCAGCTGGCGTAACCTGCCTTGCGTGTCAATCAACGACCCGCTGCTGATGCTGGGCAAACCGGCGGGGCTGACTGCCGCTACCGGCATGGATGCGCTGACCCACGCGGTGGAAGCCTATATTTCGAAAGACGCCAACCCGGTGACCGACGCGTCGGCCATTCAGGCGATCAAACTGATTGCCACCAACCTGCGCCAGGCGGTTGCGCTGGGGAGCAATCTCAAGGCACGTGAGAACATGGCGTGCGCTTCGCTGCTGGCCGGCATGGCGTTCAATAACGCCAACCTCGGGTATGTCCACGCGATGGCGCACCAGTTGGGTGGTTTGTACGACATGGCTCATGGGGTAGCGAACGCCGTCCTGCTGCCGCACGTTTGCCGTTACAATCTGATCGCTAACCCGGAAAAATTCGCCGATATCGCCACCTTTATGGGGGAAAATACCGCCGGACTGTCCACCCTCGACGCCGCAGAGCTTGCTATCAAGGCCATTACCCGTCTCTCTAAAGACGTCGGTATCCCTCAGCACCTGCGCGAACTGGGCGTAAAAGAAGCGGACTTCCCGTACATGGCCGAAATGGCGCTCAAGGACGGCAACGCGTTCTCTAACCCACGTAAAGGGAATGAAAAAGAAGTCGCCGAAATCTTCCGCCAGGCGTTCTGATCCTGTCGCATCGCGGGCCTGTAGGCCCGCTCTTTTCCTTTCCCACGTTTGGAGCGATGTATGCCAAATCCCGGTATTTCCGCCTCACCGGCGGTGCATCTGTGTTATTACCACAGCCTCGTCGATAGCAATATCCTGCGCCAGATTTGCCTTGGACTGGAAGAACAAGGGGTGCCCTGCCGTCTCCAGCCCTGTTCCCACGACGACAGCGCGCTGGCGTACGCGCGTGCAGCGGCGGCGCGTTCAGCCCTGCAAACCGGCCTGGGGGTTAATGTTAACGGCGAAGTGGTCCTGACCCACCAGCAGTATCCGGCGGACCGCGCGTTGCGTCGCTGCTCACCGGGTAGCTCATCTGCCCAGTGGCGCAATATCGGCGCAAATGCCGGGCAGTTAGTGAAAGTGATCCCGTTTAGCGAGGCACAATAAGCATGTACCGTATCTACACCCGAACCGGTGATAAAGGCACCACCGCCCTGTTTGGCGGCAGCCGAATCGATAAAGACGACATCAGAGTAGAAGCCTACGGCAGCATAGATACCCTGATCTCGCTGCTTGGCGTTTGCCGCGCAGCCAGCGAGAAGCCGACGATTTGCCGCACGCTGCTGCGCATTCAGGAAGAGCTGTTTGTCGTCGGGGCCGAACTGGCCAGCGATGAGCGCGGCGCCGCGCGCCTCAGCCGCCTGATTGCCGCCGAAGACATTGCGCGACTGGAGCAGGAAATTGACCACCATATGGCGGCCACTGGCCCGCTGAAGGCTTTTGTGATTCCGGGTAAGACGCTGGCCTCGGCGCAGCTGCACGTTGCCCGCACGCAGGCCCGGCAGATCGAGCGTACCCTGGTCGCCATGGATCGCCGCAGCCCCTTGCGCGAGGCGCTCAAAAGCTACATGAACCGCCTGTCGGATGCGCTATTTGCGATGGCGCGATTCGAGGAAGGCCCGCTTACTCTTGATGCCGACGTTTAAACTGGCTGACGTCTATCTCAAACTGCTTCAGCTTGCGCCACAGGGTGGTGCGCCCGATATTCAGCAGATGTGACATCTCCTGAACCCGGCCATGGGTGATCCTGGCGGCGTGAATAATCGCTTCCTTTTCAATAGCCGAAATGCTCATCCCGGCAGGGGTCGCCGCGCTGTTGGCCGCAGTACCGGGATGGTCGTTGAATAACCAGCCGGGCAGGTTGCTCAGCCGAATGTGGCCGTGCTCGCTGCTGATGGCAATATTTTCGATAATGCTATTCAGCTCAAAATCATTTCCCGGCCACGAATAGGCCACCAGCCGTGCCAGCGCGTCGTCATCCACCTTGAGCCGGGAGGAAAAGCGCCGCTCCAGCGTGCGCAGCCGGCTGTGAACCAGTGAAGGAATACTGTTACGCCGCTCGCGTAGCGGCGGAATGCTGATTTCAAAGGAGTGCAGCGCATAGTAAAGCTGGCGGCTAAAGCGGTTTTGTTCCACCAGGTTCGCGAGATCCATGGTGGTGGTCGCGATCACTTTCACATCCACCGGGATCAGCCGTCGGGCATCCAGACGCGTCACGACCCCTTGCTTAATGACCTGCAGCAGCACCGATTGCAGCTCCGGTGCAAGATACTCGACTTTTTCCAGAAACAGCGTCCCGCCGGAGGCCAGTTCAAGGCGGCTCAGGCGGCCATTTTCTTCTTCCGTCGCGCTGCTGCCCATAAAGTCTACGCCCAGCGCGTTATCGGCATACAGCTGGCAGTTCACCGCAATAAACGGCCCCGCCGCCCGCGCGCTTTCATTATGAATCGCCTGGGCAATCAGCTCTTTGCCGACGCCCTCTTCCCCGCACATTAACACCGGGAAGCTGCCGCGCGCGGCCTGGCGGCCAAAGTGGATCACGCGGCGGGTTTCCGGGTCGTCCGCCGACATCTGCGCGAAGGTGTGGCTCACTTTGCCTAGCTGACTGGTCATCAGCTGGCGCATTTGCTCAACCGGGTGCAGCAGCAGGATAAAGCTGGTGCCCTGCGATTCGACAATCGGCTTGAGCGTGATGACCGCATCGACAAACTGGTGCTGACTTTCGAAAGTCACTTCTGCGTGGCTTAGCGGCCTGGCGTGCTTGATGGCACGGCGCAGCAGCGCGGGGAGCGTCACCAAATCGCCGATATTTTTCCCCTGGCTGGCCTGACCATCGAGATGCAGCAGGCGCGCCGCCTGAGGATTAATAAACTGTAATATCCCCTGCTCATTCCACGCCATCACCCCATCGTCCATGCTTTCCAACAGGCCGTACATCTGGTTTAGGTGGCGATTCGACTCTGCCAGCAGGCTATCGGTCAGCAGCGAGTTGCCGACTTCTCGGGCCATCGCCAGGGTCAGCGAGAGATCCGCCGCGCTCGCCTCCTGCGTAAGACAGCACAGGGCGATAGAACCAGACAGCCGGCCATGATTGTCAAAGATGGGCGTCGAACAAAATGCCCAGGGGAACAGCGCCTGCTTAAAATGCTGCTCCCCCTGCGTTTTAATCGGCTGCCCCACCAGCGAGGCCAGCGACAGCGCGCAGGTGCCGATGATGCTTTCCGCACAGTAGCTGCCGGGCAGGAAGCCAAGCGCGTCAAGCTGCTCAAGGGTGTCGGGGTGACCGCAGCGGGTGAGAAGGCAGGCGGACTCATCCAGAATAAACAGCGCGCACGGGCGGCTGTCCATATATTCCCATGCGTCTTCCAGCGCCGCCTGTCCGATGGTCAGCAGCGCCGTCTTGCGTCGACCGATCGACTGAAACGTCAGCCCCTGCGCCTGGTGCGGCGTGGTCCAGGTCTCGCGCTGCATCATTTTGCCGCAGCGATGCCAGGACGGCGCGATAAACGACGACGGCGCCGATTCGGCGCGTTGATTCTGCATGGTCATACTCTCTTCTTGAGTGCCGAGAACGGCAAATCCATAAACGCAACAACCCCCGGCGCCGGGGACCGCTCGCCAGGGGGAAAACCACAACGCAGGTGGCACACCAACCGGGTTAACGGTCGGTGGAAAATTTTACTTCGCGGCCAGCCATTCCGCGCCCAGACGATCGGCGGTCAGAATGGCGCCATACACGCTGTCCGGGGTCACCGGGAACGGCATATTGTGAATGGTCTCGCCCTCCGCACAGGTGGCTTTGGCCACCGCGGCAATTTTCGCTTCAATCCCGTCCTTCACGCCCATCTGGGCCAGCGTAACCGGCAGCCCGACCTTCTGGCAGAAGCCCAGCACGGTTTCAATTTCTTCCATCGGGCTGTTTTGCAGCACCAGCTGCGCCAGGGTCCCGAAGGCAACTTTCTCACCGTGGTACAGGTGGTGGCACTCTTCCAGAATCGTAAAACCATTATGGATAGCATGCGCCGCCGCCAGGCCGCTGCTTTCAAAACCAATACCGCTCAGGTAGGTATTCGCTTCGATAATCCGCTCCAGCGCCACCGTCACGACCCCCGCTTCGGCTGAGCGACGGGCTTTCTCGCCTTCCGCCAGCAGGGTTTCATAGCACAGACGGGCCAGGTTCAGCGCCGCAGCGGTCGACTGACCGCCCGCCATACTGACCGCATGGGCGTCGTAACAGGCTTTGGCTTCAAACCAGGTTGAAAGCGCATCGCCCATCCCGGAAACCAGCAGACGAACCGGCGCTTTGGCGATAATCGCGGTGTCCATCACCACCATATCGGGGTTTTTCGGGTAAATCAGATACTCTTCAAATTCACCCGATTCGGTATAGATAACCGACAGCGCGCTGGTCGGCGCATCGGTTGACGCAATGGTCGGAATAATCACGACCGGCAGGTGCTGGTAATAGCCGATCGCTTTCGCCGTATCGAGCGTTTTACCACCGCCAATCCCCACCACCCCTTTACAGCCTTTTTGTTTAGCTATTGCCCCAAGACGGTTGATTTCCGCATGGCTGCACTCGCCGTTAAAACGTTCCGCGTGGCAGGTGATACCGTTTTCGTGCAGGCCGTTAAGGACTTTATCGCCCGCCAGCTTCATCACAAAATCATCGGCAATCACAAAAAAGCTGTCCGCCAGATTTTTGGCGTACTGGCCGAACAACGCTGATGCATCAGGACCCTGGAGATATTTTGCTGGAGACTGAATAACTTGTAGCATTCTCTACACCCTCACATTGAACTCGTTTCCATGATGGCGCCTGGCGTTGCTCGCTTCTGCCTTTACGGGAGGGAAGCATCGGCATGGCCGGCGCGGTAGACATCACTTTAGAGCGGGTGCAGCGCAAAAAAATGCTTTGCTATTTCGTTCCACAACGAAACCTAAGCCCGAAATTTTCGTTCCATGATGAAACACTAACACGCAAAGAGCGTCAGGTTTGCGATCCAGGTCCGGATCGTTCTCACACTATTGTACGCCGTAAAACGCCCTTTCCCGCGGCTTTGCCAGCGCTGAACGAAAAAAAATGCACGCCAACGCCAAAGCGGTCAGCGGCAAATACGCAACGGTGGCGAGAAAAGCTTGTTCAGGCTCTCACTTTTGCGTCCTGTCCGCAAAAAACGTTTCATTAAGAAACATTTCTCTGCAATCAGGTTTCGACTTGAAACTAAAATGAGTGGGGATTTTCTTTTTTCCATGCCAGGCCAGAATCACTCTATCGGCACACACCTGAATGCCGACCCTACGCGGAGTTGCCCACGGGCGCTCCACATCACATCCAGCGGAGTACACATAATGAAAAAACTGATTAACCGTGTGGAAGAGGTATTAACGGAACAACTGGCCGGGCTGGCAAAAGCGCACCCGTCACTGAAATTGCATCAGGATCCGGTGTACGTGACCCGCGCCGATGCGCCGGTCGCCGGGAAAGTGGCGCTGCTCTCCGGCGGCGGCAGCGGCCACGAGCCGATGCACTGCGGGTTTATCGGCCACGGTATGCTGAGCGGCGCCTGTCCTGGCGAAATTTTTACGTCGCCAACCCCGGATAAAATGTTCGAATGCGCGATGCAAATTGACGGCGGCGAAGGCGTACTGCTGATTATTAAAAATTACACCGGCGACGTGCTGAACTTTGAAACGGCCACTGAACTGCTGCACGAAAGCGGCATTAAGGTCACCACCGTGGTGGTGGATGATGACGTCGCCGTGAAAGATAGCCTGTATACCGCCGGGCGTCGCGGGGTCGCCAATACCGTGCTGATTGAAAAACTGGTCGGCGCGGCGGCTGAACGCGGCGACAGCCTGGACGCCTGCGCCGAGCTTGGCCGTCGGCTCAATAACCAGGGCCACACGCTCGGCATTGCGCTGGATGCCTGCACGGTACCGGCAGCGGGCAGGCCGTCGTTCGAACTCAATGATAATGAAATGGAGTTTGGCGTTGGGATCCACGGCGAACCCGGTATTGACCGCCGCCCCTTCACGTCGCTTGATGACACCGTGGACGCCATGTTCGCCACGCTGCTGGAAAATGGCCAGTACAGCCGCACGCTGCGTCAGTGGGATACCGTCAACGGCAGTTGGCAGGAAGTGACCCAGAGTAAACAGGCGCTGCAAAAAGGCGATCGGGTGATTGCCATGGTCAATAACCTCGGCGCCACCCCGCTTTCTGAACTGTACGGCGTCTATAACCGTCTCGAAAGCCTGTGTGGTGAAGCCGGGATCGTCATCGAACGCAACCTGATAGGCTCCTGGTGTACCTCGCTGGATATGTCAGGTTTTTCCATCACCCTGCTGAAAGTAGATGAGGATATTCTCACTCTGTGGGATGCCCCGGTTCATACCCCTGCCCTCAATTGGGGTTGCTAAGGAGATCTGCAATGTCACTGAACAGAGAAAACATTGTCGACTGGCTGTATCGCTGCGGCGAAATTTTCACCACCCAGTGTGACTTTCTGACCGGCCTGGACCGCGAGATAGGCGACGCCGATCACGGCCTCAACATGCACCGCGGTTTTAGCAAAGTCGTCGAAAAACTGCCGTCTATTGCCGACAAAGACATTGGTTTTATTCTTAAAAACACCGGCATGGTGCTGTTGTCTAACGTCGGCGGCGCCAGCGGGCCGCTGTTTGGCACCTTCTTTATTCGTGCCGCACAGGCTACTCAGGCGCGGCAAAGCCTCTCGCTCGACGAGCTCTATTTGATGATTCGGGAAGGCGCAGACGGCGTCGTCAGCCGCGGCAAGGCGGAGCCGGGCGATAAAACCATGTGCGATGTCTGGCTGCCGGTCGCCGACTCGCTGCGGCAATCCAGCGAACAGCATTTGTCGATCGACGCTGCGCTGGACGCAGCCTGCGACGTGGCGCAACGCGCCGCACAGTCCACCATTACCATGCAGGCGCGCAAGGGCCGTGCCAGCTATCTGGGGGAGCGCAGCATCGGCCATCAGGATCCGGGGGCGACCTCGACGCTGTTTATGGTGCAAATGCTGGCCGCTGCGGCAAAAGCCTAAGATAAAGGATAAGGCGATGGTAAACCTGGTAATCGTATCTCACAGCGCCCAACTGGGCCAGGGGGTCGGGGAGCTGGCCCGCCAGATGTTAAGAGGTGATGGCTGCAGGCTGGCCATCGCCGCCGGGATTGACGATCCCGACAACCCTATCGGCACTGACCCGATTAAGGTCATGGATGCCATTATTTCGCTCGCGGACGCCGATGCCATTCTGGTGTTGATGGATATTGGCAGCGCCTTAATGAGTGCAGAAACGGCCCTCGATCTGCTTGAGCCTGAGATCGCGGCGAAGGTACATTTGTGCCCGGCTCCGCTGGTTGAAGGCGCGCTAGCCGCTGCGGCCAGCGCCGCAGGCGGCGCGAGTATCGACAAAGTGATTTTTGATGCACAGACCGCGCTGCGGGCCAAACGCGTTCAGCTTGGCTTCCCCGCACAGGAGACGGAGGACGACGCCGCGTCGGGCGAAGAGAGCGACTTCAGCGACGCACAGTCTATTACCGTTGAAATTCAGAACCCGAATGGCCTGCACGTTCGTCCGGCGGCCCGGCTGGTCGAAGGGCTTGGCGGTTTCAACGCGGCGCTGCTGCTCGAAAAAGACGGCAAATGCGTGAAACCCGACAGTATCAATCAAATTGCCCTGCTGAAGGTTCGCTGCCACGATCGGGTACGTCTGATTGCCAAAGGCCCGCAGGCGCAGGAAGCGCTGGCGGCGTTTCGGGCGCTGGCAGAGGATAATTTTGGCGAACGCCTGGCGGCTATAGCACCTCCGGAAGACCGCCCGAGCACGCCGTCTACGGCAAGCGGCCAGGTCCTGCACTATCAGCCTGCCGCCTACCCGGTCGTACGTACGGCAAATGGGCGAGCAGAAGACGAATTTCGCCGCCTGAAAATCGCCGTCAGCCGTACCTTAGACGATCTCGCGGGCCTCACGGCGCTGGCGGCCGAAAAATACGCTGACGATATTGCCGCCATTTTCGCCGGCCACCAGACCCTGCTCGATGATCCGGAGCTGATGAAAGAGCTGGAACAGACGCTGCGTGAACAGAAGTGCAGCGCAGAATGGGCCTGGCAACAGACGATGAGCGCACTCAGCCAGCAGTATCAGGCGCTGGACGATGCCTATCTTCAGGCACGGTATATTGACGTCGACGATATTCTGCACCGCACCCTCGGGCACCTGCTCGATGCCGCCGATAGCGCGCCAGCGCTGCTGCATCGCACGATCCTGATTGCGGATGATATCTACCCTTCCGTGGTGCTGCAGCTTAACGCTGAAAACACCGCTGCCATCTGCCTGCGGCAAGGCAGCCCGCTGGCTCACGGGGCCCTCATCGCCAGACAGGCCGGTATTCCCTGGCACTGCCAGCAAGGCCCGGCTTTCGACACGCTGCGCAACGGCGACCCGTTGACGCTTAATTTCACGCTTTAATCTCCCCGGCAATGTTCTGCGCAGCGCGCTGCGCAGGCTTGCTACAGCCAAAATTCAGGAATCTGTTATGTCGCAATTTTTCTACAATCAACGCGAAAACCTTGTTAATGACGCTATCGAAGGGGCCATTATCGCCAGCCCGTGGAATAACCTGGCCCACCTGGAAAGCGACCCGGCCATTCGCATCGTGGTGCGCCAGGATTGGGATAAATCAAATGTCGCGGTGATTTCCGGCGGCGGTGCCGGCCACGAGCCAGCGCATACAGGTTTCGTGGGTAAAGGTATGCTGACGGCTGCGGTGTGCGGCGACCTGTTTGCCTCGCCTAGCGTGGACGCCGTGTTGACGGCCATTCAGGCGGTCACCGGCGATGCGGGCTGCCTGCTGATTGTTAAAAACTACACCGGCGACCGTCTTAACTTCGGACTTGCCGCCGAGAAAGCCCGCCGTATGGGCTACAAAGTGGAAATGGTGATTGTCGGCGATGACATCTCATTGCCGGATAACAAACACCCGCGCGGTATTGCCGGTACTCTGCTGATCCACAAAGTGGCCGGTTATTTTGCTGAAAATGGCTACAACCTGGACACCGTCACCCGCGAAGCACGGCTGGCGATGGCGCGCGTGTTCAGCATCGGCGTGGCGCTGGCAAGCTGTCACCTTCCCGCAGATCCGAATGACGGCGTGCGGCATCATTCCGGCCAGGCCGAACTGGGCATGGGGATCCACGGCGAACCGGGTGCCAGCATCGTCGACACGCAGAATAGCGTTGAGATTGTACGCATGATGGTAGACAAAATTCGCGCTGTGCTACCGGATACCGGGCGGCTGGTGCTGATGCTGAACAACCTCGGCGGCGTGTCGGTCACGGAAATGGCGATTATCACCCGCGAGCTGGCGCACAGTGCCCTTGGCGCCCGTACCGATTGGTTAATCGGCCCGGCAGCGCTGGTCAGCGCGCTGGATATGAAAGGTTTCTCCATCACGGCAATGGTGCTGGAAGAAAGCATTGAAAAAGCGCTGTTATCAGAAGTCAGGACCGCAGGCTGGCTGCCGCCGGTGCGGCTGCGCGCGCAGCGTACTCAGCCCTGCGCCATTCGCAGCGCCCGGGTAGAATTTACGCCGTCGGAAAATGCGCTGGCGGGCCACTATGTTGAAACCGTTACGGCAACGCTATCGGGCCTTGAAGCCGAGCTGAACGCGCTTGATGCCAAAGTGGGCGACGGCGACACCGGCTCTACCTTTGCCGCCGGCGCACGCGAGATTGCCCACCAGCTGCATCAGCACCGCCTGCCGCTGGCACAGCTGGATACGCTGTGTGCACTCATTGGCGAACGCTTAACGGTGGTTATGGGCGGTTCCAGCGGCGTGCTGATGTCAATTTTCTTCACCGCCGCAGGCCAGGCCATTCACGAAGGCCAACCCTTCGTCGCGGCCCTTCAGGCGGGCCTGACGCAGATGAAATTTTACGGCGGCGCCGACGTAGGCGATCGCACGCTGATTGACGCGCTCCAGCCCGCACTGGAGGCGCTGGCCCAGCAGCCAGACAATCTTAGCACCGCCTATCTGGCGGCACAGGCTGGCGCCGACGCCACCGTCCACGCCACCCGCGCCAATGCAGGCCGCGCATCTTACCTGAACAGTGACAGTCTGGCGGGCAATATGGACCCGGGGGCACACGCGGTGGCCATGGTGTTTAAGGCGCTGGCGCAGCGGTAGTCGGGAGAGAAAATGGGCACCCGCATGGAGCAGCGGGTATTTTATTCTTTCGCAAACAATTGCTGAATTGTACGTACATAAACGCGGGACGATAAATATCGTACCCGCGTGAGTTAATCATAAAGGGTTGAATGGCCAGGGGAAGGTGCGAACAAGTTCCTGATATGAGATCATCATATTCATCCGGAGCGCATC
>NZ_JAPKIA010000002.1:0-328209 GCF_036759865.1 Kluyvera genomosp. 2
GGCTCATAACCCGAAGGTCGTCGGTTCAAATCCGGCCCCCGCAACCAATTAAAATGACACCCTTAAGGGTGTTTTTTTTGCCCGTCGTTCAGCCAACGCAGCGCCACCCGGTTGAATGGCGCCCCCTTCCCTAGGCTTCTCGATACTCGCGCATAATCGTATAAATCTTTTCAATATCAATATGCTGACGCATCGATGCTGCCAGGATATCAAACTGCTGCGCCTTATATTCTGCATAGTGAAAATCGTGGTTGAGCGCCGCCAGCCCTTTGCGCTCACGTAAGCCGTTAACCAGCGCGCGGGTAAACGCATCGCTGTCGAACAGGCCGTGCAAATAGGTGCCAAAGACCAGCCCATCTTCGCTGACCGCGCCATCCGCGCTGTACTGACCGTTTTTACACAGCTGCATCAGCGCACGACCGTCTCCTGACGGCGTGGTTTCACCCATATGAATTTCATAGCCGCGCAGCGGCAGACCAGAGACCGGCGCCAGCCAGCCCGGCAGCGCATCGCCGAGCGTCGCGGTAGCCTGCGTGGTGGTTTTCGTCGGCGCAAAGCGCGTCACCACGTTTAGCAGCCCTAAGCCGGGCAGCGAGCCCAATCCTGACTCCACGTCATCGATGAGCGTATCGCCCAACATCTGATAACCGCCGCAAATACCCAGCACCGGCACGCCCTGACGCTGCGCCAGTAAAACGCCGTGCGCCAGCCCGTTATCCTGCAACCACAGCAAGTCGCCCAGCGTATTTTTACTGCCGGGCAGGATAATCAGGTCAGCGCCGGACAAATCTTCCGCATGCCGGACATAGCGCACCCGCACGTCCGGCTGCGCCGCCAGCGCGTTGAAGTCGGTAAAGTTAGAGATATGCGGCAGTTGCACCACCGCCACGTCAATCTCATACGCTGCCGCGTGACGGTATTTGCCCTTTTGCAGCGCCACGCCGTCTTCATCTTCCAGGTCAACTTCCAGCCACGGCATCACGCCCAGCACCGGCACATGAGTCAGCGCTTCAATCTGTTCAATACCAGAGTGCAGCAGCGCAACGTCGCCGCGAAACTTATTGATAATCACCCCTTTCACCCGCGCCCGTTCGTGCTCGCGCAGCAGCGCCAGGGTACCGTAGATAGCGGCAAACACGCCGCCCCGGTCTATATCGGCCACCAGAATCACCGGGCACTGCGCCATCTCGGCCATGCCCATATTGACGATATCGCGGTCACGCAGGTTAATCTCCGCCGGGCTGCCCGCCCCTTCCAGTACCAGCACCTCATACTCGCTCGCCAGACTCCGGTAGACGCTGAGAATCTGCTCGCGCAGGCGCGGCTTGTAGTCGTGATAGCTGACAGCGTCCATATCGCTCGCCACTTCGCCCATCAGTACAATCTGCGCTTTGCGGTCGCTGGTTGGCTTGAGCAGAATCGGGTTCATCCGCACATCCGGCGCAATGCCCGCCGCTTCCGCCTGAAAAATCTGTGCGCGCCCCATCTCTTTGCCATCTGGGGTAATGCCGGAATTGAGCGCCATATTCTGCGATTTAAACGGCGCGCAGCGCAGGCCATCCTGATAAAAAATCCGGCATAGCCCCGCCACCAGCATACTTTTCCCAACATCGGAGGCGGTGCCCTGCAACATAATGGCCTGTGTCATACGGTTCCTTTTTCACGCATCCGGCGGAAAAATTCCGCCTCGGTTTTACACAGCGGCAGCCCCAGCTCCGCATGCAGCTTCACCAGCCATGGCTGGCTCAACCCCGCTTGTTCAATCAGTGCTGTACGGGCAAACACCTCGCCCGGCTCGCCCTCAGCCAGCACTTCGCCGTGGCGCAGCACGTATACTGCGTCGCTAACTTCATAAATTAAATCAATATCGTGGCTGGAAATCACCACATGATTTCCCTGCGCCACGATGCGTTTGATGATATCGATCATCTGCGCGCGCCCGGAGGGGTCCAGCCCGGCGGTCGGTTCATCCAGCAGCAGGTAGCGCGCCTGTAATACCAGCGCACCGGCAATCGCCACCCGTTTTTTCTGCCCGTGGCTCAGGCATTGAATCGGCTGCTGACGGAAGTGCTGGGCATCAACCAGCGTCAGCGCGTCGTCTACCCGGCGGGCAATTTCCGTTTCCGGAACGCCCAGATTACGCAGGCTAAAGGCGATATCGCTATCAATATCGGTGTAGAAAATCTGCTGCTCCGGGTCCTGGAATACGGTCGCTACCTGCTGGCGCAGCGCCAGCAGCCCGCGCTTACTGTAGTCCAACGGCTTGCCCTGCCACAGCACTGCCCCCTGCTGTGGGCGCAGCAGCCCGCTGAGGTTCATAAACAGCGTCGATTTTCCGCAGCCGTTCGCCCCAACGAGGCCGGTGACGGCCTGGCGCGAGAAGTCCAGCGTCAGCCCTTTGAGCGTCGGTTCCTGCTGGTAGCGAAACCAAAGGTCAGTGGTAGCCAGCATGGCGTTCCTTAGAGGTGAAAATCACCTTGATACAGTTTGATATCCAGTACGGTGCTCATCTGCTGATAGCGGATTAAAACACGCGTAAACAGCAGGCTGACCAGCATCGCCAGCGAGCGGTAGCCCAGACGAACGTTGCGATAACCAAAGCGCAGCGTCTGCGCCCGGTGGATCGCCATCGCCTCGTCCAGCAGGATAAAGATAAAGCGCCAGGTCAGCAGGATCTGCTCGATCAGCAGACGCGGCACTCGTCCGCGTTTGAGCAGCACGATAAGCTGCGGGAACGGCAGATTCAACACCAGCCAGAAGGTCGCGGACAATGCGGCCAGGCTGCGCCAGAAGGTCGCGTTGGCGGTGGCAAGCCCGGCGGTGGTGATGCCGAGCGAGAACGAACCCAGCGGCACGCTCACCAGCAGCGCGTGCGGGTCGCGGCTGACGCTAAAAACAATCGTCACCACGCCTACCAGCAGAAAGCCCAGCGGCAGCGCCATCCAGCGAAGCCAGCGCCACAGCGAGATACGCAGCAGCCAGCAGGTAAAACCCGCCGTCAGTGCCATCAGCAGCGCCTGTCCGAGCGGCGGCAGGCTAAAGGCCAGCACCATCATCAGCAGCCAGAGCAGAAACTTTCGCTCTGGCTGCACGTGAAACCAGCGGCTTTGGTAACTCAGCCTATCAAGCCCGGTCATCATGGCGCTGGCGGCCCTTGTAGTAGCCGAGAATGTAGAAAATCACCGCCGCGCCGAGGGAGCCCTGCAGGGTAAACAGCAGGCTCTCAATTTCGCCGCTTGCCGGTTCATAGAGCGGCTGGAACCACGGCTTATAGCCTGGATCAACGGCGCTAATCACGCCTTCAGCCTGATCGTCAGAACCACCGTATTCGCCGCCATGGTTGATAAAGAACGGCAGGATAACCAGCGCAATCACCATCGCCAGCAGGATTAATGTCTTTTTCATTTTAGCGCCCCTCAGTGGCGATCAGCTGTCGCTTGGTTAACTGGTCGTAGATCATCACCGTCAGCAAGCCTTCGGCAATGGCGATAGGAACCTGAGTCAGGCAAAAGATCCCCATAAACTTCAGGCTCGATCCAACAAAGCCCGCCTGCGGATCCGGAAAGGCCACGCCCAACTGGAGAGAGGTGACAAAGTAGGTCGCCAGGTCCGCCAGCATGGCGCACAGGAACACCGACACATCGCGGCGGAACCCGGCCTTACAGGCCATTTTCCACACCAGATAGCCGACGATTGGCCCAATTACCGCCATCGACATGCCGTTAGCGCCAAGCGTCGTCAGGCCGCCGTGAGCCAGCAGCAGCGCCTGGAACAACAGTACGATCGCCCCCAGAATAGCCACTACGCCCGGCCCGAACAAAATGACTGCCAGCCCCACGCCGGTCGGGTGCGAGCAGCTCCCGGTGACGGACGGGATCTTCAATGCCGAGAGGACAAAAATAAACGCCCCGCACAGCGCCAGCAGCACCTTCTGGTTGCTGTCTTCCTGCACGATGCGGCGCAGGCGAACCAGCCCGTACCACAGGCACGGCAGGAACAGCAGCCACCAGGCCAGCGCCCACATCGGCGGCAGGAAGCCTTCCATGATGTGCATCGCAAAGGCTTCTTGCGGTACCACCAGCAGCAGTATCGCCGCCGCGAATCCACTGAGCGATAACTGCTTCAGCTGTTGTTCCAGTTTCATTTTCCTTGCTCCCACTGTTTATTCACCAGAATGGTGGAGAAATACGGCAGCGGCAGGTCGTCAGCGACCTCGCCTAAATGCCGCCAGCACTGTTCACCCGGCAGCGTCGCCTCGGCCATCAGCAGTGCGTTATCCAGCAGTCCTGCTTTTGCCAGCAGCGCTTTAATACGCGGAAAACGGCCATAGACTTTCATCAGCACCAGGCTGTCGTGCTGCGCCAGCGCGCGTTCAATCTCGTCTTCCGGCGCGGTGCAGGCGACTACCGCCAGCGACTGCTGTTCCATTGCCAGCGGCGTTTTGCTGCGCGCGGCAATGGCAGCGAACGAGGTCACGCCGGGCACAATCTCCAGCCACTCAGGGCTGCCAATGCGCTGGAGTAAAAAGACCCAGGTGCTGAACAGCATCGCGTCACCGAGGGTGATAAAGCCCACGCGCTTCCCGGCTTCCACTTCGCGTACCAGCGCCGCCGAAACGTCATCCCAGACGGCCTCTTTTTCAGCGCTGTCGGCGCTCATCGGGAAGTGGCAGCAGCGTACTTCGGTCTGTTCGCCGAGGTATTCGCGCACGATGGAGAGCGCCAGGCTGTCGCCGCCTTTGCGGCCAGCCGGGGCGTAAAGAATATCCAGCGAGCCCAGAACGCGCGCCGCGCGAATGGTAATCAGGTCAGACGCACCCGGCCCGGTGCTCAGGGCATACAGTTTGCCGCTCATGCTGCCTCCAGAGACTGCTGTAAATGGTCAACAAACATGGCGCGCACCACCGGGTTTTCGCCCAGCCCGCACAGCCACGGCGTAGCCGGAATGCCCGCCGCGTTAAACAGCGTCTTCCACGAATCTTCTTCGTCGGAGGCCATGTCGTTGATAGCGTGGTCGCCCGCCACCAGCATCAGCGGCATCAGGTGTACGGCGCTGACGCCCTCTCTGCTCATGCTCTCAATCAGCACCTCCACTTCCGGGTAGCTCTCCACCGCGCCAACCCGCGCCGGGAAGCGCTGGGCGGTCATCATATGGTCGAGGCAGGCGTAGGCAGCAAAGGCGTGGTGGCTGGCGCCGTGGCCCATAAACACCACCTTTTCGTTGGCGTTCAGCGCAGGCATTTGTTGGGTGAGCGCCTCCATCAGACGCACATAGTCGTCGTGGCCGCTCAGCAGCGGCGTGCCGAGGGTCAGGCGTTTAAACAGCGGGCGCAGGCTCTGTACTTCGCGGGCAATTTTCTCGTACTCGTCGCCATTGATAATGTGCAGCGACTGAACCGCCACATCGTCATAGCCGAGGTCCGCAAGCTTTTGCAGCGCCTCAAGCGGCGTATCGGTTTCAATGCCGTCGCGGGCTTTCAGCTTGCGGATAATCATGCCCGAGGTAAAGGCGCGGAACAGGTCACGATCGGGGCAACTGGCCGCCAGTTCGCGTTCGCAGGCGACAATATTCTTCTCGCAGGTATCGTGGTAGCTGGTGCCGAAGCTCACCACCAGTAGGGCTTTTTTCATGCTTGATTCCTTTTGTCCTCGGCCAACCAGCGCGCTAAGCGCTCGGCAAAGGCGGACTGACTTTCCAGTAGTTCATCGCCGGACACCAGCGGTGCCGGACGGGTAATCACGATGCAGGGAAGTCCGGCGTCCAGGCAGGGTTGTACCTTCTCCAGATAGCCGCCTTCCGCGCCGGAGGCTTTGGTCACCACCACGTCGGCGCGGCAGTGACGATAAAACGCGGCGTTAAATTCCGCGCTGAACGGCGCGCAGATAGCAAAAATCTCGCCCACGCCAAAGCCGAGGTCGGCGCACTGCTGCACCACGTTCGGCACCGGCAGCACGCGGGCCAGCAGCGTTTTTTCCGGCAGCCCGGCGCGCCACCGCGCCAGGTCTTTGCTGCCAGTGGTCAGCAGCACCCGCTGGCCCAGCGGTTTAATCCGCTCACAGGCTTCATCAATGCTGCCGACGTAGTGCAGCAGCGGGTGCGTCAGTTCATCCCGTTGATCCGGGCGCTGGTAGCGACTCAGCAGGACGCCCGCTTGCGCACAGGCGTCCAGCACGTTGCGGCTGACCGCTTCGGCATACGGGTGCGACGCATCAATCACCCAGCGCGTGTTGTGTTCACGAAGCCAGGCGACCATCTCTTCCCGCTCCAGACGACCGCAGCGCACCTGCCCCTGAATATCGCCCGCCAGCGCTTCGCCGGTGGGTGTCGCCACCGACACGGTGTAGCGCACCTGCGCGGCATCAAGCTGCAGGCAAAGCGCACGCGCATCGCTGGTGCCGCCCACCACCAGCACGTCACCGAAACTCACAGCACGTAGCCTCTAGGCGTGATCATCAGGCCGTCCTGCACATAGGTGGTTTTATTGCCGACGATGACCAGGCTGGTCATGTCCACCGGTTCAAAGTCCATCGCGCCGAGCGTAGTGAGCCATTTTTCCTGCTTTTTGCGCCCGGCCGACTTCACCACGCCCACCGGCGTATCGGCGCTTTTAACCGCGGAAAGCAGTTCAAAGGCGCGCGCCAGATGCCCTTCGCGACCCCGGCTGCGCGGGTTGTAGAAGCAGATAACGAAGTCGGCTTCCCCGGCGGCGATAATACGTTTCTCGATCACCGGCCACGGGGTGAGCAGGTCGCTCAGGCTGATATGGCAGAAGTCGTGCATCAGCGGCGCGCCCAGCAGTGAGGCTGCCGCAATGCTGGCGGTCATGCCCGGGATCAGGCGCACTTCCACGTCCAGCTTCTGTTTGCTGACCAGTTCCAGCACCAGCCCCGCCATGCCGTAAATGCCCGCATCACCGCTGCTAATCAGCGCCACGTTGTGCCCGGCCTGCGCCAGTTCAATCGCCGCCTGACAGCGTTCAATCTCTTTGCACATCCCGGTTTTGATCACCTGCTTATCGCCGGTAAAGGCTTTCACCAGGTGGGTATAGGTTTTGTAGCCGACGACGATTTCCGCCGCCTGCAGCGCCTCGACGGCCTCCATGGTCATCATGGCCTGCGAGCCAGGGCCGATCCCAATTACGCTTAACATCAGTATGTGACTCCCAAAGTAATGGTGATCCCCTGTTCACGCAGGGTTCCACCGAGTAAGTGCCCATCGCTTAACAGCCATGCCGACGGGCCGGAAACGCTGCCAACGCCGACCGTTTGTTTGACAAACAGCGATGAGGGAAAACGGTGCTCATGCTCGCGCAGAGCGGACACGCTAAACACCTCAAACGGTACGTCGAGGTCGCTTGCCAACTGAATCAGCCCCAGTTCATCCTGCTTAAGGACAATGCTGCCGATAGCCTTCAGCGCCAGCGGGTCCAACTGCTGAAGTGCCAACTGGCGCATCAGCAGCGCGCTAATCAGCTCGCGCGGGGTGCCGCGACGGCAGCCAATGCCCGCAACGATGCGCCGCGGGACCAGCTTCCAATGGGGCACCGGCAGATCGGGTAACGTTTTACGCAAGGTGATACACACCAGCCCATCGAGGTCGGGCAGCGTATGAAGATCGGTAACCGGAATAAAACCGCGTAGGTCGCAGCGGCGAATATCAGCGCTAAAACGGTCGTCCCACCACAGCCCAACCCGCTGCTGGCTGACGAGCATTTGGTTAACCGCCTTTACCGCGGCGCGAAAGTCGTGCATCCGCGCGTTGAGCTGACAGGCCAGCGTATCCAGCGCCGCCACCTCATTCACGTCGGTGGCGGTGGTGATGACCGGCTCCACGTCGAGAATGCCCGCCAACCGTCGTGCCAGGTCGTTCGCGCCGCCCACGTGGCCGGAAAGCAGGCTAATCACGTGCTGGCCGCGTTCATCAATCACCACCACCGCCGGGTCGCGGAGCTTATCAACCAGCAGCGGCGCCAGCACGCGTACCGCGATGCCGGTCGCGCCGATAAACACCAGCGCTGAATAGTGCGTAAATGCCCGCTGCACGGTACGGGAAAAGCTGCCGTCAAAAGGCAGGAATCCCTCCACCACCAGCCCTTCGCGGGTAAAGCAGGTCATCGGCAGCGCCGAGTGTAGCCGCCTGGCCAGCGCGACGCCGCCGGGGGTCAGGCAGAACAGCGCAATGCGCTCAGGCTTTGCGGTATTCATGGCTAAAATCTGCGGCGTAGAGGCGCGAGTAGTGGTATTCCTCGCCGAGAAAATCCCCGACCAGGATCAGCGCCGTTTTACGGATGTCGGCATCGCGCACTTTATCGGCGATATCCAAAAGCGTACCGCGTACGGTCTGGCTCTCGGGCCAGGTAGCCTTGTAAATCACCGCCACCGGCGTGGTCGCCGGGTAGCCGCCGTCAATCAGCCGCTCGGCGACTTTGTTGATGCGCTGTACGGAGAGGTAAATCGCCATTGAGGTGCGATGCTGGGCAAAGGATTCCAGCTGTTCGCGCTCTGGCACCGGCGTACGCCCTTCCAGGCGAGTGATGATCAGGCTTTGCGAGACTTCCGGTACCGTGTACTCGACGCCCAGCTCCGCCGCCGCGCCGAGAAACGCGCTGACGCCCGGCACCACCTGCCAGTCAATGCCGCGACGGGTCAGCTCTTCGCCCTGCTCGCGCACCGAGCCGTACAGCGACACGTCGCCGGTTTGCAGGCGCACCACCGTTTTTCCGGCCTTCACGCCCGCTTCCATCAGGTCGAGGATTTGCTCAAGATGCAGCCCGGCGCTGTCGTGGCACTCGGCTTCCGCCGGACAGTAGCTCAGCAGTTCGGGGTTAATCAGCGAACCGGCGTAAATCACCACTTGCGCCTGTTGCAGCAGGCGGTAGCCTTTCAGAGTAATCAGTTCGCGGTCGCCCGGCCCGGCGCCGACGAACCAAACGCAGCGTGTATCAAAAGCCTCAGCCATGGTGTCGCTCCTTGTGACAAGCAAGCACAAAAACGGGATTGTGCGGTTTAAAATAGTGACCGGTACCCAGCGCCGTCAGCGTTGAAACATTCAACTGCTGGCAGTCAACCGCCGGAACTCCGACGCGCTCGAGATGCTCGAGAGCACAGTGCAGGTTCTCCTGCAAAATAAAGGTCATCACCAGACGCCCGCCCGGGCGAAGCTGGCGCAGAGACCAGTCGATAAGCGCGCAGAGATGGCCGCCGCTGCCGCCCATAAAGACCGCGTCGGCGAGCGCATCAACCGTCAGCGGCGCTTCGCCTTCTACGATGTGAATATTCCGACACTCAAAGCGCTGACAGTTTTCCGCCAGCAGATGCAGCGCCGCCGGATTGCGCTCAATCGCCGTCACCGTCAGCGCCGGATTTTGCAGCGCGGCTTCAATCGACACGCTGCCGGTGCCTGCGCCAATATCAATCAGGTGACTCGCACCGTGCAGCTCAAGTTTTGAGAGCGCCAGCGCGCGCACTGCCTCTTTGGTCATCGGCACCTTTTCGCCGCGTAAAAACAGCTCATCTTTCATCGAGGATCACCACCGTGTTCATCTCATAATCGCGCTCCACGGCGCTAACCGGCAGCCAGTGGATGCGTTCGTTGTCCTGCGCCAGGTTTTCGCCAATCACCATCCAGCGGTGTCCCTTACCGCGCGCCACCAGTTCAGCGGCGATGGCTTTCGGGCCGCAGCGTTTGTCGGTGACCATCGCCACCTTGCGGTGGCTCGCCAGCCTGTCGAAATCCACCTCGCGCCCGTGGCTGCTGGTCAGCCACATGTCGTTCATATCAATGCCCGCCTGCGCGCACAGGTATTGCACGGCGCTGACGCCGGGGATCACCCGCACGTTTTCACGGCCAAAATGGGCAATAAGCCGCGTGCCGATGCCGTAAAACAGCGGGTCGCCGGAGGCCAGCACCACCACGTTTTGCGCCTGTCGCGCCTCAATCCACGCCAGCACCTGGGGTATATTGGCGCCCAGCGGGCAGCGTTCACCATCAAACGCCGGAAACTGCGCCAGATGGCGCACGCCGCCAACCAGCGCATCAGCTTGTTTCACCGCCTCCACGGCCTGCGGCGTCATCAGCTGTACGCCTGCCGGGCCCATTCCGACGACGGTTAACATTGCATGTCCTTGACGATCTCGTTGACCGGGCGATTGCTGCCGAGGATCTGGTTATCAAAGGCAAACATGATGGCATCGCAGATGGGCGGATTTTGCGTGAAGCGCAGCCGCTCCAGCACGCGCTGGCAGATGCGCTTGGCCAGATGGTTGTAGATTTTCTGGAAGCCGTGAGCGTCAATGTGTTCCATTGCCGCTTCGGTGGTGTCGCACTCGCTCACCAGAGTGAGCAGTTCAAGGGGCGCGCCGAGCAGCGCCAGATGGGCCACCAACGTCTCCATGCGCCCGTCGGCGATATGGCTGTGGGTGTGGAAAATCCCGGCGGCGATTTTGACCAGCTTGCCGGGGTGGCCAATCAGCACAATCTGGCGGAAGCCAAGGCGCACCGACTCTTCAATCATGTAGCCGACAAAGTTGCTCATGGTGACCACCACCTGCGAGTCAATGCCCATCTGCTCGCGTACGAAGCGTTCGCCGTGGTTGCCCGGTACCAGCACCACGCGCGCCAACCCGGCGGCACGTTTCATCTCCAGTTCCAACGCCAGCGAGCGTTTCCAGCTCTCTTCCGACATCGGCGTCACGATACCGGTGGTGCCAATAATCGAAATGCCGCCCAGAATGCCCAGCCGCGCGTTATAGGTTTTCTTCGCCCGCTCTTCGCCCTCTGGGGCAAAAATCTCCACCTCTGCGCCGCGCGCCGGGCCGATGGCTTCACGAACGGCGGTTTCAATGGTGTGTCGCGGGGTACGATTAATCGCCGCGCTGCCGATGGGCAACCCGATGCCTTTGCGGGTAACGGTGCCAACACCTTCGCCGCCGCGCAGGATAATCTCGCCGCTGTCGTTGACGGTGACGCGAGCAAAAATCAGCATCCCGTGGGTAGCGTCGATATCATCGCCGCCATCTTTGCGGATGGCGGCAATACCCTGCTGGCCTTCGACGTGCGGGGATTCGACATTCAGGTTTAGCGTCACGCCCGACGGCGTGACAATCGAGATCTGGTGAATCAGGTGCTGGCGCATCACCATCAGCGCGGCAACTTTCGCCGCCGCCGTGGCGCTGGAGCCGGTGGTGTAGCCTTTGCGCAGCGCTTTGCCGTTATGCCACACCGGGGCATCAAAGGCGGGCTCGCTCATCGCGCCCCCTGCAGATGGTAGAGAATGGCGTTGACGATCGCCGCCGCAACGTTGCTGCCACCTTTACGCCCCAGCGCGGCAATGCCCGGCAGGCTGCTTTTGCTCAGCGCCTCTTTGGATTCCGCCGCGCCGACAAACCCGACCGGCACGCCAATCACCCCGCCGACCTCCAGCGCGTTATGCTCCATCAGGCGAAACAGCGCGGTTGGCGCATTGCCGAAGACAAACACTTTGTCGCCCTCCTCTTTGGCGGCAATATCCACCGCCGCCATCGAGCGGGTAATGCCCTGCGCTTTGGCCTCGCGCACCACGCGCGGGTCGCTGATGTAGCAGCGGCACTCGCCGCCGAAGGTGGCCAGCAGGTTTTTGTTGATGCCGGAAAGTACCATGGTGGTGTCGGTGTAG
Source organism: Kluyvera genomosp. 2 (assembly GCF_036759865.1). Taxonomy (NCBI): domain Bacteria; kingdom Pseudomonadati; phylum Pseudomonadota; class Gammaproteobacteria; order Enterobacterales; family Enterobacteriaceae; genus Kluyvera; species Kluyvera genomosp. 2. Next base: position 11,654 of record NZ_JAPKIA010000002.1, read on the forward strand.
AGCGTGCACGGGCGGCTCAGCGCCTCGCACAGGCGGGTTAATGCATCCGGCGAGAACCACAAAATATCCAGCCACTCGAAGTCGGCGGTGGTGTGGATCACCCGTTTGATAATCGCTTCGTGCAAGGGGCTGGCGAAGCGATACTCCGGGCGCGTTTGCGCGATAATCTCGCTGATAATCTCGAAGCTTTTGCGCTCAATCGCTTGCGGTTGCTGGATATAGTTCATGCAGTGCTCCTCAGGCCACGCCGATAAGCCAGAACCTGACCGCCATAAACAGCAGCAGGGCCAGCGTTGACGCTACCCACATCAGTCGAATCGTTCGGGAAATATCATCAATGGCAATCGGGCGATGCGCGTCGCCAATCCACGGCTTATTCACCCGTTCGCCAAAATAGTCGTTAGGGCCGCCAAGACGGATGCCCAGCGCCCCGGCGACGGTCGCTTCAGACCAGGCGCAGTTGGGGCTGCTGTGGTTTTTACGATCGCGCCAGCCGATACGCAGCGCGCGCGCGCCATTATCGCGGCAGGGAAAGGCGGCAAGGCCAATCAGCAGCCAACTCAGACGCGCGGGAATGAAGTTCGCCACGTCGTCGAGACGCGCGCTGACCATGCCAATTGCCCGGTATTTTTCGTGCTTGTAACCCACCATCGAGTCGAGGGTGTTCACCGCTTTGTAGGCCATCGCCAGCGGCGCGCCGCCGAGCAACAGGAAGAAGAGCGGCGCGATAATGCCGTCGACGGTGTTTTCCGCCACCGTCTCCACCACCGCGCGGTTGATCTGTTCCGGCTGTAGCTGTGAGGTATCGCGCCCGACAATCCACGACAGCTTGATACGGCTTTCGGCAAGATCGCCTGCCCGCAGCGGACGTTCGACCGCCTGCGCCGACTGCGCCAGGCAGCGCCCGGCCAGCACCGTGAAAATCATCCACACCTCAACGCCAAAACCCAGCCACGGATGCACGCTCGCGGCGAGGCGCAGCACGCCCCAGGCAACGGCGTAACTCAGCCCCACTACCACCAGCCACATCACCCCGCCGCCAATACGCAGCGCAAGGTCGGTATGACACATCCTGCGCACCGCGCGCTGCACGGCGTTAATCAGGTTGCCTATCCAGCGCACTGGATGCGGCCAGCTGTGCGGGTCGCCGATGATGAAATCAAGCCCCCAGGCCAGGCACCAGGCCAGCAGCGTCATTGGGCACTCCTTGCGGCGGCAAACCAGTGGTTGAGCATCGACGGGTTCTGAGCAAAATGGAGATGCAGGTAGCTGGCAAAAGTATTGCCACGTTGCCAGCCACCGGCCCACTGCTGGAGCACCGCGCCGTCGCGGGTTTTACGGCACGCCATCACCGCAGGCGTCTGGGCGGTAAAATCGGAATAGTGGAATTCGTGGCCGCGCAGCACGTCGCCGGGAGCAGCGAGCAGCGTTGGCTGCTGCGCCTGCGCTTCGCAGTAGCCAAAGCGGGTCAGCCGGGAGCCCATTTTGCTGTGGCCGGGCAGAATATCGGCCATTGCGTAGGTATCACCGTTCTTATCTTCCAGCGTGGTGCCAAGGTACATCAGGCCGCCGCATTCGGCGTAAATCGCCACGCCGCGCTCGTGCGCCGCGCGCAGCTGCGTCAGCATTGGCTGGTTATCTGCAAGGGCACGGGCGTGCAGTTCCGGGTAACCGCCGCCGAGCCAGATCATCTGGCAATCGGGCAGCACCGCGTCATGCAGCGGGCTAAAGCGCACAATCTTCACGCCAGCACGCAGCAGCAGTGCCAGATTGTCCGGGTAGTAGAAGTTGAAGGCTTCATCATCGGCAAGGGCGAGCGTCAGCCCCGCGCCGGAGTCCGGCATGGGCGGCCATTGGCCGGAAGGTAAAGTGCGCAATGCGCTCAGTTCAAGCAGACGATCGGCATCCAGCGTTCGCTCCAGCACGGTAGCAAAGTCTTGCCATGGCCCATTGTCGAGCGCCGATTCTCGGGCAGTGACCAGCCCAAGATGGCGCTCCGGCAACGATACGCCGTCCACGTGCGGCACATAGCCCAGCACAGGAAGGCCGCAGTAGCGTTCAATGGCGTGCTTAAGCAGCTGGAAGTGGCCCTCGCTGTTGACGCGATTCACGATGACGCCAGCGATATTCAAGCGGGGATCGAAGTGCTGAAACCCCATCACCGTCGCGGCAATAGAAGTTGAAACCGCCTTACCGTCCACCAGCAGAATCACCGGACAGCCCAGCTGTTTCGCCATCGCCGCGCTGCTGCAATAATCAGGGTCGGTGCCGTAGCCATCGTAAAGGCCCATGACGCCTTCAATGACGGCAACATCGGCCTGCTGCATATGTTCGCAGAACAGCGCATTAAGCGTGGGGGCAGGCAGCATATAGCTGTCGAGATTATGGGAGGTAACGCCGCTAAGGGCGCTGTGCCAGCCGGTATCAAGGTAGTCCGGCCCGACTTTGTAAGGCTGAACCCGCAGGCCGCGTCGCTGTAACAGCGTAAGCAGACCCAGCGTTACCGTGGTTTTACCACAGCCGCTGCCGGTCCCGGCGAGAACAAATGCGTGCTGTCTGGCTGCCATACCCTGACCCTATGCAGGGTGGTCATCGGGTATAGCCGTGCGTGCGCCCGGTCCGGAGACCGTTCGACTCAAAGCAACCCACTTCCCACCGAAGTTGTTGTTAATGGCCAACAGGCAGGTCTTCTGGCTTAGCGTCATCCTCGCCCGTCCTTCCCGATCTGTCGATCAGTGGTGTGTACGGGGTTGTCAGCATCACAGCAGCGGGGGCTGCGGAGGGTTTACACCTCCTTCCCTGGCACATAATCTATGCCAAACCTGTTGGTTGCAGATTTATACCGGCACGTCGGCCCGCATAAAATAAAAACAGGTTACTCTAGCGCCGCAAAAGAAGGATTTCGTTGCGCTATGACAATACCGGCAGATTTATTTACGGTAGTTATATTTCGTTCGGCAAAGCAAGGAAAATCATGAGCGTGGCGCGCTGTCCCGCCTCCTGTGGGGAACTTATTCAGGGCTGGATTCTCGGCAGTGAGAAGCTGGTTTCTTGCCCGATTGACTGGTACAGCACGGTGGAAGTGCGCGACGGAACGCCGCTTGCCGACGAGCGCCCCCTGGCGCGGGCGATACTCAACCGGCTGCTAGCCCAGTTGGGCTATCCACTGGCGCTAAGCCGTTCGCTGCGCATAGAGATTCACTCAACGATTCCGTTGGCTAAGGGAATGGCCAGCAGCACCGCCGATATCGCCGCCACCGCCGTTGCCGCCGCGCATCATCTGGGCCAGACGCTCAGCGAATCGGCGCTCGCCGCGCTATGCGTTTCGCTGGAGCCGACGGACAGCACGCTATTTTGTGCCCCCACCCTGTTCGATCATCATCACGCGCGCACGCAAATTGCCTGCCAGCCCGCGCCGCATTTCGACCTGCTGGTACTGGAAAGCCCGCTACGGCTTCGCACCGTCGACTATCACCGATTACCCCGCCAGGCGGTGCTGGAGGCAAACGCCGGGGTGCTCGATCTGGCATGGGAAAAAGTGCAAAGCGCCTGCAGACGTCAGGATGCTGGCCTGCTGGGCGAAGCGGCGACGCTCAGCGCCACCGCCAGCCAGACTCTGCTGCCCAAGCCGGGGTTTGCGGCGCTGCTGGCACTGGTTGAATCATGCAGCCTGTATGGCCTGAACGTAGCGCACAGCGGCAGCGTTGTCGGGTTGATGCTCGACCGCCGCCGTCACGATGTAGAGTATCTGCGCTGGGCGCTGGGGCAACGTTCGTTAGCGGCGCACTGGCCGCAGCTGCATCTGCGAACGTCGGTATCGGGTGGCGTTCAGCTCAGTACCTGACTCAGCGCCGCCAGCAGCCGCTGGTTTTCTTCGGCGCTGCGGATAGCCACCCTGAAGTAGCGCCCGTCGAGCCCCGGGTAGTTAGCGCAGCTGCGAATTAAAATCTGCTGTTCCAGCAGCGCGTATTGCAGCTCAAGGTCGGGGCGCTCGCAGCGCAGAAACAGGTAATTGGCTCGCCCGGGGTAAACCGTGATCCCGTCAATCTTACTGAGCGCACGGTAAAAGCGCGCCCCTTCATCGGCCAACCAGCGGCGAGTGGCCTGCTGGTAGGCGCTATCGTTGAGAATCACCTCGCCGGCCAGCGCGGCGAACGCATTGATTGACCACGGCATCTGCCGCTGGCGCAGCCTTGCGACCGCCCGTTCATCGCCGTTGAGCAGGTAGCCAAGGCGCAGGCCGGGAATAGCATAGAATTTGGTCAGTGAACGCAGCACCCAGACGTGGGGATACTCCGCCAGTAGAGGAATAAATCCCGGCGCATCGGGGATAAAATCAAGGAAGGCTTCGTCGAGAATCAGCGCGATGTCCAGCGCTCGGCAGCGTTCAGCAATGGCCGTCAATAGCGTGTGCTCCGGCATCAGCCCGGTTGGATTGTTAGGCGTGCAGAGAAACAGGCAGTCGAGTTCAGCCGTCAGCGCCGGGAGAATCGCCTCGCTCAGCTGCCAGCCGTCCTCTTCGCGCAGGTAAAACGTGTCGATAACGCAACCCTGCGTTTCCAGCGCGCGACGATATTCGGCGAACCCAGGCGCAACCACCATCGCCCGGCGCGGCTGCAGACCGTTGACGAGGGTAAAAATAGATTCCGTCTCGCCGTTACCTGCGAGAATCCACGTTGCCGGAACCCCGTGATGTGCCGCTAGCGCCTGATGCAGCTGCTGATACTCAACGTCGGGATAGCGTTCCGCACAGCTTAGCTGAGCCACAATGGCCTGTTTTAAGCTCTCGGGCATACCCAGCGGATTAATGTTGGCACTGAAATCCAGCAGCTGGTCAGCGGCGACACCTATCAGCGCAGCCGCTTCACGCGTATTCCCGCCGTGGGCGCATTTCAGACGCGACATGGCAAGTTACCCGCGCCGCGCAAGGGTCGCGCCGTCGGCGAAGTAGGCTTTGATCCCGGCGAGGATGGATTCGGCCACTTCCTGCTGGAATTTGGCGGTCTTCAGCTTGCGCTCCTCTTCAACGTTACTGATAAATGCAGTTTCGACGAGGATCGATGGAATATCCGGTGCTTTCAGCACCGCAAAGCCTGCCTGCTCAACCTGGTTTTTATGCAGATTGTTAATCTGCCCCATCTTCTTGAGCACCGCTTTACCGAATTTCAGGCTGTCGGCAATGGTCAGCGACTGCACCATATCAAACATGGTGTGGTCAACGTAACGGTCGCCGCTCTTGCTCACCCCGCCGATCAAATCCGAGGCGTTCTGGGTCTGCGCGAGATATTTCGCCGCCGTACTGGTGGCCCCCTTAGTGGAGAGCGCAAACACCGACGAGCCGCTCGGCTGACGGCTGGTGAAGGCATCCGCATGAATCGACACGAACAGGTCGGCGCGCTGCTTTTGCGCCTTCGCCACCCGCACCCTCAGCGGAATAAAGATATCTTCATTGCGCGTCATGTAGGCTTTCATATTGCCTTCTTTCTCAATCAGCGCGCGCAGGCGACGGGCAATTTGCAGCACCACGTCCTTTTCCCGCGTTTTATACAGCCCCACCGCACCCGAGTCTTCGCCGCCGTGACCCGGGTCAAGCATGATTACGATTGGCCGGTCACGTCCGGCTTTCCCCGGCTGAGGCCCGCTCTGCGCAGGCGGTACCTGCTTTTCGAGGCCGTCTTTATTGTACTCTTCCAGCAGCGCCAGCAGCGGATCCTGCACATCGTTGCTGTTGGCCGGGTATAGATCCATCACCAGACGCTCTTTGAAGCTGGCGACCGGCGCCAGGGCAAACAGCTGCGGTTTGACGTCCTGCTTAAGCTCAAACACCATGCGCACCGTCTGCGGGTCAAACTGCCCCACGCGCGCGGATTTAATAAACGGATCGTCGCCGCGGATCTGCGCGGCCATCCCTTTCAGCACCGAGTTAAGATTCACCCCTTCGAGATCGACCACCAGGCGATCCGGGTTGCTTAACGCAAACTGCCGGTACTTGAGCACGCGGTTGGATTCCACCGTAACGCGCGTGTAGCTGGACGCAGGCCAGATGCGAACCGCCACCACCTGACTGACGGCAGCAAAACCAACCTGACTGACACTTAGCAACCACATGGCGCCCGCCCCTTTTAACAGGCGGCGACGACTCAAAGACTGACTTCCGGACATGCTCCATCCCAGGCAAAAAAAGACGATTGTAATTTACGCATAATACGATTGACCGAAAACTCTAACCAATGAGGGATAAACTGTCATCTATAAAAGGGTAAACATTCGTTGGTTAAGCGAAATTCGACGCGAATTTTTGCCATCCTGAGGTAAATTCTGGCTTGCGTTTAGCGGCAAAACAGAATAAAAATACACTTATTACGAATAATCATGCATTGAGGGTTGCGCCGTGGTGAAGGAACGTAGAACCGAACTGGTCGAGGGGTTTCGTCATTCAGTCCCCTATATTAACGCTCACCGAGGGAAGACGTTTGTCATCATGCTCGGCGGCGAAGCCATTGAGCATGAGAATTTTTCCAGCATTGTCAATGACATAGGCCTACTTCACAGTCTGGGTATTCGCCTGGTGTTGGTGTACGGCGCGCGCCCGCAGATTGATGCGAACCTGGAAGAGCATCACCATCAGCCCACGTATCATAAACATATTCGCGTGACGGATAGCAAAACCCTTGAACTGGTTAAGCAGGCGGCCGGTCAGCTGCAGCTGGATATCACCGCGCGTCTGTCGATGAGCCTGAATAACACCCCGCTGCAGGGGGCACACATCAACGTGGTGAGCGGTAACTTTATTATCGCGCAGCCGCTTGGCGTGGACGACGGCATTGATTACTGCCACAGCGGGCGTATTCGTCGTATTGATGAAGAGGCCATTCACCGCCAGCTCGATAGCGGCGCGATTGTGCTGATGGGGCCGGTGGCCGTCTCCGTGACCGGCGAAAGCTTTAACCTGACTTCGGAAGAAATTGCCACCCAGTTGGCGATTAAGCTGAAGGCTGAAAAAATGATCGGCTTCTGCTCGTCGCAGGGCGTGTATAACGAAGCGGGCGAAATTGTTCCCGAGCTGTTCCCGAACGAAGCGCAGGCGCGCATCGAAGAGCTGGAGCAGGAAGGCGATTACCTTTCCGGTACCGCGCGCTTCCTGCGCGGCGCGGTGAAAGCCTGCCGCAGCGGCGTACGCCGTAGCCACCTGATAAGCTATCAGGAAGACGGCGCCCTGCTGCAAGAGCTGTTCTCCCGCGACGGTATTGGTACGCAAATCGTGATGGAGAGCGCCGAGCAAATTCGCCGCGCCACCATTAACGACATCGGCGGTATTCTCGATCTTATCGCCCCGCTGGAGCAGCAGGGTATTCTGGTGCGCCGCTCCCGCGAACAGCTGGAAATGGAGATCGATAAATTCACGATCATTCAGCGTGATAACACCACCATTGCCTGCGCCGCGCTGTATCCGTTCCCGGAAGAAAAAATTGGCGAAATGGCCTGCGTGGCGGTACATCCGGACTACCGCAGTTCATCGCGTGGCGAGGTGCTGCTGGAGCGGATAGCCGCTCAGGCGAAGCAAATGGGGCTGAATCACCTGTTTGTACTGACCACGCGCAGCATTCACTGGTTCCAGGAGCGCGGGTTTAAGCCGGTAGACGTGGAATTGCTGCCGGAAAGTAAGAAACAGCTTTATAACTATCAGCGACGGTCGAAGGTGCTGATGACGGACTTAGCATAGCGGCGCCGAACTGTCCCCTCGCCCCTATGGGGAGAGGGTTAGGGTGAGGGGAAATTCTGGCTCGGCGTTAAACCCTCACCCCAGCCCTCTCCCTTAAAAAGAGAGAGGGGGCACACCGCGCCCCTCTTCACCACTCTATTCCATCTCTGCAAAAATCGCCGACAGGCCGCTACGCCGTTCCGTACGCGTGGCAATCGCCTGCGCCAGCAGGTTTTCATCGGCATACATCGACAGCCGCGATTTTGCGCGGGTAATGGCGGTATACACCAGTTCGCGGCTCACCACCGGAACCAGCTGTGTCGGCAGAACCAGCGCCGCGTGCGTGAATTCAGACCCCTGAGATTTATGCACCGTCATCGCCCACGCGGTGTCGTGCTCCGGCAGGCGGCTTGGCTGTACCGACTTAATCGTGCCATCCGGCATCGGGAACCAGACGCGCATCCCCTGCCCGCGGTCCAGTGCGATACCTATATCACCGTTGAACAACCCCAGAGCGCTGTCGTTACGGCTGATCATGACCGGGCGGCCTTCATACCAGCGCGAATGGCGCTGCGGCACGATCTGACGATGACGGGCCAGCAGTTGCTCAAACTGGGCGTTTAGCCCGCCCACGCCCCACGGCCCTTCGCGTAGCGCGCACAGCAGCTGGTACTCACCAAAGGCCGCCAGCACTTCTGCCGGGTCGGCCTGCTCGCGCAGTCGCTGTAAATAGTGACCGTAGCCGGCGCGTGCATCATCGAGCATCGCGGCATAATCATCCGTCGAGCGCAGCGGTTTCAGTTCGATATCGTGAAAACCACGGGCGAAGACTTCACCGACGGCGTTCTTGTCGCCTCGGTTCACCGCGCCGGCCAGTTGCCCGATACCTGAATCACTGCCAAAACGGTAGCTGGTTCGCAGCAGGCACAGACTGTCACGCAGTGCGCCGGCGACCGGGCCGTCGCCCGCCGGGACCGTTGCCCCCACCAGACGGCTCAGCTGTGCCGCTCGTTCGGCGGTATACCCCGCGCTGACCCAGCTACAGATATCGCCCAGCACGGCCCCCGCCTCAACCGATGCCAGCTGGTCGCGGTCGCCGAGGAAAATCACCCGCCCATGCGACGGCAGCGCGTCAATCAGCCGCGCCATCATCGGCAGGTCAATCATCGACGCTTCGTCGACAACCAGCACGTCAAGGTGCAGCGGGTTACCCGCGTGATAGCGCATCTTCTGGCTGCCGGGCTGCGCGCCCAGCAGACGGTGCAGCGTACTGGCTTCCGTCGGTAGCATCGCCTTTTGCGCCTCATTCAGGGCGAGCTTGCGCAGCGCCGCGCCAAGGGACTCGGTTAATCTTGCCGCCGCTTTACCGGTTGGCGCCGCTAAGCGGATACGGCATTTTTCGCCCCCAGCCATCTGCACCAGCGCCGCCAGCAATTTGGCTACCGTCGTGGTTTTACCGGTGCCCGGCCCGCCGGAAATCACCGAAATACGCCGCGTCAGCGCCACGGCGGCAGCAACTTTTTGCCAGTCGACGCTTTCGCTCGCGGGAAATAGCGCGTTCAGCGTTGCGTTAAGCTGCGCGTCGTCCACTGCGAACGGCAGTTGGGTATCGTTGAAGAAGCGCGCGACCGTCAGCTCATTACGCCACATGCGGTTAAGGTACAGGCGATCGCGGCTGAGGATCAGCGGCGACGGGCGTTCGCCAGCGCTCACCGCCGCCGAGGCCAGCAGCAGCGTGGCCCAATCGTCCGGCGCATCGGCTTCGGCAAACAGCCGTTGCCAGAGTTCGCGCACGCGGCCTTTCGGCTGCGCGACAGGCGTCAGGTGCGACAGCGGCAGGCAAACATGCCCTTCGCCGGTATCACGGCTGAGCATCGCCGCCGCCAGCATCACCGCCGGGTGTTCATCTTGTGCGACCATCAGCGCAAACTGTACGTCCAGCGGGCGAAGCAGCCGTAGTTCCACGGCTTCCAGCAAACGTTGTTCCAGCGTCATGCGTCCATCTCCTCGCCTTCTCCGGCGAACAGCGCATCCATTGCTGCGATCAGCACCGGGTCAGGTCGGGTGGTAAAAATCCCCTGCTGCCCCGCGTCGCCGTTAACGCCGCGCAGGAACAGGTAAATAACGCCGCCAAAGTGGCGTTCATAGTCATAGTCGGCAAGGCGGTGGCGCAGATAGCGGTGCAGCGCCAGGCTATAGAGCTGATACTGCAAATCGTAGCGATGCGATTGCATGGCCTCCGCCATCGCCTGCTGGGTGTAGGCTTCGCCGCTTTCCCCGAGCCAGTTGGATTTGTAGTCCAGCAGGTAATAGCGCCCGTCGTGGCGGAAAACCAGGTCGATAAAGCCTTTCAGCATGCCGCGTACCTGGCGGAAGTCCAGCGTTGGGCAGCCTGCCGAGAGAGGATCATAGCGGCGGGTTAAGGCATCCAGCGCCAGCGGATCAAGCGGGCGGCTTATCGGCAGATAGAACTCCATTTCAACCTGTTTTTGCTTTGCACTCAATTGATTGAGCGCAATGCCCGTATCCGCCAGCGGAGCGGCCAGCACCTGAGAAATCCACGCCGTCAGTACCGGCTCCCACTCTTCGCCAAAACCGTTGCTTTGCAGTTTTTCCGCCATCCATTCCGCTGAAATGGGCTGAGTGAAGTCGAGGTCTTCAAACAGACTGTGCAGGAAGGTGCCCGGCGATGCACCCCGCGGGAAATTATGCGGCGTCAGCAGCTGCTCCGGCGGCGTTTCTGCCGTGCCCGCAGCATCAATATCCAGCCTCGGCAGCAGATCCTGCGCCACGCTGTGACCACGCTGCTGAAGGCCGGAATAGCTGGTCACCCGCCAGTCGTCCACGACGCGACGCAGCACCTGCCGCGCCGCCAGTTCAGGTGCAGGTGCTTGTGTCGCCTGCCAGCGCTCGCCGTTCGGCGGCGTCGCGAGCGTCAGCGCAATATGTTCATCGCACAGCGCGCGCAGACACGCCTCCAGGCCAGCGGCATCCCGCACTTCACCTTTCTGCATCAGCCTTCCCGGCGCGCTGTGGTGTAATTCGGAATCCGTGGGTTTATCGCTGCGTCGCGCGGTCAGCGGCGCGAGCCCCAGGCTGCAGTGCCAGACCGCTCGGGTTAAGGCGACGTACAGCAAACGCAGATCTTCAGCCAGACGCTCGGCCTCCGCCAGTTCAAGGCTTTCATCGCTTTCGTTGAGATCCAGCACCGCCGCGAACGATTCCCGGTCGTGATAAAACGCCTGCTTCTCTTTACGGAAGCGAGCGATAAACGGCAGCCACACCAGGGGATATTCCAGCCCTTTCGATTTGTGGATAGTGACTATCTGCACCAGGTGCTTGTCGCTCTCCAGACGCATCTGCTGACTGGACGCATTGGTATCCGGTTCCGCAATCTGCTGGTTCAGCCAGCGCACCAGCGCGTGCTCGCTCTCCAGTGCACTCGCCGCCTCCTGCAGTAATTCACTCAGGTGCAGAATATCCGTTAAGCGCCGCTCACCGCCGTGGGTCGCCAGCAGATTTTCCGCCAGCGAACGCGCGCTCATCAACGCGCGAATCATCGGCATCACGCCGCGCCGCTGCCAGATAAGCCGGTAATCGCTGAACTCTTCAACCAGCGCATCCCAGGCCTGTTCATCCTGATTTAACCGTTCGATATCCCGCGCGTTGAGGCCAAACATTGCCGTCGCCAGCGCGCTGCGCAGCGTATTTTCACGCTCCGGCGTCAGCACCGCCTGCAGCACCCACAGCAGCTCCTGGGCTTCCGGGGTTTCAAACACGCTGTCGCGGTTGGAGAGATAGACCGACGGGATCGCCAGCGCGTTGAGCGCATCGCGAATCAGCGATGCCTCCTGGCGGTTACGCACCAGCACCGTAATATCCGAAGCCTGCACCGGGCGGGCGCTGTCACCGCGCCACAGCAGGGCCGTGCCGCGCTGGCCACCGTCCAGCCAGTCGCGAATCTGCGCCGCGCACTGCTGAGCCATAAAGTTCTGGTAGTCCCCCGCGCTAACGCCTTCGCCGGGCATCAGCCATAGGTTCATGGCCGGCTGATTTTCGCCGTCAAACTCAAAGCGCAGCGAGGCATTTTTCGCCGCCGACTTCACCGGCTGAAACGGAATATCACGGAACATGAAGGGGTTATCAACCAGCCCGAACAGGCGGTTGACGCTCGCCACCATGCCCGGCGCGGAACGCCAGTTGGTGTCGAGCGTGTAATGGGCGGCCACGTCGCTGCGTGCCCGCATGTAGGTAAAGATATCCGCGCCGCGGAAGGCGTAAATCGCCTGCTTCGGGTCACCGATCAGCAGCAGCGCGGTGTCCGGCTGCTGACGCCAGATACGGCGAAAAATACGGTACTGCTGCGGGTCGGTATCCTGGAATTCATCGATCATTGCTACCGGGAAACGCTGACGGATAGCGGCAGCCAGCGCCTCGCCGCTTTCACTCTCCAGCGCTTCATCCAGACGGCTTAGCATGTCGTCAAAGCCCAGTTCACCGCGGCGGCGTTTCTCACGAGCGACCGCTTCACGAATCTCTTTCATCGCCTGGGCGATGACCAAATCGTTCAGCGTCAGCGGCGACTCAAGCAGGCGCTCAATAGCACTGAACAGGGGGTGAACGGGAACCTTGCCGCCGGCTTTGGTGCGCTCGGCGAGGAACGACTGGCTGAATTTTTCCAGCGCGTCGGGCAATTGGTAGGTTTTGCTCTCTTCCTGCGCCCAGTTGCTGATCTTATCGATCCACTTTCCCTGGTTGCCACGGTTGAACTTGCGGCGATCGAGATCCGAACCTTCCAGCAGCGGCTCCAGCTCACCTACCGCCGCCAGCCACTGCTGTTTGATAGCGTTGATGTGCTCGAGGATCTGCTGATGCCGTGATGCCAGCGTTTCTGTCGTACTCAGCGGCATCTTCAGCTGCGGCGCTTCCCCTTGCAGGTAGCGGTCAATCGATTTCAGCAGATCCTGCGGCCCTTTCCACGACTCGACAATCACCTGTGCAATATCGCGGTTCAGCGGGTAGCAATGACGTCGCCAGAAGTCGGCGCAGGCCTGATAGCGTAGCTGGGATTCATCCTCAATCAGCTGCTGCTCGAACAGCATGCCGGATTCAAACGCGTTGAGACTGAGCATTCGCTGGCAGAAACCGTGGATGGTAAACACCGCTGCGTCGTCCATCTGCCGCTCGGCCAGCAGCAGCACGTTGGCCGCCTGCTGGCGGTCATCGATTTCCGCCAGCAGGCTGGCGTAGAGCGGGTTATCGGTGGCGTTGCGCAGGCAGGCGACGCGCAGCTCGTGAATATTGCTGCGAATGCGCCCACGCAGTTCTTCGGTTGCCGCTTCGGTAAAGGTGACGACCAGCAGCTCTTCGACGTTAACCTGCCGGGGAAAGGCGGCTTCTCCGCCCAGCCCCAGCAGCAGCCGCAGATAGAGTGCGGCGATGGTGAAGGTTTTTCCAGTGCCCGCTGAGGCTTCAATCAGGCGCTCACCGTAGAGGGGCAAACGCAGGGGATCAAGGGACTCGGCGGTTTCGGTCATTCGTTCTCTCGTATCGGTAAAGTTTGCTGCAACGCGCTGATGCTTTCCCATGCCTTCCAGCCCTTAGGACGCGCATAGTCCGCTTTGCCGTTCTGGCTACCGGAAACCTGCGAAAGTACCGTCATGCCCTGCGGCGCAACGACCGTCTGGTGGAAGAAATCGGCCAGCTTTTGCGGCGTTAACCGTTTAATCTGGGCCACTACTTTAGCACGTGAATCAAAGGCCATATTACCGCGATCGAAATCTTTGCTCAGTTGCGAGGCTTCATCGCCCAGCGTTTGCGGTGCCTGAAGCATGTCGGCAATCACTGCCTGCTGAATTTGCGCGAACTCTTCCGGCTTCATCACCCGCAGCTTTTGCTCAGCGGTCGGGAAGAAAGCCTTAAAGCGCTGCCATAAAAACGCAGGCTGCTTCTCGTTGCTTTGCAGCAGGAAGCCCATGCCCCACTGGCGACCTATGTTCATTGAGAAAGCAAAGACGGCGTAGCCAAGCTGCTCTTCAGTGCGCAGCTGGTTATAGAACCAGGGCTGAACAATCTGCGCCAGCATCGCGCTGGCAGCCGAGCTGGAGAACTCGTCGACGTTAGGCGGTACAAACACCGCCGCCAGCGCGGAGTCGGTGCTATTACCCGCTTTCTCGATGATAACGTTCTGCTTTTTATCAACCAGTACGTCTTTGTTGCGGCACCACTCGCTGCCGTTAGCACCAAGCTGAGACTGGACCGCACGCGCCAGCGTCGTCGACTGCTCGGCGCTGAGGTTGCCAATCACCATAAACTCCGGCCGGCCGCCGGTTTTCAGGCGATCGCGGTAGGCCACAATATCCTGCAGCGTAATCGACGGTAGCAGCGCTTTACGCTCTTCACGCTGGAAGTACGGCACCTGTGAAATCATCTGTACCGGCATAATCGCCTGTTCATAGGCTTTGCCTTTGTCAGCAGAGTCGAGCATCTGCTTATACCAGGACTTCGCCTGCTCAAGCTGCTCTTCTGTTGCTGCATAGCTGAAGTAGCCCTGCAACAGCGCTTCGAAAAGCTGCGGCAAGCGCTGGGTGTAACCATTGGCATTCAGCATCAGGCCATTATTCGCACCGGTAGAGAAGCTGATGCCGCCCACCGCCGCCTGGTTGCTTAACTGGTCAAGCGCAATGCCCGCCAGGTAGTCGTTCAGGGCAAACATCACCTGATTTTTCGCGCTGTCCATCGCCTGCGGGTTACGCAGGATCATGGTGATATCAGCCTTCGGCTCGCTGGCAAAATAGCGGCTCGGCATATAGACCAGGCGCAGGTTGGGCTCATCGACAATAAGCGTTGGGTGCGTAGCGGTCTTTTCGTTTTTAATCAGCGCGAAATCATCCGGAATATACGGGTTCAGCTGCGGTAAATTGAGGGTAATGCCCTCGCCCGCCTTCTGCCATCTGGCAAACGTCTCCGGCGTAATTTTATCCACCTGATAAGGCGCATCAACAAAGTAGGCCACCTTGTTATGCGGCTCTTTCTGGCTGATGTACCAGACTCGCGCATTCTGCGGCGTCATCATCGCCAGACGATCTTTGATTGCCTGTGCGTCGTAGCGATCGGCAATATTGACCGCATCCAGCGTGTGCTGCACCGGCACGCGGATCATGGTATCCGCCAGCCATTCGACATAGTCCATGTCGCGGTTGATTGACGGGTAGCGGAAGTCGAGGTCCAGCACGTGCGCCAGCTCGTCGAAATAGCGTTTATCCACGCCTTTCTGGCGCAGCATCTCAAGGTAGCTAAAGATAGCCGCTACGACTTCATCGCGGTGGGCAAGGCCTTTGTCGGTTAAGGTGGCGGAAATTGCCAGTACGCCGCTGTTGCCGTTCACTACCGGGTCAGAGTCGGCGCGGATCCCTTCCACCAGCCCCTGTTTTTGCAGCCAGTCGGATAGCGTGCCCGGCGTGCGGTTGCCGATAAGATAGGTGATCAGTTCGTCGGTTTTGCTACGGAACTGCGCAGAGTTGTTATCAATACGAAACTCAACGCGCAGCACTTTTCGCGGCAGCGCCGGCACGTAGTGGATAACAATCCCTTTCTGCGCATCGGTGACGACCGGGACGGTAATTTCCGGACGCTCAATCGCTTTATCAGGGACGCGGCCATAGGTCTGCGCGGCGATCTGCGCCAGCTCCGGCAGCGGTTTGTTGCTGTAGATAACCGCCTTCATCAGATTGGCAGAATAGTATTTGTCGCGGAATGCCAGCAGCGATTCGTAAACCGGGCTGCCGGGCTTATCGCTCAGCGTTTCAAGGTTGCCGCCGGAGAAACGCGCCCCCGGATGCGCCGGGTTAATGGTTTCTGCGCTGACTTGCGCCATGCGCATCCCGTCTCGGGTACGCGCCATGGTCAACTCGGCATTCACCGCATTGCGTTCTCGATCGGCGTATTTTTTCTCCAGTAGCGGCGAGGCTATGGCGTCCGCCAGGCGGTCAACGGCTCCCTGGAGTGCATCATTTTCCACTTCAAGATAGAACGCCGTCCGGTACGGCGCGGTGCTGGCATTATGGCTGCCACCGTGCAGCTTGAGAAATTCCGAGAGGCTATCGGGCTGCGGGTAATGCTTTGAGCCCATCAACGTCATATGTTCAAGGAAATGCGCGAGGCCGGGGTGTGCGTCAGGATCTTCCAGCGAACCGACCGGCACCACCAGCGCCGAGAGCGATTTTACCGCCTGAGGATCGGACACCAGCAGCACCACCATGTGGTTATCCAGCGTAATCGCCTGATACTGACGGGTGTCTTTATCACTTTTGCGGATGGTTTCCTGAATCGGCTGCCATCCGGTGTCTGCCTGACCTACGGTCGCCCAAAGGGCGGTAACAAAAACAACGATACTCAACCAGATACTGCGGGGCATTCACGGACCTCACCATTAACAAATACAGCTGAATCTTAATGCTTATGCGGGCAGTTCCTGGCCTGGGCGCTGGCTTTGGCTGGCTGCCACTCATCGGTCCGTGACGCGTTATGCATACTAAATGAACAACTCCGCTTGCGCAATTTTTATACAATCACTGCGATTGATGAAACCGAAACAGCGGCAGCAGATACGGCGTCGTCTGTTCAACTATTGCCTCATACTGCGCGGGTTCCAGGGTACGCCACAGGCGTTGATACCAGACATCGGCCCCTTCGCCGCTCACCACCATATTGCCTTCATACGCCTGCATAAACTTGCTGCGCGCTTTTTGCTGCGTGTCCTCGTCCCTTAAGATGGCACCTTTTTCGGCATCGTAACAGGCTTTTATCCATGCCCCGCCGCTTTCGGGTAAGAACAGCAGCGGCTGGCACATTCCCTGTCGATAACCTTCCACCAGCTGCGAGAGATAGGTTTTCGCCTCATCAATCGCCAACGGTGGGAAGCACCATTCACCTTCTTTACGCAGCAGCAGCCGGCTTTCACCGTTGCCGCCGCTAACACAGTAGACAAGGTGTTCCAGCCAAAGTTGCATTCCTTGTGCCACGCTAAGCAAAGATGGCCGCCAACGCAACAATCCATTCTCCTGAACCTGTGGTAACCATCCCGTTATGTTAACCCCGTCGCAATCAAGGTCTATTTCCATGCTTTTTCCGACCCGGCGATATTCAATAACCCGCGCAGCCAGTGCGGCCATCTCCTGGCGCTGAGCTTCCCAGGCAATTTCACCGAACGGCCCGTAGGGGAGCTCGCCCGCTGCGCGATAGCGGCGATACATCGGTTCTGCCTCCTGCTCTTCAATCAGGGTATTGAGCAGTTGCTGGTTAAGCTGGTAGCGCGTCAACCCTTCCAGCGTGAACGGCTCGGTATCCGGGATATCGTTCTCCTCGCTGCGGAAATTAACCTGCAGACGCAGTTGGAAGAAGGCGCGAACGGGGTGCTTCCAGAAGCGCTGGAGCTGCTCCAGCGGCAACGTGGTCAGTGCGAGAGGCTCCAGCGGCTGGATAAATTCACCGTGGGCTTCTCCCTGTCGGCCAGCTGCCGCCAGCCACTCACGGGCATAGCTTTGCCGCTCGTTAGCCTGGTAGTTTTCGGCATCAAACGGCATTCGGCTATGCAGGTGCATAATATGCTGCTTCACCCGCCGCTCGCTTTCGTCGCAGTTGAGCGCCTCGTCACCTTCCAGACAGTGGCTCTGGCCGACGTAGTCCAGCAGCTCCTGCACCAGCACCGACGGATAGCGCTCGCTGTTATCCTGAATAGAACGGCCGATATAGCTGATATAGAGCGCTTTTTCCGCCGACATCATCGCTTCAAGGAACAGATATCGGTCATCATCGCGGCGGCTACGGTCACCACGAACCGGTTTCTGACTCATGAGATCAAAGCCCAAAGGAGCCAGCGCGCGTGGATAGATACCGTCATTCATCCCCAGCAGACACACCACCTTGAACGGGATGGAGCGCATCGGCATAAGGGTACAAATATTAATAGGGCCCGCCAGGAATCGCTGGCTGATACGTTCCTGATCGAGGCGCTGCGCCAGTTCGTCTCGCAGCAGCGTCAGCGGCACATCGCCCGCATACTGTGACTGCACGCCTTGGGCAATAATCGCCTGCCACTGCTGTTCAATCAGGGTCAGCGCCGCTTCGGTATCCTGGTCCGGCAGGAAGAAATCATTAAGCATGTCGCGGCATACCGGCAGCCATTCCTCCAGCGAACGCGCCTGCGTCAGCACCTGACGCCAGCGGTTCAGTTGCATCAACAGCGAGGCCAGATGCCCCACCAGCTCGGCAATCAGCCCGCTGGATTCATCGTACGGCAGCACCTCCTGCCACTCCCCCTGGCTGCTCTCCATGGCATAGCCCAGCAGCATGCGCGTCAGACCAAATCGCCACGTGTGCTGCCCGGTTGCCGGCAGATCCAGCTCACGTACGTTGTCGTCGTCCATCCCCCAGCGCACGCCGGATTCACTCACCCATTGGCGCAGATGCTGTAGCCCCGCTTCATCAATATTAAAACGCGCCGCCAGCACCGGCACGTCGAGCAGCGCCAGCACGTCTTCGCTGGTAAAGCGGCTGTCCGGTAAGGAGAGCAGCGTAATAAACGCCTGCATCGCCGGATGCGCCTGACGGGCGCGGCGGTCGGAAATAGCGTACGGCAGAAAGCGTTCACCGGTTGCGCTGCCGAACACCGCCTGAATAAACGGGCTGTAGCTGTCGATGTCTGCCACCATCACGATAATGTCGCGCGGCGTCAGCGTCGGGTCGGCCTCAAGCATTGCCAGCAGACGGTCATGCAGCACTTCCACTTCGCGCTGCGGGCTGTGGCAGACGTGGACGGTCAGGCTGCGGTCATCATGGGCCAGCGCGCGCTTGTGACCACTCCACGCAAACTCTTCGGCGGTGCGCCCGGCTACGGCGCTATTTTTGAGTTCCAGCACATCGTACTGAAGGTTGTGCAGCAGGTTATCCGGCTCAATGTCAACGAAGGCGTCCAGCTCCTGATAACGCTCCAGCCCCGCCAGCAGATAAATATAGTCGCGCCCCAGCTTGCCCCAGGAGGCCAGCATCGGGTTGCCGACGTCCTGTTCCCCGTCATCGTTAAACAGCCCCGGTGCGCGGCTGGCATCCTGGAACAACGGCAGCTCGCGCTGTTCGCGGTAATGCCGACGCTGGCGCGCCATCAGGCGGGCAAGAAACGCGGGGTCTTTAATATCGCCCCAGTAGTAACGGCACGGGTTGGTAAACAGAACGTAGATATCAACATGTTTGCCCAACGCCTGTAGCGCATGCAGGTACACCGGCGGCAGCGCGGAGATACCACAGATAAACACCCGTGACGGCAGCCCGGCAGGTGCTTCAGCACTGTTTTCCAGCGTGTCAATAAAGCGCTGATAGAGATTGGCTCGATGCCACTGCGGCTGCCCCAGCGCAGCAGTATGTTCAACCAATGCTTTCCACAGCGGAGCCTGCCACTGCTGCGCCTCGCCGACGCCGTCAACGAATTCACCAGCCTCCCATTGGGTCAGCCACTGCGGTCGATACACCAGATACTGGTCGTAAAGGTCCGCCACGCGGGAAGCCAGCTGGAACAGCTTGCGTTTATCCGCGTCGTCGGTCAGATAGTGGCGCAGCGGCATAAAGGCTTCCTCATCCAGCATGCCCGGCAACAGCGTCATCAGCTTCCAGCTCATGCTCTGTTTGTTAAAGGCGCTTTCGCCTGGAATATCGGGCAACACGCGGGTAAACATGTCCCAGATAAAGCTCGCGGGCAGCGGGAAATCGATGTTGGCGGCAATGCCAAATCGCTGAGAAAGCGTCATCTGGAGCCACTGCGCCATACCGGTGCTCTGCACGAGGATCATTTCAGGCTCGAAGGGGTCAGCCAGCCGGTCCTGCTCAACGATAAATTCCATTAGCGCTTCCAGCACGTCCAGACGGTTGGAGTGGTAGACCCTTAACATATTCGCTCCTGACTACTGACTGACCGGGCAATGCAGACGCGTCATGCGTCCCTGCCTGCCCATGGGGGTGGTAATAGTAGCACTGATGCTGACACAACGTTGTGACGTTGTCTGTACCCGCTGGCTGCGCCAGCCTTCCGGCAGCACCGTAGGCTGCGGCTGCGTCTGCTCCCAGGCATAGCGCCACAGCTGGCGATACTGGCTAAGCTGAGCGCTAGCGGTAGCCAACGCCCGGTAATAACCGCCAAGGGCCGTGACGACCAGCACCATCAACGCCATCGCCAGTATGACCTCCGGCAGGCTAAAACCGCGTGTTCTCAGGGTATCTGACATAGCACCGCCTCTTTTAACGGGCAAAAATCACTCCAGCCGTGGGTCGAAAATTGCAGGCCGCTTGCGGCCCAGCGCCCGGATTGCCACAGCTGAAGATCGCCATTTTGCGCAATCAGCAACAGCCTGCCGTCGTTCTGCAGACGCGCGCAGACGCGGCTTTCGCCCAGCGACAGGCACTGGATGCCCGCCTCCACCCGCCAGGGTTGGCCTATTCCCCACTGCAACGCGGAATGCACCTGTGACGTGCGCTGCAATGCCCTGCTTTCGTCGGTGACCGTCGCCAGCTGGCGGCGCTGCGCCTGATTCAGCCCTTGTAGCATCAGGCTACCCAGTACCAATAGCATCAGTACCATGGCAAGCGCAGAGGCGCCGCGCTCGCGGTTCACAGGTTGTATCCCGTCACGCTGTACTGCGCGCTCACCGTATTGCCGCGCGTATCGCGAGCGGAAAGGACGATAGCAAGCTGTGGCATTAAGCTAACCCGCGCGCTACGCGTGACCTGAAAGTCGGTAACCGTGAGGGTCGCGGGGTCCGTCATTTTATCCCATCCGCCCCCTTCACAGGCGGTCGCACCGCGCCGCGTTTCCAGCACGCCGGTCTGTAAGCGAAAACCAATGCTGTCAGCCTCATCGGCGGGCGCGGTTTGCCAGGCACCGTTGCTGTCGCCATCCCAGCGAATAATCACGCACTGCCCCTGACGCGCAATGTACAGCGCATCATCACCGCAGCGCTCGCCGCCGCAGTACCCCGCTCGCTGTAAATGCTTCGCGAGGGTAAACAGCCGCTGCCAGACCTCCTCCTCCAGCGTTTGCTGCTGTATTTGCGCCAGCACGCCGCGCTGCAGGGCAGGCAAAAAGCGTGATGCGCCCAACAGCAGTATGCTGGTGATTGCCATCGCAACCAGCACTTCCAGCAGTGAGAACCCTCGCATCAGCATGCCCCCTCTTCACACAGACGTATTCGCCCCCAGTTTGAAACAACCACGGTCCAGCGTCCCGCCTCGCTGGCTATCGCAAGGCTACCGGCCCATGCGGTATTGCGCAGGCCAAAGAAGGCCAGATTTGGCGTCATTTTGCTGAGCGAGACTTCTTCCCACTCGGGCTGAAATACCGCAGGATTCCCCGCCGGGCAGCCTTCCAGCACCGCGTCATCTGCCGTAAGACACCAGCGCTGAGCGGTACGGTTTACCCGTAGCCGACGATCGCGGTTGTGCCAGTTGGCATCGTTACGCAGGTAAATCAGATAGTCCCGTAGCGCAGACGCCGTTTGCCATAGCCGTTGCTCCTGCTGCCAGCTGCGCCAGCCGTACAGGCCGGTAGCGCTGAGGATCAGCACCAGCGCCACGGCGGCTAAGGTTTCGATAAGGGTGTAGCCTCGTTCTCTGTTCATGCCGACAGTGTGCGGCGGCGCCAAGGGGATGACGAGAGGCGGTCGCGCATTTTTGCTGGGCGCGATGAGGGAAATATGAGGGCGTTGCAACCCGCGACAAAAAAATCGGAAGCATCATTCAAAGAATAAAAAAAACGGCGCTGAAATCAGCGCCGTTTGTCATGCCCGGAAGCTTAGATGGCAACCGGCGCTTTGATACCCGGATGCGGGTCGTAACCTTCGATTTCAAAGTCTTCAAAGCGATAGTCGAAAATCGAGGCCGGTTTGCGTTTAATCACCAGCTTCGGCAACGCGCGCGGTTCGCGAGTGAGCTGCAGCGCAGTCTGTTCCATGTGATTGTTGTACAGGTGAGTGTCACCACCGGTCCAGACGAAATCACCCACTTCCAGGTCGCACTGCTGCGCCATCATATGCACCAGCAGCGCGTAGCTGGCGATGTTGAACGGCAGGCCGAGGAACACGTCGCAGGAGCGCTGGTACAGCTGGCAGGAGAGCTTGCCGTCCGCCACGTAGAACTGGAAGAACGCGTGGCATGGCGCCAGCGCCATTTTGTCCAGCTCGCCGACGTTCCAGGCCGAAACGATGATACGGCGCGAGTCCGGGTCGTTTTTCAGTTGGTTCATCACGGTGGTGATCTGGTCGATATGACGGCCGTCCGGCGTCGGCCAGGCGCGCCACTGTTTACCGTAGACCGGGCCAAGATCGCCGTTCTCATCGGCCCATTCGTCCCAGATGCTGACGTTGTTTTCATGCAGATAGGCCACGTTGGTGTCGCCCTGCAGGAACCACAGCAGCTCGTGGATAATCGAGCGCAGGTGGCAACGTTTGGTCGTCACCAGCGGGAAACCTTCTTGCAGGTTAAAGCGCATCTGGTGGCCAAAAATGGAGACGGTACCGGTGCCGGTGCGGTCATTTTTCGGGGTGCCCTCATCGAGCACCTTCTGCATCAGTTCAAGATACTGTTTCATGCTTCCTCAGGAGATCTGTTGCTGCGGACGGCGAAACGCCCAGACCATCATAATGATACCCGCAAGCACCATCGGAATCGAAAGAATCTGCCCCATGCTGATGTACTGCACCCACTCGCCGGTGAACTGCGCATCCGGCTGGCGGAAGAGTTCGCAGATGATACGGAACAGACCGTAGCCAATCAGGAACAGGCCTGAGACCGAGCCCGCCGGACGCGGTTTACGGATAAAGAAGTTCAGGATCAGGAACAGCACCACGCCTTCCAGCGCCATCTCGTACAGCTGTGACGCGTGACGCGGCAGCGAGCCGTAGGTATCAAACAGCGTTTGCCATTCCGGGTGCGACGGCAGCAGCGCCAGGTCTTCCGCACGGGAGCCAGGGAACAGCATGGTGTAGTGGAAGCTTGGGTCCACGCGGCCCCACAGCTCGCCGTTGATAAAGTTACCCAGACGACCGCAGCCCAGGCCAAATGGAATCAGCGGCGCAATGAAGTCGGAAACCTGGAAGAAGGTACGCTTGGTGCGGCGGGCGAAGATAATCATCACCACGATCACGCCAATCAGGCCACCGTGGAAGGACATACCGCCGTCCCAGACGCGGAACAGATACAGCGGGTCCTGCAGGAAGGAATCGAAGTTGTAGAACATCACGTAGCCGATGCGCCCGCCGAGGAACACCCCGAGGAAGCCCGCATACAGCAGGTTTTCAACTTCGTTTTTTGTCCAGCCGCTGTTCGGGCGATTCGCGCGACGCGTCGCCAGCCACATCGCGAAGATAAAGCCCACCAGGTACATCATGCCATACCAATGCAGGGAGACCGGTCCGATGGAGAAAATTACCGGATCGAAGTCCGGGAAACGCAGATAACCACTATTCATCTGTCACCACAAATGCTTGTTATTCCGCCGAAAGTGGACAGCGGTAGAGATGCGCGCCGTAGGCTTCAGGCGCTCCAAAGGTGCGAATGATAGCATAAGGCGGATGAGAGGTGATGCGCCGAAGATGTAAAAGATATGTATAAGCAAGCAGCTTCGCTCGACCAGGTTACGCAATGGTGCTGCATGTAGGCCGGATAGAGCAACGCCGCCATCCGGCAAAGGACGCAGGAGCCTGATGGCGCTGCGCTTATCAGGCCGACAAAGGCAATCAGAGACCGCCGCGAATCAGGCCGCCAAGGCCACGACGTTCCATAAAGGCCGCCACCTGATGACGCACTTCAGTCGCCATCTGCGCTTCGAGGCTGCGCTGGGCCAGAGTCTGGGCATCTTCGAGTTCGATATTGCGCAGCAGATACTTCACGCGCGGTACCGAGCGGCCGTTCATCGACAGGTGGCGGAAACCCAGGCCAATCAGGATAGTCACGCACATCGGATCGCCGGCCATTTCGCCGCACAGACGTAAATCGATACCGTAGCGTTCGGCTTCCTGCACGATCATCGACAGAACGCGGATCATGCCCGGATGCAGGCTATCGTAGATACTGGCCACGCGAGTGTTGTTGCGATCTACCGCCAGCACGTACTGGGTAAGATCGTTAGT
Source organism: Kluyvera genomosp. 2 (assembly GCF_036759865.1). Lineage (NCBI taxonomy): Bacteria > Pseudomonadati > Pseudomonadota > Gammaproteobacteria > Enterobacterales > Enterobacteriaceae > Kluyvera > Kluyvera genomosp. 2. The sequence continues at coordinate 35,528 of NZ_JAPKIA010000002.1, forward strand.
GCCTACCGAGATAAAGTCGATACGGCTGGCCAGATGCGGCAGCATAAAGACCATCGACGGAACTTCCAGCATGATACCAATGCGCGGTTTCGGAATCGCGTAGCCGATCATCTCTTCCACTTCGCGACCGGCGCGGTCGATCAGACGACGCGCTTCGTCCACCTCTTCAAGACTGGTGACCATTGGCAACAGAATACTCAGGTTGCCGGTGGCGGCATTGGCGCGCAGCATGGCGCGAACCTGAACGAGGAAGATTTCCGGCTGATCGAGCGTAATGCGGATCCCGCGCCAGCCCAGGCATGGATTCTCTTCGCTAATCGGCATATAAGGCAGCTGCTTATCTGCGCCAACGTCCAGCGTACGCAGCGTCACCGGCTTGTCGTTGAACATTTGCAGCATCCCCTGATACTGCGCCACCTGCTCCTCTTCGGACGGGAAGCCGCTTTGCAGCATAAAGGGAATTTCAGTCCGGTACAGGCCAATACCGTCAATGCGACGGCCCAGCTTTTGTTCATGTTCCGGGCTCAGGCCGGCGTTGAGCATCACCTTCACGCGTTCGCCGCTTTTCAGCTCCGCCGGGCGTTCAACGTCCCCTTCCGCCAGGCGGCTGAGCTCGTTCTCTTCGCTGATAAGGCGCTGGTATTCCTGTAACAGGATCGGTTCAGGATCGACCAACAGCTCGCCGCGGTAGCCGTCTACCACCAGCGTGCGGCCGTGCAGTACCGATGGCTGAATATCGGCGCCCATCACCGTTGGGATCCCCAGCGCACGCACCATGATCGCCGCGTGGGAGTTGGCTGCGCCGTCGCGAACGACCACCCCCGCCAAACGATCCTGCGGCACTTCCGCCAGCGTGGTGGCAGAAAGCTCATCCGCGACCAGCACAAAACGCTGCGGCCAGCCGTTGGCCCCTTGGGTTGTGTCATCGAGATGGAACAGCAGACGCTGCCCCAGCGCGCGCAGATCGCCCGCCCGTTCTTTCAGGTAGCCGTCGCTGAGCGCAGCAAACTGCTCGGCAAATTTTTCAACAACCGTTTTGACCGCCCATTCGGCTACCGAACCTTTATCTACCGCGGTAAACAGCGCGCGGCGCAGGCTGGCGTCGGACAACAGGTGAGAGTAAAGGTCAAAAATCGCCGCCGTCTCGGTTTGTGCCCCGGCGGCATAGCGCTTGCTGTAGCGACGAAATTCGTTGGCCGCCTCTTCCAGCGCGCCGGTCAAACGCTCACGCTCTAGCTGGACATCCAGCGATGAGGCTTCATAAACCTGCTCCATCAGCGGCAGGGTGGCATCCATCCAGCCTTCGGCAATCGCCACGCCCGGCGACGCGGGCAGCGCGCGAATACGCGTTTGTCGATACTGCCCGAACAGCGCCGTCAGCTGCGACTGCGACAGAATGGCCGCCATTTGAGTGGCCAGCGTCACCAGGAAGGATTCTTCGCTTTCGTCGAACTGCCTTAGCTCACGCTGCTGCACCACCAGCACGCCCAGCAGTTGGCGGCGCTGAATGATCGGCACGCCAAGAAACGCGCGGAAGCGTTCTTCTTTGACTGAGGGGATGTATTTATAGCTGGGGTGTTTTTGCGCATCGGCAAGGTTGATAGGTTCGGCCAGGCGGCCAACCAGCCCGACGATACCTTCATCGAAGGCGAGCGTAATGGTACGACCGCGCGGTTTTTTCAGGCCGCGGGTCGCCATCAGGTAGAAGCAGCGTCGATCGTTGTCGGCAAGATAGACGGAACAGACCTCGGTCTCCATGGCCAGGCAGACGTCGGTGACCAGAATATCCAGCGCCTCGTTCAGCCGAGGCGCGCTTGCGACCTTCTCAACAATTTCGCGTAAGCGCGTGAGCATAATATGCGTGGCTTAACCTCTTTTACGTCGATAAGCAGGCGCGCTTTGCGGTTTTGGCGCGCTCTCCGCAAGCGCCATCACAACGCTGGCGAACTCTTTCATTACCCGGCGGTAGACGTCGCGTTTAAACGACACGACCTGGCGCACCGGATACCAGTAACTCACCCAGCGCCAGCCGTCGAACTCCGGCGTGCTGCTGGTTTGCATATTGATATCCGCGTCATTGCCGATCAACTGCAAGAGAAACCACTTTTGTTTCTGGCCGATACAAACCGGCTTTGTGTCCCAACGCACCAAACGTTTAGGCAACTTGTAACGCAACCAGTTTCGGGTCGAAGCGAGGATCCGTACATCCTTACGGCTTAATCCTACTTCTTCGAACAGTTCCCGATACATCGCCTGTTCTGCTGTCTCACCGGGGTTTATGCCCCCTTGCGGGAATTGCCAGGAGTGCTGACCATAGCGCCGGGCCCACATAACCTGGCCCTGACGATTGCAAATTACAATACCAACATTTGGGCGGTAGCCATCGTCATCAATCACCGGACTACCTCAAAATAAGCTTCAATGTGAATGATTGTTTCACACTCGCTGGAAACGGTAAACCACTCTATTACAGCACGACCACCGAATAACATTTGAATAACTCACAGTAATCATCAGAGTTATAAACAGCGAACGCGGCTGACCGTCGATTTTATTCACTTTTTCTGTGGATAGAGTTGTGAAGAAGTATGGAATTACCCAGGGAAAACCCAGAGTACTCTGAATAATCGCACGCAACCACCGCACAGTAAAACGATATTTTTCATTATGTTATTATAGTTCATCTTGATGCATTAGCGCATAACGTGATGATCATCACATAGGCGATCCCCCAACTGATGAAAGATCGAGCAACGTTGGTTTTATCCACAGAATGTGCCAACAAGTTAGGCATCTTTTGTGCGAAAATTCGATTTTCATCGCACGTCAAGGCTGTAAATTGAAACAGTAGTGGGGCTTTTCCCCAGTTATCCCATTTTTCTGTGGATAACATGGTGTAAGATCCTGTTCATTGTCAGTGACCAGAATTGGAAAACCTTTTTTCACGCCGTTTTTTTAGCGCATGGCATTCATAAAAATTCAATACAATCATAGCGTTGTTATATTTACCCAGAAAAAGTTAAACTCTATCCACCCCCGGTAAAACTGTCGTTCATTTTTTGACCAAGAGGCGCATTGTCATGTCAACGCTCGCTCCACTTTGCGAATCACCGAAAACCCAGGCCGATCTGCTCGCGCAGGCACAGCGGCTGGCGGGCTATTCGCTGGGTGAGCTGGCGGCAATGGCAGGTATCGTGGCACCCAACGATTTAAAGCGGGATAAAGGCTGGATTGGCGTGCTGCTGGAAATCTGGCTTGGCGCCAGCGCGGGCAGCAAACCGGAGCAGGATTTCGCGGCGCTCGGGGTCGAGCTGAAAACCATCCCCATCGACCGCCTGGGGCGGCCGCTGGAGACCACCTTCGTTTGCGTTGCACCGCTGACCGGCAACTCCGGCGTGACCTGGGAAAACAGCCACGTGCGTCACAAGCTCAAACGAGTATTGTGGATCCCGGTCGAAGGCGAACGGACAATCCCGCTGGCGGAGCGCCGCGTCGGCGCGCCGCTGTTGTGGACGCCCAGTTCGGAAGAAGAACGCCAGCTGCAAATGGACTGGGAAGAACTGATGGACCTCATCGTATTGGGTCAGGTCGAACGCATTACCGCGCGCCACGGCGAAGTGCTACAGCTGCGGCCAAAAGCCGCCAACAGTAAAGCGCTGACCGAAGCCATCGGCGCCCACGGCGAGCCAATCATGACGCTACCGCGCGGCTTTTACCTCAAGAAAAACTTCACCGCCGCTCTGCTGGCGCGCCACTTTATGCTGCAACCGCATTAATCTTTTTGTCCTACCGCGCGGCGGGATTATACTCCTCATGCTGCTGGCAACGGAGTTGCCGAACGGCAGCACCTACAACGTACTTCAATTGAATCTTTCGTTTTTTTGGCAGGACTTACCTAATGTTATTTGCATGGATCACCGACCCCAACGCCTGGCTTGCGCTCGGAACGCTGACGCTGCTGGAGATCGTTCTGGGGATCGATAATATTATTTTTCTCTCTCTGGTTGTTGCCAAACTCCCCACCGCGCAACGAGCCCATGCCCGCCGCTTAGGCTTAATGGGGGCCATGATCATGCGCCTGGGGCTGCTGGCCTCGATCGCCTGGGTGGTCAAACTCACCAACCCGCTGTTTACGGTGTTCGATCAGGCGATTTCGCTGCGCGATCTTATCCTGCTGCTTGGCGGGCTGTTCCTTATCTGGAAGGCCAGTAAAGAGATCCACGAATCCATTGAGGGCGATGAAGAAAGCCTGAAAACCAACGTGCATTCGTTCCTCGGCGCCATCGTGCAGATTATGCTGTTGGATATCATCTTCAGCCTCGACTCGGTGATTACCGCCGTCGGTCTGTCCGATCATCTGTTTATCATGATGGCGGCCGTGGTCATCGCCGTAGGCGTGATGATGTTTGCCGCACGCAGCATCGGCGAGTTTGTCGATCGCCACCCATCGGTGAAGATGCTGGCGCTGTCGTTCCTGATTCTGGTTGGTTTTACGCTGATTCTCGAAAGCTTTGACGTGCACGTGCCGAAAGGCTACATCTATTTTGCGATGTTCTTCTCGATTGCGGTGGAAAGTCTCAATCTGCTGAGAAATAAAAAAAATCCGCTTTAATCTGTTGCCCATAGCCCTCTTTTGAGGGCTATGTCTGATTTTTTTAAGATTTTCCTGCTTTATGCTAACCCTAAGGTCGGTTATTACTAGACTGTTAAGAGTGCGGCGATGAAGGGGAAAACGATGACAAAATGGGCAGTTTTGATTTCCGCAGTAGGTTTAGCGTTTGCTGTTTCCGGCTGTAGCAGCGATTACGTCATGGCGACGAAAGATGGCCGGATGATCCTGACCGACGGTAAACCGGAAGTCGACGACGACACCGGGCTTATCAGCTATGAGGATCAGCAGGGCAATAAGATGCAGATCAACCGCGATGACGTATCGCAAATCATTAAACGATAACGACGAAGGTCAGCCGCCTGCTGGCCTTTTTTCATTTTCTGCTTTCCCTTTTTCTTCCCCTCTGCCATTTTTATATTCCTTTGTCGGGACTCTTTCCCGACGTTGTTGATAAAAGGAAGCCGGCTTATGCAGTACCACCGTATCCCCCACAGCTCGCTTGAGATAAGCACCCTTGGGCTTGGCACAATGACGTTTGGTGAACAGAACAGCGAAGCCGACGCCCATGCACAGCTCGATTATGCCGTCAGCCAGGGCATTAATCTGATCGATGTCGCCGAAATGTACCCCGTACCGCCGCGGCCGGAGACTCAGGGCCTGACCGAGACCTACGTCGGCAACTGGCTGGCGAAGCACGGCAACCGTGAAAAGCTGGTTATCGCCTCTAAGGTCAGCGGCCCGTCGCGCAATAACGACAGCGGCATTCGCCCGAATCAGGCGCTGGACCGCAAGAACATTCGCGATGCGCTGCATAATAGCCTGACGCGCCTGCAAACCGACTATCTTGATTTGTACCAGGTACACTGGCCGCAGCGCCCCACCAACTGCTTTGGCAAGCTCGGCTATACCTGGGCTGATTCCGCACCGGTGGTCACGCTATTGGAAACGCTGGAAGCGCTCACCGAATATCAGCGGGCCGGTAAAATTCGCTATATCGGCGTCTCTAACGAAACCGCGTTTGGCGTGATGCGCTATCTGCATCTGGCGGATAAACACGATCTGCCGCGCATTGTCACCATCCAGAACCCGTACAGTCTGGTTAACCGCAGCTATGAAGTGGCGCTCGCAGAAGTGAGCCAGTTTGAAGGCGTAGAGCTGCTGGCCTATTCCTGCCTGGCGTTCGGCACCCTCACCGGTAAGTATCTGAACGGCGCAAAACCGGCCGGCGCGCGCAACACGCTGTTTAGCCGCTTTACCCGCTACAGCGGCGAGCAAACGCAAAAAGCGGTAGCCGCCTACGTGGATATCGCCAAACGTCACGGCCTCGACCCGGCGCAGATGGCGCTGGCATTTGTTCGTCGTCAGCCGTTTGTCGCCAGCACGCTGCTCGGCGCAACCACGATGGAACAGTTGAAAACCAACGTTGAGAGCTTACATCTGGAATTGAGTGAAGAAGTGCTCGCGGAGATTGAGGCGGTGCATCAGGTTTATACCTACCCTGCACCGTAATTTATCGGCCGGATAAGTCGGTTACGCCGCTATCCGGCAATGTGCGCCGGGATGCCTGATGGCGTTACGCTTATCAGGCCTACAGGGCCGTGCGCGACGCGATTGTACGGCTCGTCGACATCCGGCCAGGATGCCTGATGGCGCTGCGCTTATCAGGCCTACAGAACGGGTGTAGGCCGGATAAGGCGGTCACGCCGCCATCCGGCAATTTGAGCGCTGCGCTTGCCGCTCTGTCAACGGTGCTTACCCCACAGCCACAGCGCGATAATCGCCAGCGCAAACAGCACGCCAAAGCCCACGCCCACGCCGACAACCGGCACGTCGACCGCCACCGCCAGCGAGTAAAGCCCCAGCATAATCAGCATCGCGCTGTTTTCACCGAGGTTCTGTACCGCAATGGCGTTGCCTGAGCCCACGGTATGTTTACCGCGATCCTGCAACAGCGCATTCAACGGCACGATAAAGAAGCCGCCGCAGATACCGATGATAAACAGCAACACGTAAGCGGGTAGAATGGCATGCTGAAGAGCGAAAATCGCCACCACGACGCCAATCAACACCCCGGCAGGCAAGCAACGAGCCACCGTTTCCAGCGTCACCATCTTCGCCGCTGCCGCCGCGCCCACCACGATACCCACTGCCACCATGGCGTTAAGATAGGTTGGCGTCGCGTTATCGGTCACGCCTAGCGCCACCGGCACCCACAGCACCAGCAGAAAACGCAGCGTTACACCCGCGCCCCAGAACATGCTGGTACCGAGCAGCGAGAAACGCGTTTCGCCGTTATGCCACAGAACGCGACAAGCGTTGAAAAAGCTGGCGGTCATCGAACGAAAACGCCAGGACTGGCCCGGGCGCGCCGCCGGCAGCTTCGGGATAAAGATATTCGCCACCACCGCGCCGCCGTAAACCATCGCGCACAGCGCCAGCGCCCCGACCACGCTCCAGTCGGCCACCACGCCGCCCGCCACGGAGCCGATAAGAATAGCCGCGATGGTGGAGGCTTCCATCAGACCGTTGGCTTTCACCAGCTTATCGCCGGTGGTCATTTCGCCCAGAATGCCGTACTTGGCAGGCGAGTAAGCCGCCGCGCCGATGCCCACCAGCGTATAGCCAATAAACGGATTAAACCCGATGCAAATCATCGCCGCGCCCGCCAGTTTCAGACCGTTGGCGAACATCATCACCCGGCCTTTACCGTAGCTGTCCGCCCCCTGACCGACAAACGGTGCGAAGAGAATGTAAGCGCCCACAAACACCATCTGCAGCACCGGCTGGCTCCAGTCCGGATAGTACTGCTGTTTCATGAGTGCCAGCGTGGCAAACAGCAGCGCGTTGTCGCCAAAGGCCGAAAGGAACTGGGCGGCAATGACCGCCATCATGCCTTTTGACCAGATTGAGGTGTTAGTGTGTACTGACTCACTCATGCGGCTGTTCCGTTTCTGCAACCATGCTTTTAAGGGTGACGAAATCCGGTTTACCGCTGCCCAGCAGCGGCAGCTGTTTCAGCCAGCGAATGTCGCGAGGGACCGCCAGCTCCGGCACGCCGTGAGCCCGCGCGTACTGTAAGAGACCGTCACGGGTCAGTTCATTATCGGTGGTAAACAGCACCAGCGCCTCGCCTTTGCTGGCGTCGGTTTTCACCGCGGTCGCGTGCATCTTATCGGGCGACACGGCCAGCGCCATCAGTTCGACCGTTTCCAGCGACACCATTTCGCCCGCAATTTTGGCGAAGCGTTTGGCACGCCCCTGAATCTGTACGTAGCCCTGGGCGTCGAAAGCAACAATATCGCCGGTGTCATACCAGCCGGTTTCCCGCTCACCATGCTGATTTTCCGCCGTTGGCGCTTCCAGTACGCCCGGATTTTCTACACGCAGATAGCCGCACATCACGTTCGGCCCTTTCACCTGCAGACGACCGCCCTGCTCAATGCCCGGAACGGCCAGCAGACGAGCGTCCATCCCCGGCAGAATTCGCCCTACCGTACCCGGCTTCGCCGCCATCGGCACGTTGATCGACACCACCGGCGCGCACTCGGTTACGCCGTAGCCTTCAAGAATGCGCAGGCCGAATTTGTCCTGCCATAAATCTTTGGTGCTTTGCTGAAGCTTTTCCGCCCCGGCTACGACATAGCGTAGACGATAGAAATCGTACGGGTTGGCGAAGCGCGCATAGTGACCTAAAAACGTCGAGGTGCCGAACAGCACGGTGCAGTTACGGTCGTATACCAGCTCCGGCACCATACGGTAGTGCAGCGGGCTCGGGTAAAGGAACACTTCCGCGCCGGTCAGCAGCGGCGTAAACAGACCCACCGTCAGGCCGAACGAGTGAAACAGCGGCAGCGCCGACATAAAGCGGTCGTTGGCGGTAAAGTCGGCGATGGTTTTAATTTGCTCGACGTTAGCCAGAATGCTTTTGTGGCTGTGCACCACGCCTTTAGGGTGACCTTCCGAGCCTGAGGTAAAGAGCACCATTGCCGGGTCTTCCGGCTTTTGCGGCACCTGCGCCAGATGCGGCATCAGCACGCGCGAGAAGATCCACAGCTTGTCGGCGGTGGTGACGTCGCCTTTTAAATCTTCCAGAAATACCCAGCGCACCTGGGTGAGCTGCTCGGTGAGATGCCAGAGCTTGCCTTTATCGAGGAACGTACGCGAAGTGAAAATAGTGCCGATTTGCGCCGCGGTAATGGCGCTGGACAGCCCTTTGACGCCCGCGGTGTAGTTCATCATCGCCGGAATGCGACCCCGCGCGATGGCGCCGAAAATCACCGCGGCGCTGATACCGGCATTGGGCAGCATCAGACCGATCTTTTCACCCTTCTGGCTGTATTTTTCGAGAATACGTGCCACAAACAGCGTTTTGGTGAGCAATTTGCGGTAGCTATCGGGCTGGAAGTTAATGTCTTCAACACAGTGCTTTTTCTCACCAAAGCGGTAGATTGCGCTCAACAGCGATTCATACAACGTTTCGCGCGGTCGCACCGCCATTCGAGCTTCCATCATGATCTGATGCAGCATTTCGCCAGCAATGCGGCGGCGGTCACGCGCGCGCGGCGCCTCAGGCATCGGCAAGGTAGTCGGTGGCAGCAGGTGCAGCTGAATGCGCGGGAACATCCGGCGCTTAACCAGCCCTTTCAGGCGGCTGAAGTAGCTCAGCTCGGCCCCTTCAATGCGCACCGGGATAATCGTCGCCCCTGATTTTGCCGCCACAAAGGCTGCGCCATCGTAAATTTTCATCAACGATCCCGACACCGAAATGCGCCCCTCCGGGAAAATCACCACCGGACGGCCCTGTTCAATCAGCCTGACCAGATGTTTGATAGACATCGGTTTTGTCGGGTCCAGCGGGACAAAATCGATGATCGGCGTCAGCCAACGCATGAACCATTTTTGCGAAATAGAGGTGTAGACGGCGAAAACCGGGCGAACGGGGAGAAACAGCGCCAGCAGAATGCCGTCGATAAACGAAACGTGGTTAGGCGTAATCAGCACCTTTGGCTGGCTGAGCGCCTCGGTGTTACCGGTCATCCGTACCCTGAATAACACCTTGAAAAGCTGTCGGAAGAAACAGAGAAGCATACCAACTCCTTTTGCCGTAGTTTTGTCTTTGCAAGGGTACACGAGAAAACCGGGGAAAAGCAGCAGACTGGCGGGTAGAGGCAAAAAAAAACCTGCGCATCTGCGCAGGTTGGTGTAATTAAGCGGTCAACCTTGTGGGCGACTTCACCTATCAATACCTCTGGGATAATCAGATTAGCAATTCCCGTAATGCGTTCTCCAGCGGACATTCGCAACAGCGTCTCGCAAAGTGTAAGCAAACGTTTGAAAGTTCCTGTTTGCTTGCACAAAGCCGGTGTAACTCTTCCACAAAACGCAATCTGGCCCTTATTATTGTGCAATCCACCACAGACTCAGCCTTGAATCACACCGGGATTTCCGTAAAACTGATAGGGTGTAAGCGTTTACCCACCGAATCTTCTTTAAGGCATATTATGGCGACAATTAAAGATGTGGCCCGGATGGCAGGCGTCTCTGTCGCCACCGTGTCCCGCGTCATCAACAACTCCCCTAAAGCCAGCGATGCCTCGCGTCAGGCCGTTCAATCCGCCATGGAGACGCTCAACTATCACCCGAACGCCAACGCGCGCGCGCTGGCGCAGCAGTCGACGGAGACCGTCGGTCTGGTCGTCGGCGACGTCTCCGACCCGTTCTTTGGCGCCATGGTGAAAGCCGTGGAACAGGTTGCCTATCACACCGGTAATTTCCTGCTGATTGGTAATGGCTACCACAATGAAATGAAAGAACGCCAGGCCATTGAGCAGCTGATTCGCCACCGCTGCGCTGCGCTAGTGGTGCACGCGAAGCTGATCCCCGATGCTGAACTGGCGGAACTCATGAAACAGATTCCCGGCATGGTGCTGATCAACCGCATTCTGCCCGGTTGTGAAAAGCGCTGCGTGGCGCTGGACGACCGCTACGGCGCATGGCTGGCCACCCGCCACCTCATTCAGCAGGGCCATACGCGAATTGGCTATATCTGTTCCAACCACGCCATTTCCGATGCGGAAGACCGCCTGCAGGGTTATTACGATGCGCTGAAAGAACACGGTCTGCCGTGCAACGACCGGCTGGTGACCTTCGCCGAGCCGGACGAAAGCGGCGGCGAGCAGGCGATGACCGAGCTGCTGGGTCGCGGTAAGCAGTTCACCGCCGTGGCCTGCTATAACGACTCCATGGCCGCAGGCGCGATGGGCGTACTAAACGATAACGGCATCGAGGTGCCGCAGGCGATTTCGCTGATTGGTTTCGATGACGTGCTGGTGTCGCGCTACGTGCGCCCGCGGCTGACAACCATCCGTTATCCCATCGTCACCATGGCGACCCAGGCCGCCGAGCTGGCGCTGGCGCTGGCAGAGAAGAAACCGCTGCCGGATATTACCCATCTGTTCAGCCCGACGCTGGTGCGCCGTCACTCGGTGATTGCGCCACCGGAAGAGCTTAAAGCGTAACGATAGAGATGCACGGCGGTGTCCGGGTAATCCAGGCCATCGCCGATATACTGCCAGCCAAAACGTTCGTAAAAATCCCGGCAGGCGGAATAGAGATACAGCTCGTCAAATCCCTGCTGCGCGGCATAGTCGATGACGTGCTGTTGCAACTGCCCGGCCAGGCCGCGCCCGCGCGCTTCTGGCGCAACGTACAGCGCCGCCATCCACGGCCACAGATCCTGACGACTAATGAGATCGCAGCGCCATAGCCCCACGGTACCGATAAGCCGATCGTCTTCGACGGCAATGAACGTGAGCGGCAGCGCATTCGACCGCTGGCTATGCTCGACGATGCTGGCAAAAAACGCGCGTGGCAGGCCGTCGCCGCCGAAAGCCTGCCACAGCCAGTCGGTCACCGCTTCGGCATACTGCGGCCTGGCGTAAAGCGGTAAAATCGTCACATCAGTTTTCCCTGAAAAATAGGCACTGATTCAAACAGATAACCGTCAAAGTCCGGCGCGTCCTCGTCAGACAGCTCCATCAGGCTATTTTTGACGTTCTCAAGATGCTGCCACATCGCCTGCCACGCCCCCATCACATCGCGGCGGCGCAGCGCGGCCAGAATCGTTTGCCGATCGCCCAGCCACTTCAAGCGATAGGTACGGCTGGCAATGTGCGCGTTAAACTGCTGCCATAGCGGGCTGCTGTCCATTTGCAGCCATACCCGCTCAATGGTCGCCAGCAGCATCTGGTTTTGCGTCGCACCGGCTAGCACCAGGTGAAACAGTCGACTGTTATCCTGGCTGGTGTCGTTTAGCGCAATCGCCCGCTGTTCTTGTTCAATTATCTGCTTGAGGTTGTCGATATCTGCGCGGGTCGCCATTTTTGCGGCAAAGGCGGCAATATTGCTTTCCAGCAGCTGGCGCGCCTGGAGGATCTCAAACGGCCCCACGTCGCTACTCAGCATCTGCTCTTCCTCACCGTCGTCTTCGTGCGGAATGCGCATCACGTACACGCCGGAGCCCTGGCGAATATCCACCGTCCCCTGTAATTCCAGCATCAGCAGCGCCTCGCGCACAATGGTGCGGCTGACGCCGTAGGTTTCGGCAATATTGCGTTCAGGCGGCAGGCGCGAGCCAACGGCATAGCGGCCCTGCATAATCTGCGCACGCAAATCGTCGCCAATCTCCTGGTAGGGTTTCTTTTCCGGCGGCACGGTAGCCTTCTCCACAATATCACCTGTACGTTATGCCAACACCGGCGCTATCTTAGCAAAAATTAACGCCATTCATCATCGATATCCATCGTTAACACGCGGCTATCGCGCAGTTGACGAAACCAACTGGCCGAGGCTTTTGGCCGCCGCGCGCGGTCGGCGTCAAGATCGATTTCAATCAGGCCGTAGCGATTCTTAAAGGCGTTCATTGGCGAAACGTTGTCGGTGAACGCCCACAGCATATAGCCGTGGCAGTTGGCGCCGTCTTCACGCGCGCGCAGCGTTTGCCATAGATGATCGCGAATAAACCGGATCCGGTAATCGTCGGCAATCACGCCATCGGCGTTACGGAACTGAGCCTCATTTTCCACGCCCATGCCGCTTTCAGCGACAAACCACGGAATATTGCGATAGTCGTTTTTGATGCGCATCGCCATGTCATAAACAATCTGCGGATAAATTTCCCAGCCGCGCGAGGGGTTCATCTTTCTGCCCGGCAGGTCGAATGGCTCGTAATACCAGGCCGGATGGAACGGCGTATCGGGATGCCAGGCGCGAGATGGGGCTTTGACCCGATGCGGGTAATAGAGGTTAATGCCCAGCTCATCGACCGTATTGTCACGGATCATCGCCAGCTCTTCGACACTGTAATCCCAGTTTACGCCGTGTTTTTCCAACAGCGCGAACAGCTCTACCGGGTAAACGCCGTGCACCAGCGGATCGAGAAACACCCGATTGTAGAACAGGTCGTACACCTCGGCCGCACGCCTATCGTGGGCCGCGCTGGAGCGTGGATAGGTGACCTCCGGATTAAGAATGCAGCCAACCGTTCCCCGATACCCTTTCTCACGGAACAGCTGCACCACTTTCGTCGTCGCCAGCACCTTATGGTGGTTCCACTGCATCCATTTGCCGGTGTTCTGCTCATACGGCCAGCGCAGCGCGTCCAGGTAGACGCGGGTCTGCACCACAATCGGCTCGTTAAAGGTGAACCAGCGCGCCACCTTATGGTGGTAGCGGGCGAACACCTGCTCAACGTAGCGCACGTACAGTTCGACTACCTTTTTCGCGCCCCAGCCGCCGTACTGCTCCAACAGGTATCCCGGCAGCTCGTAGTGCTCAAGGCAGATCATCGGTTCGATGCCGTTGGCCAGCAGTTCGTCGAATAGCTGGTCGTAATAGGCGGCATACTCTTCGTCTACCGTGACGGCCTCGTAGTCGGTCAAAAAACGCGACCAGTTGATCGAGGTGCGATAATGGGTGAGCCCCGCCAGCTTCATCAATTGGACATCTTCACGAAAGCGGTTGATAAAGTCAGTGGCGATTGCCGGACCATAGCCGTTGTGCCAGACATGGCGATCGTTCTTGTACCAGAGATCGGGCCAGGAATCCTGCCCCGCTTTCTTTCCGCTCCAGCCTTCCGTCTGCCAGGCCGAAGCCGCGGCCCCGAGGATAAAATCATCGGGGATAGTCATCCGTTGTGTACTCATAGCGTCCTCAAAGGTTATCGGTAGCGGGCGTTTTGGTCGCCTGGCGCTCGGAGAGCTCTGCGCGGCGGGAAGCAATCTTGACGAACGGCAGGTAAATCAGCACCGCCACCACAATGCAAATAAGCTGGGTGACCACCGCGCCCATCGAACCGGCGGTAGAAAGCCAGGCGTTAATCAGCGGCGGCGTCGTCCAGGGCACCATCACCACCGCCTTCCCGGCAAACCCGGTGACGGTAGCGAAGTAGCCGATGCTGCCGGTGACCAGCGGCGTAATGATGAACGGAATCGCCAGGATCGGGTTCAGCATGATCGGCATACCGAAGATCACCGGCTCGTTGATGTTAAAGATCCCCGGGCCGATCGACAGCTTGGCGATCTCTTTCATCTCTTTGCGCTTGGTGGCAATCATCACCGCGATCAGCAGGCCGATCGTCAGCCCCGATCCGCCAATGCTCATATACACATCCCAGAACGGCATGGTGATGATATTCGGCACCTCTTTACCCTGCTCAAAGGCGCTCATATTGACGGTAATCGCCCCCAGCAGCAGCGGTTCGCGGATGGGCTTAATCATCTGGTTGCCGTGAATGCCAATCACCCAGAAAATCTGCGCAACGAACATCAGCAGCAGAATCCCCGGCAGGCTCTGCATCACCCGCTCCAGCGGCTGCTGTACCACTTGATAGACCGCGTCGTACAGATACATCCCGGTGAGTTGATGGAAGATAAACCCGAAGGTGGCGATCGCCGTGACGGTAATGATCGCCGGGATCAGCGCGGAAAACGAGGCGGCGACGTTCGGCGGCACGGTGTCCGGCATTTTGATCTTCAGCCCGTTGCGCGTTTCCAGCCAGCAGTAGATCTCGACCGACAGAATGGCGATAAACATGCCAAGGAACAGGCTACGGGTATCGGAGAACTGACGCAGCAGCACATCCTTGACCTCATGCATCTGGCCATCGACCATCATCTGTACGGTTGTCGGCGTGACGCAGATAAAGCAAATGACCGCCAGCAGGCCGGGAAACAGCGTCTTGATGCCGTTAATACGCCCCAGTTCGATACCTATCAGAAACACCGCGCCAATGTTGAGGAAGTTCAGCGTGGCGTAGTTGATAGCGCCGGTAATCGGCTTGAGCGCCGCCAGAAACGACAGCGACTGGAAGCTGGCGAGGCCGTTTTTAGGATCCAGCACCATGTTGGAGATCAGTACGGAGAAAGCGCCGACGATGATCACCGGCATCAGCGTAATAAAAGCGTGTTTGATCGCCATAATATAGCGATAGCTGTTGAATTTCGTGGCGAAACTCCCCAGCGAATCAATCAATTTTTCCTGCAATGCCATAGAAAGTACCTCAAGTTTAAGGGCTTTATCGCGCATTCGGTGTACAGCCAAACACCTTTTGGTATACCAAAAATAATCACCCTTGCTTAAAAGTTCTGTGATTGAGCTCGCAACCTCCATTTTGGTATTCCAAAACAAAAAATGTAGGGTTATTGGTATGCCGCATGTGGCCGGCGCATTTTTTGCCACGAATAACTACAAAAGCGTGATCGCGATGGGTTTTTTAGCCGCAGCGGAGTTCATATCACCGATGAATGTCTGTGATAAACTGCGTGCCATCACGGAGTTTCAGGGATTAACAATGGCAACAATGCTGGATGTATCAATACGCGCGGGCGTGTCGAAAGCAACGGTCTCCCGCGTACTGAACGGTACGGGTCAGGTCAAAGAGAGCACGCGTAAGCAGGTGTTTAAAGCAATGGAGGAGCTAGGCTACCGGCCTAACTTTCTGGCGCGCTCGCTGGCCAACCGCACCAGCAACAGCATTGGCCTGGTGGTTTCAACCTTCGATGGCTTCTACTTTGGCCGCCTGCTACAGCAGGCGTCTCGCCAGACCGAGGCCTGGGGCAAGCAGCTGATCGTCACCGACGGCCACGATACGCCGGAGCGCGAAGAACAGGCGGTCCAGATGCTGGCCGATCGCCAGTGCGACGCCATCGTGCTCTATACCCGTCATATGAGCGAAAAAGCCATTATGGCTCTGGTGAACAGTACCCCGATGCCGCTCGTCGTGATTAACCGTGACGTAAGCCAGGCGCGCGAACGCTGCGTCTTCTTCGAACAGCAGGACGCCGCGTTTCAGGCGGTCGAGTATCTGATTTCCCAGGGGCACCGTGACATCGCCTGCATTACCGTACCGATTCACACCCCGACGGGCAAAGCGCGTTTGCAGGGCTACCGTCGCGCGCTGGAACAAAACGGCATCAAATGGGATCCGGCAAAGGTGAAGCACGGTGATTCCACCATGAACTGCGGCTATGACATGTGCAACGCGCTGCTGAATGAGAAAGTCACGTTTAGCGCCCTGTTCGCCTGTAACGACGATATGGCGCTGGGCGCATCGAAAGCGCTGCATCAGGCGGGGCTGCGGATCCCGCAGGATATTTCATTATTTGGTTTTGATGATGCCCCTAGCGCCAAATGGCTGGAGCCGGGGCTGTCGACGGTCTATCTGCCGATCGACAATATGATCGTCACCGCCATCGACCAGGCGATTAAGCTGGCCGCTGGCGAAGAGATTGAAACCATTCCACCGTTTACCGGCACGCTGGTATTACGTGATTCCGTCACCACCGGGCCCTATTTTAAGTAACCCGCCGAAACGAATTTACCGGTTCAGCGCAAGCGCCTGTAGGCCTGATAAGCGCAGCGCCATCAGGCATCCTGATGCACATTGCCGGATGGCGGCACAAGCGCCTTATCCGGCCTACAGGGCCATGGCGCCATCGGACGTCTTTCTCTGACTCAAATCAATTCCAGCGCCAGCAGTTCTTCTATCGTCTGTCGACGACGAATCAGCCGCGCCACGCCGTTATCAAACAGCACTTCCGGCAGCAGCGGACGGCTGTTGTAGTTTGACGACATTGACGCACCGTACGCGCCGGTATCATGCAGCACCAGGTAATCACCCGGAACCACCGCGGGCAGCAAACGGGTTTCGACTTTGCCACCTTCCTGCTGGGTAAAGACATCGCCGGATTCACACAGCGGCCCGGCCACAACGGTTTCGATCTGCGCGGCCCGCTCCAGCGAGCGTCCGTCGCCCGCCAGCGCTGAAATATGGTGATAGCTGCCGTACATTGCCGGACGCATAAGATCGTTAAAGCCCGCATCGATCAGCACGAAATGACGGCTGCCCATCGCTTTGACGCTGCGCACCTGTGCCACCAGCACGCCAGACTCGGCCACCAGGAAACGCCCCGGCTCAATCTCAAGCTTCACAGGGTGGCCCAGATGCTGTGCGATCTGCTGGCGCGCCGCGTTCCACAGACCAAAGTAATGATCGGTATTGATCGCCTCTTCCCCTTCACGATACGGGATAGACAGCCCGCCACCCGCGGAGATCGCTTCAAGATCCTGACCAAATTCAATAACCTGACGCACCATCGCGCCGCAAACCTGCTCGAGGTGGCCGTAGTCTACGCCGGAGCCAATGTGCATATGAATGCCCACCAGCTTCAGCTGATAGCGCTGAATAACCGCCAGCGCAGCAGGCAGGTCGCTATACCAGATACCGTGCTTGCTGTTTTCACCACCGGTGTTGGTTTTCTGGCTATGGCCGTGGCCAAAGCCCGGGTTAACGCGCAGCCATACGCGATGGCCCGGGGAAACGCCGCCCAGCTGCTCCAGCATATCCACCGATCCGGCGTTCACCGGAATGTGCAGCTCGCGCACACGGTCGAGCGTCGCCTCGTCAATCATGTCGGCGGTGAAGACAATGTCATCACGCCCTTCCCCCGGCACAAAGCCCGCCGCCAGCGCGCGCTCAATCTCGCCGAGTGACACGGAGTCCACCTTCACGCCCTGTTCGCGCATCAGGCGCAGAATGTGAATGTTTGAACATGCCTTCTGGGCAAAACGCACCACGTCAAACTGGTTGAGTTTGGCAATCTGCGTGCGAATGATTTGCGCATCGTAAACCCACACCGGACAGCCGAATTCGGCAGGCAGGCGCAGCAGGTTATCAGCGGTCAGGTCGGTGTCAGTGTTGTTGAGCGGGCGTGGCATAGCAAACTCCGGTATGGGTCTTTTTCATGATTACGCCACAGCCCGAAGAGAATAAAAAATATCGTTTTATCGCGAGTCTATGCAAAAATGATATGGACTATTGCCTGTGAGGATCGCCGATGCCCGCCGTAAACCTACGCCACATTGAAATTTTTCACGCCATCATGACGGCGGGGAATCTAACGGAAGCTGCGCGAATGCTACACACCTCTCAGCCAACGGTCAGCCGTGAACTGGCGCGCTTTGAACAGGTTCTCGGCCTGAAGCTGTTTGAACGCAGCCGCGGGCGCCTGCACCCTACGGTACAGGGGCTGCGGTTATTTGAAGAGGTCCAGCGCTCCTGGTACGGGCTGGACCGCATCGTCAGCGCCGCCGAGAGTCTGCGCGAATTTCGCCAGGGCGAGCTGTCGATTGTCTGCCTGCCGGTTTTCTCACAATCTTTTTTACCGCTGCTGCTGCAGCCGTTCCTGGCGCGCTATCCGCAGGTCAATATTCAGATCGTGCCCCAGGAGTCGCCGCTGCTGGAAGAGTGGCTGTCAGCGCAGCGCCACGACCTAGGTCTGACCGAGACGCTGCACACGCCAGCCGGTACCGAACGTACGCCGCTGCTGACGCTCAATGAAGTGTGCGTCCTGCCGCAAGGGCATCCGCTGGCAGCCAAAACGGTGTTGACGCCCGCAGATTTCCAGGGCGAGAACTACATCAGCCTGTCGCGCACCGACAGCTATCGCCAGCTGCTGGATGCCCTGTTTAATGAACATCAGGTGAAGCGACGTATGGTTGTCGAGACCCACAGCGCCGCATCGATTTGCGCGATGGTCAGAGCGGGCGTGGGGATTTCGGTGGTTAACCCGCTGACGGCGCTGGATTACGCCAACAGCGGCGTGGCGATTCGCCGTTTTAGCGTCGACGTACCGTTCACGGTCAGTCTGATTCGCCCGCTGCATCGCCCGGCATCAGCGCTGCTGGACACCTTTACCGCGCATCTTCAGGCCCATCTCTCGCGCATTACCGACCCGCTGGAGTCGGTGCTTAGCGAGACTAAGACAGCATAAACGCCACCGCATCTTGCGCATGGATCGCCGCCGTATCAAATACCGGCAGCGGGCTGAGCTCTGCGGGCACCAGCAGACCAATTTCGGTACAGCCGAAGATAACGCCTTCCGCGCCCTGCTTTGCCAGCGCGTCAATCACGCCGAGGTAATAGTCGCGCGATGTCGCGCTGAATTCTCCCAGGCACAGCTCGTCAAAAATAATCTGGTTAATTTTCTGCCTTTCATCCGCCTGCGGTATCAGCGTGCTGATGCCAAACGCCTGCTGCAAACGTCCGCGGTAAAAATCCTGCTCCATGGTGTAGCGCGTGCCCAACAGCGCAACGTGGCGCATCTGTCGTTGCTGAATGGCACGGCCCGTGGCATCCGCGATATGCAGGAAAGGTACATCGCAGGCGGTTTCGATCGCTTCAGCCACCTTATGCATCGTGTTCGTACACAGGACGATGCCTTCCGCTCCCGCCTGCTGGAGGCCGATCGCCGCCTGCGCGAGGATGTCGCCCGCCTGCTGCCAGTCGCCCTGTGACTGACAGCGTTCTATGTCGTGAAAATCTACGCTGTGCAGCAAAATCTGCGCCGAATGCAGGCCGCCAAGACGCTGCTTTACGCCTTCATTAATCAGGCGGTAGTAGGGAATCGTAGACTCCCAGCTCATGCCGCCCAACAGACCGATCGTTTTCATAGTGATTCCTTGTTCGTTACCGTCGCTCCAGTGAAGCAAAGTTGTGATCAACTTTCCACATCTGCGGCTCGCGTTTTCTTTTTGATCGTTTCTGATATAAATTTAATGAAACACCGTTTCAACATACAACAGGACTGCCGGATGTTTATTTTTCATAAAGAAACCACTCTTGAAGATCTGGGCAATGGAGTTACCCGCCGCATTCTCGCACACGATGGCAAGATGATGGCGGTTGAGGTGAACTTCGAACAGGGCGCTATCGGCCCGATGCACAACCACCCGCACGAGCAGCTAACCTACGTACTGTCCGGCGAGTTTGAGTTCACCATCGGCGACGAAAAACACGTCGTGGCCGCCGGCGATACGCTGTACAAACAGCCGAACATTATGCACGGCTGCGTGTGCCTGAAAGCCGGGACCCTGCTCGATACATTCACCCCTATGCGTCAGGATTTCCTGAAAGCATAATCCCCTGCACCTCGGCCGCTTTTTCTGACAAAAAGCGGCTGTTGTTGCCATCATGTTCTTTTCTCATCACTGAAGCCTCAGCCGAAAAATTCACCCTTTCATATGAGATCTAACGTCGATTTTCATCACAGCCCTCTGTAATTAAATCACGCTATTCTGGCAAGTCACTGCCGTACCAGCATATTTAATAAAAGGGACTGTTATGAAATTGCTAACGCTTGATGAGCTACATCCAGCGGACGTACTGCTTTTCTCTGCCGAAAAGAAAAGTTTTATTTCCTGGGCAATGACCTTTCTGACGGGCGCACCGGTGAGCCATACAGCGCTGTATTACGACACGCTGCCGCCCACCATTATTGAAAAAATGCTGCCGCAGGTGGCCACTACCCCTGCAGCACCTCGCTTTAGCGGGCGCACCGTTCATGTCTATCGCCATACCGGCCAAGGAGTGCTGACTCCGGTGATTGATGCCGCGCGTCAGTACCTGAATAATCAGGAACCCTATGATCATGCCGGGTTGTATATGGTTGGCCTGTTACTGATGTATAAAAAATTCTCGATTACCCGCGCCAGGCAGCAGGTCGTGATTCGGATTTTGCAAAAGCTGACCGCCACCCTCACCCGCTTTATTCAACAACATCAGACTCCACACCAACACCCGATGGTCTGTTCACAGTTTGTTGCCCAGTGTTTTGACGATGCCGGCAGCACCTTTCGTCTGCAGTTCCGCCATGCTACGCAGGTCGATTCGGCGATTGGCGAAACGCTGCTTGATAAAGCCATAGAGTGGACAGCGCAGCGCCGGCGCGCCGTGGGTGCATATGATCTGACAGAAGAAGTAGAAAAGGCCAGCGATGAAGCACTGTGCGAAGCACTACACAATGCGTTTATGGAAAACGTGTCACGGCCAACACCACCGATGACCGACGCGTTAGCCGAATCCATTTACCACTTTGCGCAAGCGCATGCGGCGTTATTAAACCTCGATACGACGGCTAAGAAATATCATCCGCTTACAGCCCTGAGGGCGCATAACAATATGTTTATCGCTCCCGGCGATCTGATGCGGAGCTGCAATAATTTAATGCCAATGGGCATTGTGATGATTTAGCGATCATCATCACAAAAACCTCATTATATAAATTTCCACCGCTTACCCAAGATAAAGCCTCATCGGGTTTACTGAGGTTTTATTTTTAATTAACCAACACATTAGTTAGCGACTTAATGATTAAATCAGTAAATTATATCGTTTATTCCAATCTAAATACCCCCTGTCAACTTCCATACCAGAAGCCCCTAACGGTGCCGCCTGAGCGGTAAAAACGCCATCGCCGTCACTATAATGAAACATCGTTTCGACTCCGATCACATTTTCATGATTAATCGAATGACGTGGAAACAAATCGCAATAAAATAAATTTAAAACGGTGTTTTATAAAATGATTGTCGCAAAGCATGAGATTTTAAAACGCAACAACACCGACCAAAGGATTACGTTAAATTTTATTGAATTACATTCACTTACAGGGAAAGGCTGCATGACTGACACCAAGTTAACGCTTTAAACGCTCTGGCGCCAGAAGGCGCGAGGGATGTAACCAACACCCAATCCGTTTGACACACTTGTTCGCCAGGTAGGTATGTATGAATGAAAACAGAATGCTGGGTTTGGCCTGGATTTCACCCTATATAATCGGGTTGATAATCTTCACGGCCTTCCCGTTCGTTTCATCTTTCTTCCTCAGTTTTACTGAGTATGACTTGATGAGTCCACCGGTGTTTAATGGCATCGAAAACTATCGCTACATGTTTACCGAAGATACCCTCTTCTGGAAATCCATGGGCGTGACCTTTGCCTACGTATTTTTGACCATCCCTTTAAAACTCGCTTTTGCTTTAGGGATTGCGTTTGTTCTTAACTTTAAATTACGCGGTATCGGCTTCTTCCGTACGGCTTACTATATTCCGTCCATCCTCGGTAGCTCCGTGGCTATCGCCGTTCTGTGGCGCGCCCTGTTCGCCATCGACGGCCTGCTGAACAGCTTTATCGGCGTTCTCGGTTTCGATCCGGTCAACTGGCTGGGCGAGCCGTCTCTGGCGCTGATGTCCGTTACCCTGCTGCGCGTATGGCAGTTCGGCTCTGCGATGGTTATCTTCCTGGCCGCGCTGCAAAACGTTCCACAGTCTCAGTACGAAGCGGCGATGATCGACGGCGCCTCTAAATGGCAGATGTTCATGAAAGTGACCGTGCCACTGATTACGCCGGTTATCTTCTTCAACTTCATCATGCAGACCACCCAGGCATTCCAGGAGTTCACCGGTCCGTACGTCATCACCGGCGGTGGCCCAACCTACTCAACGTACCTGTTCTCGCTGTACATCTACGACACAGCGTTCAAGTACTTCGATATGGGTTATGGCGCAGCGCTGGCATGGGTACTGTTCCTGGTCGTTGCGGTCTTCGCCGGCATCGCCTTTAAGTCTTCAAAATACTGGGTGTTCTACTCCGCCGATAAGGGAGGCAAAAATGGCTGATATCCAACAAATCTCCGACGCAAGAAGCATCGCTGAACGTGAGGTTGCCCGCACCCTTCGTCGTGAGAAGATCAACGCATGGGTTCGCTATACCATCCTGCTGATCGTCGGTTTGTTAATGCTTTACCCGCTGGCGTGGATGTTCTCGGCGTCGTTCAAACCGAACCACGAGATCTTTACCACCCTGAGCCTGTGGCCTGCGCACGCGACCTGGGACGGCTTTATTAACGGCTGGAAAACCGGTACCGAGTACACCTTCGGTCATTACATGCTGAACACCTTCAAGTATGTCATTCCTAAGGTGATCCTGACCATTATCTCCTCCACCATCGTGGCGTACGGCTTTGCCCGCTTCGAGATTCCGTGGAAGAAATTCTGGTTCGCCACGCTCATCACCACCATGCTGCTGCCGAGCACCGTACTGCTGATTCCTCAGTACCTGATGTTCCGCGAAATGGGCATGCTGAACAGCTACATGCCGCTGTACCTGCCGCTGGCCTTCGCCACGCAAGGGTTCTTCGTCTTCATGCTGATTCAGTTCCTGCGCGGCGTACCGCGTGACATGGAAGAAGCGGCGCAGATTGACGGCTGTAACTCCATCCAGGTGCTGTGGTATGTGGTCGTACCGATTCTGAAGCCGGCGATTATCTCCGTCGCCCTGTTCCAGTTCATGTGGTCCATGAACGACTTTATCGGCCCGCTGATCTACGTCTACAGCGTTGATAAGTACCCGATTGCACTGGCACTGAAAATGTCCATCGACGTCACCGAAGGGGCGCCGTGGAACGAAATTCTGGCAATGGCGAGCATCTCCATTCTGCCATCCATCATTGTGTTCTTCCTGGCACAGCGCTACTTCGTGCAGGGCGTGACCAGCAGCGGAATTAAAGGTTAAGAGGGATATATCATGGCTGAAGTTATTTTCAACAAACTGGAAAAAGTGTACTCCAACGGCTTCAAAGCGGTACATGGTATCGACCTGAAAATCGCAGAAGGTGAGTTTATGGTTATCGTCGGTCCGTCCGGCTGCGCCAAATCCACCACCCTGCGTATGCTGGCAGGACTTGAAACCATCAGCGGCGGCGAAGTCCGCATCGGCGAAAAAATCGTCAACAACCTCGCGCCGAAAGAGCGCGGGATTGCGATGGTGTTCCAGAACTATGCGCTGTACCCGCACATGACCGTGCGTGAAAACCTGGCGTTCGGCCTGAAGCTGAGCAAAATGCCGAAAGATCAGATCGACGCCCAGGTCAATGAAGCGGCGAAAATCCTCGAGCTGGAAGAGCTGCTGGACCGTCTGCCGCGTCAGCTCTCCGGTGGTCAGGCACAGCGTGTGGCCGTAGGCCGCGCGATTGTGAAAAAGCCGGACGTGTTCCTGTTCGATGAACCGCTGTCTAACCTTGACGCTAAGCTGCGTGCATCAATGCGTATCCGTATTTCCGACCTGCACAAGCAGCTGAAGAAATCCGGCAAGCCGGCGACCACCGTTTACGTTACCCACGATCAGACCGAAGCGATGACCATGGGCGACCGTATCTGCGTGATGAAGCTGGGCCACATCATGCAGGTCGATACCCCGGACAACCTGTATCACAAGCCGAAGAACATGTTCGTTGCTGGCTTTATCGGCGCGCCGGAAATGAACATTCGTTCCTGCAAACTGGTGAATAAAGAAGGCCGCCTGAACCTGAGCATCGGCGACGAGTTCATGCCGCTGAGCGAAGATCTGCACCAGAAATTGAGCGGCCACGATAACGAAGAAGTGTTCTACGGCATTCGCCCGGAGTTCGTTTCCCTTTCCGATGAGCCGTTCGCTGAAGGCGGCTGCAGCGGTGAGATGGTTCGCGTCGAAAACATGGGTCACGAGTTCTTCGTTTACCTGAAAGTCGCGAACTACGAGCTGACGGCACGCATCCCTTCAGATGAGGCTAAGCCAATGATTGATAAGGGGCTTCATCGTAAGGTGTACTTTAAGTTTGACATGAACAAATGTCATATCTTTGACGCTAAAACTGAACAGAACCTCTCTCTCTAATCTGGAGTATTACAATGAAAAAAGTGCTTTTAAGCGCAGCAATCTCCGCTACCCTGGGCCTCACGGCCCTCCCTTCTATGGCAAAGGATGTCGACCTTCGCATGTCCTGGTGGGGCGGTAACGGCCGCCACCAGGTCACCCTGAAGGCGCTGGAAGAGTTCCATAAGCAGAACCCGGACATTAACGTCAAAGCAGAATACACCGGTTGGGACGGCCACTTATCCCGTCTGACCACCCAGATCGCAGGCGGCACCGAGCCTGACGTCATGCAGACTAACTGGAACTGGCTGCCGATTTTCTCTAAAACCGGCGACGGTTTCTACGACCTGAACAAAATGAAGGATGTCATCGACTTAAGCCAGTTCGATGCCAAAGAGCTGCAGTCCACCACGGTGAACGGCAAGCTGAACGGGATCCCAATCTCCGTGACCGCGCGCGTGTTCTACTTCAACGATGAAACCTGGAAGCAAGCGGGCGTTGAATACCCGAAAACCTGGGATGATTTGATGGCGGCGGGCAAAACCTTCGAGAGCAAACTGGGTAAACAGTACTATCCAGTGGTTCTTGAGCACCAGGATACCCTGGCGCTGCTGAACTCGTACATGACGCAGAAATACAATATTCCAGCCATCGACCAGGAAGCGAAGAAATTCTCCTACAGCAAAGAGCAGTGGGTTGAATTCTTCCAGATGTACAAAAAACTGGTCGACAGCCACGTGATGCCGGACACCAAATACTATGCGTCATTTGGTAAGAGCAACATGTACGAAATGAAGCCGTGGATCCAGGGCGAATGGGGCGGTACTTACATGTGGAACTCCACCATTAACAAGTACTCCGATAACCTGAAGCCGCCAGCCAAGCTGGAACTGGGTAGCTACCCAATGCTGCCAGGCGCCACCGACGCGGGTCTGTTCTTCAAACCAGCGCAGATGTTGTCTATCGGCAAATCCACCAAGAACCCAGAAGCGGCAGCGAAAGTGATCAACTTCCTGCTGAACAGCAAAGAAGGCGTGGATACGCTGGGCCTGGAGCGCGGCGTGCCGCTGAGCAAGGTTGCAGTGAAATACCTGACCGAAGACGGCATTCTGAAAGAAGACGATCCGTCAGTATCCGGCCTGCGTCTGGCGCAGTCTCTGCCGGCTAAACTGAGCGTGTCTCCGTACTTTGACGATCCGCAGATCGTGGCGCAGTTCGGTACCACGCTGCAGTACATCGACTACGGCCAGAAAACCGTTGAAGAAGCCGCGGCCGACTTCCAGCGTCAGGGTGAACGTATCCTGAGACGCGCCATGCGTTAATTGCTGTTAATGCGTTAATACCCTGCAACTTCCGGTTGCGGGGTATTTTTTTATTCAAGGAGAAAGGACATGAAAGGCAAAATCATCCCGCTGAATTTCCGCCACCAGAAGGACAGCGAAACCGGTCACGAAGTGATCCGGATGACGCCACCGCATATCATTTGCCATCGTAACTACTTCTACCAAAAATGCTTCACCCGCGACGGCGGCAAGCTGATTTTTGGCGGTGCGTTCGAGGGGCACTGGAACTACTACTTGCTGGATATTGCCGCGCAACAGGCAACCCAACTGACCGACGGCGCCGGGGATAACACCTTCGGTGGTTTTCTTTCCGATGACGACCAATCGCTGTGGTATGTAAAAGATACGCGCCAGCTTAGACGCGTCGATCTGACCACGCTGGAAGAGTACGTGGTCTACGAGGTGGATGACGAGTGGGTTGCCTACGGCACCTGGGTAGCAAACTCAGACTGCACAAAGCTGGTTGGCATTGAGATTAAAAAAAGCGACTGGCAGCCGCTGACCGACTGGTCGAAATTCCGCGCGTTCTACTTTACCAACCCGGAATGCCGCTTAATCAATATCGATCTAAAAACTGGCGAGCAGCGCACCATTTTGCAGGAAAAACGCTGGCTGGGGCACCCGATCTACCGCCCGTTTGACGACGCGACGGTGGCGTTTTGCCATGAAGGTCCGCGTGATGCGATCGACGCGCGTATGTGGCTGGTGAACGAAGACGGCAGCAACGTTCGCTGCGTGCGTCAGCAGCAGCCGGGAGAAAGCTTTACCCATGAATTCTGGGTTCCGGACGGTTCGGCGCTGTATTACGTCGCCCATCAGGAGAATAACCCGCACCGCTATCTCTACAGCGCCGATCCCGCAACGCTGGAAAACCGCCAGTTGATGGAGATCCCGCCCTGCTCTCACCTGATGAGCAACCACGATGGCTCGCTGATTGTAGGCGACGGCGCACCGCATAACACCGGTGATATTAGCCTGAACGATCCGTTTATCTGGGTGTTCGATCTGCAAACCGGCGGCAAGAAAGCCATTTGCCAACACAACAGCAGCTGGAAAGTGCTGGACGGCGACCGCCAGGTGACGCACCCGCATCCGTCGTTCTCACCGGACGGTAAGTGGGTGCTGTATACGTCCGACGCGGAGGGGATGCCGGCGCTGTATTTAGCGAAGGTATAAAAAAAGCCGGGTGGCGGCTACGCCTTACCCGGCCTACGTTTGGCGCTACCTTGTAGGCCCGGTAAGCGTAGCGCCACCGGGCATTCCATCAGACGCCGATATTGCGCAATTTCTCGCCTTTCATCAGCTTGCGTTCAATGTGCTCCAGCGTAACCCCTTTGGTTTCCGGAATCAGCCAGAAGGTGACGCCGATAAACGCCACGTTCAGCACGGTATACAGCCAGAACGTCCCTGCCGCACCAATCGAATCCAGCAGCGTCAGGAAGGTCGCGCCGATAATCATATTCGATACCCAGTTCGTCGTGGTTGAACAGGTGATACCAAAGTCGCGACATTTCAGCGGCTGAATTTCGGAACACAGGATCCACACCACCGGCGCAGCGCTCATCGCATAGCCGGCAATGCACATCATGGTCATGCCCACCGACAGCCAGGACAGCCCGCTTGAGGCGGTGCCGTTATCAAACTGCATCAGGCAGTAGCCCAGAACCAGCGTACCGAGCGCCATCACGGTAAAGCCGATTTTCAGCGCCGGTTTACGCCCCGCTTTGTCCACGGTAAACACGGCAATAAAGGTGGCGAACATGAAGGTCAGCCCAACCACCAGCGTGGCAATCATCTGCTGTTCGGTGGTGGTGAAGCCCGCCATTTTAAAAATACGCGGCGCGTAGTACATGATGATATTCATGCCGGTGAATTGCTGCATCGCCTGCAGCAGCATGCCAAGAAATACGGCGCG
The DNA here is from genome assembly GCF_036759865.1 of Kluyvera genomosp. 2. Taxonomy (NCBI): domain Bacteria; kingdom Pseudomonadati; phylum Pseudomonadota; class Gammaproteobacteria; order Enterobacterales; family Enterobacteriaceae; genus Kluyvera; species Kluyvera genomosp. 2. The sequence continues at coordinate 63,427 of NZ_JAPKIA010000002.1, forward strand.
GCGGACGTTGCGATTGATCTTAAACAGCGCCCAGCCGCCCTGCCTCAGCTTCAGGCTTTCACGAATTTCGTTCAGCTCATCGCGCGCTTTCTCAGAGGTGTCGCGCAGCATCCGCAGTACCTCTTCTGCCTCAATATGGCGGCCCTTTTCCGCCAGCCAGCGCGGGCTGTTAGGCAGGAAGACAACCAATACAATCAGGACAACCGCCGGTAGCGCCAGCACGGCAAGCATCGCACGCCAGTTGCCGCTGTAGCTGAACGCGGTATCGGACAGGAACGCCATCACGATCCCCAGCGTCACCATCAACTGGTACATACTGATCATCTTACCGCGAACGTTCTCGCTGGCCATTTCCGACAGATACAGCGGCGCGGTGTAGGAAGCGATCCCTACGGCCACGCCGAGAACCACCCTGGCAACCAGCAACATTTCCACATTGACGGCAAAACCCGATCCCAGCGACCCCGCCACAAAAAGCACGGCCCCCACCATCAGGCTGTATTTCCGTCCCAGGCGGAAAGAGAGCCAGCCGTTAAACAGGGCACCAATTGCTGCGCCCAGCATCATGCTGCTGACCACCCATTCCTGCAGACGATTAGACAAGACGAAGTGGTCGGTAATAAAGGGCAGCGCACCCGCAATCACCCCGATATCCAATCCAAAGAGCAGCCCGGCCACCGCGGCGGCGAATGAGACAAACCAATTCATGCGCCGGGTATCGCGCTGTGCGCTCGGCATTACCGTAGAGTCGTTACTGATTGAAGTCATTTTTTTCCTGCCAGACAGAGTAAGACATACGCATAAAGTACGGGGAGGACGCGTAACGTTGTCAGGTAAGAAAGGTCAAGGATATGGACTATATTGCTGGGTAGAGTGATTTTGTGATGGATATTTGACTTTCAATGATGCGCGACATTTGTTACATCACCTCTGCGCGTCAATAAAATTAGCCTTTATCCGATATGACAATCTGGGCAGCATGGATAATTCATGCATTTCGATATGGATAAATACAATACTACGCGGGAGGCCTTCCGCCGCCGTGCGGGAATAAAAAAACCTGCCGTAGCAGGTTTTTTTATCGCGAGCGAACGCTTAGCGCGCCAGCCAGCCGCCGTCTACCGCAACGGTATAGCCGTTGATGTAGTCAGATGCCGGAGAAGCCAGGAAGACGATCGGCCCCATCAGGTCGCTCGGCAGACCCCAACGCCCCGCCGGGATACGGTCAAGGATTGCAGCGCTACGCTCTTCGTCAGCACGCAGCTGCTGGGTGTTGTTGGTCGCCATATAGCCCGGAGCAATCGCGTTGACGTTGATGCCGTGCTTCGCCCACTCGTTCGCCATCAGGCGGGTTACGCCCATTACGCCGCTTTTAGACGCGGTGTAAGACGGAACGCGGATGCCGCCCTGGAAGGAGAGCATGGAAGCGATGTTGATGATTTTGCCGCCTTTGCCCTGCGCGATGAAGTGCTTCGCCGCAGCCTGGGACATGAAGAACACGCTCTTGATATTCAGGTTCATGACGTCGTCCCAGTCTTTTTCACTGAAGTCGATCGCATCTTCACGGCGAATCAGACCCGCGTTGTTAACCAGAATATCGATATGGCCGAATTCAGCTACCGCGCGCTCCAGCAGTGCCGGGATGCCGTCAATCTGACGCAGGTCAGCGGTCAGGCTCAGGAAGCGACGGCCCAGCGCGGTAACGCGCTCGATGGTTTCAGTCGGCTCAACGATGTTGATACCCACGATGTCGCAGCCCGCTTCCGCCAGACCCAGCGCCATACCTTGACCCAGACCCGTATCACAACCGGTGACAACGGCAACTTTGCCCTGCAGAGAGAATGAATCCAAAATCATTTTTTTATTCCTTGTCATTAGCGCCTGTACCGGACAGGCATTGTTAATCTATACACATCGTCATTCGGCGCTTGATGTCGCCCGAAAGGTTCTGTGTACAATGCTGTCCGCGACTAGCGCAGATCCTTAACGGCCACGTGATCCATGTCATCAAAGACCTGGTTCTCGCCCACCATCCCCCAGATGAAGGTATACGCCTTAGTACCTACGCCCGAGTGGATTGACCAGCTCGGTGAGATCACCGCCTGTTCGTTATGCATCACAATGTGACGCGTTTCCTGTGGCTGCCCCATCATGTGGAATACGCAGCTGTCTTCATCCATGTTGAAATAGAAATAGACTTCCATGCGGCGCTCGTGAGTGTGGCACGGCATGGTGTTCCACAGGTTGCCCGGCGCCAGTTCGGTCAGCCCCATGCTGAGCTGACAGGTTTCCAGCACGTCCGGAACAAAGTATTTGTTGATGGTACGACGGTTGCTGGTGAGGTTATCGCCCAGCGTGACCGGCGCAACGTCGGCCGGAGTGACTTTTTTCGTCGGGTACGTGGTGTGTGCTGGCGCACAGTTGTAGTAAAACTTAGCCGGTTTCGCCGCGTCGACGCTGGCGAACACCACTTCTTTTGCCCCTTTACCCACGTAAAGCGCGTCGCGATGACCTATCTCGAAGCACTGGCCGTCAACGGTAATCGTGCCCGCGCCGCCAATGTTAATGACGCCCAGCTCGCGGCGTTCCAGGAAGTAGCTCACGCCGAGCTGCTTACCCACTTCACCACCGACGGATACGGTTTTCGCTACCGGCATGATGCCGCCAACGATAATGCGATCGATGTGGCTGTACACCATGGTGTATTCATCAGCGACAAATACCTGCTCAACTAAAAACTCTTCGCGAAGACCCTGCGTATCCAGCGTTTTAGCATGAGCGCTATGAATGCTCTGTCGTACTTCCACCTGAACCTCCAGGAAAATGTGGTGTGATGCTCTTTATAAGAACGAAACTTCGTTCCGCTTTGTTAATGCTCGTATCTTATCTCTGATGAAATGGGTTTTCAATTGCAAATAAAACATCGTTTCATTTTTTCTGTGAATTAATATCAAAAATGCAAATGAGATCACGAATACGCCATGCAGCGGCATGCAGGAAAAATAAAAAACAATATTATTCATTTAGTTACATGTTTCTTTGAAAAATACTCTCTATGGAGTAAAGGAGGGTGCAAAAACAAAGATGCGCTTGACTGGGGGGCAAAAGCCTTACCAAAAAAGTCGCAGAAATGATGATTTTTCGTATAAACTGCGTCTGACATCACAAACATTGAAACAGTGTTTTGATAAATTAACACCTAATTTTTAAAATGACATCCATATCGGCTAGCGGGGTTGATAGCACCTCGTGACCGCATCAGTAAAAGGAGAGCATCATGGCTAAAGGCATGCGGGTAAAATTGAATTATGAGGTCAGCCGCGACCCGGACACCGGCGCGGAAATCACCCGCTTAACACCACCAGAAGTCACCTGTCATCGTAACTACTTCTATCAAAAGTGCTTCTTTAATGATGGCAGCCATCTGCTGTTTGCTGGTGAGTTCGACGGCCATTGGAACTACTACCTGCTGGATGTGGCGAACGCCGAAGCCGTACAGCTGACCGAAGGCGCAGGCGATAACACCTTCGGCGGCTTCCTGTCTCCGGATGACCAATCCCTTTATTATGTGAAGAACGACCGCACACTGCTGGAAGTGAACCTGAAAACGCTGGCCGAGCGCGAAGTGTACCGCGTGCCGGAAGAGTGGGTAGGTTACGGCACCTGGGTCTCTAACAGCGATTGCACCAAACTGGTCGGCATTGAAATCGCAAAAAGCGACTGGACGCCGCTGAACGACTGGCAGCTGTTCCACGATTTCTTCCACAAAGGCCCGCACTGCCGTCTGCTGCGCGTCGATCTGCAAACCGGCGAAAGCGCGGTGATCCACGAAGAGAAAAACTGGCTTGGCCACCCGATTTACCGCCCGTTTGACGACAATACCGTCGCGTTCTGCCACGAAGGTCCGCACGATCTGGTTGATGCACGTATGTGGCTGGTTAATGAAGACGGCAGCAACGTGCGTAAAGTGAAAGAGCATGCGGAAGGCGAAAGCTGCACGCACGAGTTCTGGGTACCCAACGGTTCGGCACTGGTTTACGTCTCCTACCTGAAAGGCAAGCAGGGTCGTACCATTTACCGCTTCAACCCGGATACCAACGTAAACGAAGCGCTGATGCAGATGCCGGCCTGCTCGCACCTGATGAGCAACTTCGACGGCACCATGCTGGTCGGCGATGGCTCCGGTACCCCGGTCGACGTTAAGGACACCAGCGGCTACACCATCGACAACGATCCGTATCTGTATGGCTTTGATGTCGCGAAAAAAGCCTACTTCCCGATTGCGCGCCACGACACCTCGTGGGCAACGGTACAAAACAGTCGTCAGGTGACTCACCCGCATCCGTCCTTTACCCCGGACGACAGCGCGGTGCTGTTCAGCTCTGACAAAGACGGCAAACCGGCGCTGTATATCGCCAAACTGCCGACCGAACGTAAGTTAGTACAAGCTTAAAATTCTGAGTTTAGTGTTTCTGTAACTGGCCTTGCCCTCCTTCTGGAGGGCCTTTTTTTGCCTGTCATATTATGCCCGATAAGCGAAGCGCCATCGGGCAAGACATTACGCGCACAATACTGGCGCACGGACACGAAAAACGAAAACCCCCGGCCAAATGCTCCGGGGGGAAAACGGATGAGGGTCCGATTTTGTTAATGTCAGAAGGAGTACGCTACCCCAACGCGCAGACGGGTCTGGCGTTCATCGGTAGATTTGACGCCCACGTTCCCCACTTCAAAATACGGTGACCAGTTTTTATCCCACTTGTAGGCCATCTTGGCGTTGTATTCGTTGCTGTATGGTTTGTTATTGTTGCGGTACAGGCTCTTATGCTGAGCATCAGCCTCAGTACTGCGCGCATAAACGTAGTTCAGCTCGACGCGCCAGTCACCCATCGCCCAACCCACCCAGGTATCGAGTTTGTTGACTTTATCATCCACGCCGCCGTTGCTTGACGTTGCCGGAACGCGCGTATATTCGTAGCGGTAACGCGCAGCGACATAGAAACCGCTGTCGAAGCTGTACTGCGCATGCAGATAAGGTTTGTAGATAGAGAAGCTATCTTTACTTTCGATGTTAAAGCCCGGGTTCAGGGCAAAATTATTGGTCACTTTCCAGCGCCAGTTAATGGACTCTTCGTGACCATTACCCACGATTTCGTTGAACGGGCGGTCCTGTTTATCAGTATCACCACCGGTCTTCCACTTCGCTTCTACGCCAAAACCAAGACCGTTATCAAAGCGATGAGATACCGCAACGCGGTCGGCGTTGGAACCGCTGTCAATATATTCATGACGCAGGTCAACGGTGACCGCCGATGCGGCGAAAGACATACCGGATAATACAGCCAGGGCCAGAGTTTTCTTAAGCATTTGCCATCCCTCAATTGAAATTATGTTTCTTTTTTATGGAATTGTATTTTATTTTTTCCAAATATCTATTTTAGTGATCAAGATCGTAATTATTTGTTTCAGAAAAACTGGCACAAAGAGGACGTGATAAAGCTCAATAAAAAACCTACATAACCCTTAAAAAATAAAACTTAGATCACAAAGATTTATTTAAACTGAATTAAATTTTCAATATTTTACTTAAATAACAGATGGTTATCACAAAACAAATAACGTGGGTTATTTTTAGCAGGCGAAATATTCAATTTTCTACTTATATCCATGCTAAGGATGAACTGATTCACAATGCTTACATCTGAAACAAATATGAATAAAACGCCAAAGAAGAGAACTAGACAAAAACACGTTTATTGTCTGGCAGTTCGGCGGGAATAAACAAAAAAGACCTCAAATGAGGTCTTTCTGAAAAGAAAAAATATGAGGGAAACTAAAGATAACTTACTGAATATCGCGCTCAACGGCGAGCGCCACACCCTGACCGCCACCGATACACAGCGTCGCCAGCCCTTTACGGGCATCACGCTTAATCATCTCATGCACCAGAGAAACAAGAATACGGCAGCCAGATGCACCGATAGGATGCCCGAGCGCAATTGCCCCACCGTTCACATTGACCTTCTGCGCGTTCCATTCCAGCATTTTACCCACCGAAATCGCCTGGGCGGCAAACGCCTCGTTAGCCTCAATCAGGTCGACATCATTCAACTGCCACCCGACGCGCTCCAGACAACGGCGCGTGGCATACACCGGAGCAATCCCCATCAGCGCCGGATCGACGCCCACGCTGGCAAAGGCGCGGATGCGCGCCAGAATCGGCAGCCCCAGTTCAAGCGCTTTGCTTTCACTCATCATCAGCACTGCCGCCGCGCCGTCATTAATGGATGACGCGTTCCCCGCTGTAACCGATCCGGCGTGGTCGAAGGAAGGGCTTAAACGCGCCAACGCTTCGGCGCTGGCATCCGTTTGCGGCTGTTCATCGGTATCGACAACCTGCCTGCCGCCGTCCGGCAGCGGGTTAATCACCGGCACAATTTCATCACGAAAGCGGCCTGAATCAATGGCCTTACGCGCTTTGTGCTGCGAGCTAAGCGCCCATGCATCCTGCTGCTCGCGGCTAATACCGTATTCACGCGCCAGATTTTCCGCCGTGACCCCCATGTGGTAGTCGTTAAAAGCGTCCCACAGGCCGTCGTGAACCAGGCTATCAATCAGTTGACTGTTGCCAAGCTGCGCGCCGGTGCGGCTGTCGGTCAGCACGTGCGGCGCGCGGCTCATGTTCTCCTGTCCGCCGGCAATCACCACATCCGCTTCACCGCACTGAATCGCCTGGGTCGCCAGATGCAGCGCCTTCAGCCCCGAACCGCAGACGTCGTTGATGGTAATGGCCGAGACGGTATTCGGCAGACCGCCTTTTATCGCAGACTGTCGCGCCGGATTTTGCCCGGTTCCTGCGGTCAAAACCTGACCAATAATCACCTCATCGATCGACGCGGCGGAAATACCGCTGCGTTCCACCAACGCGTTGATCACCAGGCTACCCAGTTCGACGGCAGAATGGCGAGCAAGCGCCCCCTGAAAACAGCCGATGGGCGTACGGACTGCACCTACGATAACGACATCTTTCATCTTGACCTCAGCGCAAAATAACCTGCGTATAGTAGATGATTGTTATCAAATATTTTCGCAATTGTTTAAAAAAAGTGAGTTTTATCACAAAGGAAATTCATCTCATCCGCGTTACGCCGACGCCTGCTGTAGATACTGCCGCAGCCAGCTTCCGGCAGCGCCCAGCGGGGCTTCTTTATGCCACAGCAGATCGATAGAAACCGCCATCGGCCAGCCCGCAATATCCAGCATCTTCAGCTCCGCCGATCGAGAAAACTCCTCTACCAGCGCGCAGGGCAGCGCACACCAGCCTAACCCCTGCGCCGCCATGCTCAGCAGCATCAGGTAGTTTGGTGCCGACCACACCGGGCCGCGCGCGGGCGTGGCGCGATTTTCCAGATAAGTATTCAGCCGGAGCTCGCGCCAGGTTCGCAGCTGCTCCCATTCCACTTTCGACTGCGCGGCCAGCGGGTGCCCCGGCGCAACGTAAATCGCCATATGCGTGCGCATCGGCAGGCGAGTATGGCCAATGTCGGTGGGATAGTCGTCGCGCGCCTCAATCAGCCCCACCTGCGCGCGGCCTTTTTGCAACAGATCGACCACATCGTCGTCTTCACCCACCAGGCACTCAAACTCCGTATGCGGAAACCGCAGGTCGAACTGCGCCAGAAGATCTTCCAGCACGTCAGGATGCAGCGTATCGGAGAGCACAAACGCCAGCCGTGCCTCGGTTTCACCACTCAGCGACACGGCCAACTCATCGAGCCGTTCGCTGGCAGCCAGAATGGCCTGAACATAGCTCAATACCCGCTGGCCTTCCACCGTCAGTACCGGCTGACGCGCGGAGCGATCGAAAAGCGTGACGCCAAGATCCACCTCCAGGTGGGCGATGGCCGTACTGACCGTCGATTGGCTCTTGCGCAGTCGACGGGCAGCGGCCGAAAACGAGCCGCAGGAAACGGTTTCAACAAACGCGGTCAGTGCTTCGGGGGAATAGCGCATGAAGTATCTACTTTATCGATGGATTCTATCTTTTACTTATCACATTTCTCCATAAAATGCGCACAACCGTATTCCATAAAACAAAGGTCATCACATGCAGCAAGATTTATTACATCGCAGAAAGCTCCCGGAGCGTATTTTTCATGCCGTTTGCTTTGAAGGCATCGCCACCGCGATCCTTGCGCCCACCGCCGCATGGCTGATGCAGCGTTCGGTGCTGGAAATGGGCGGGCTGACGATTATTCTCGCCACCACCGCCATGGTGTGGAACATCATTTATAACGCCGTCTTCGATCGCCTGTGGCCCGTCACCCGCGTGAAGCGCACGGCGAAAGTCCGAGCCCTGCACGCTTTAGGATTCGAGTGTGGGTTTATTGTTATCGGCGTCAGCATTGTCTCGTTCGTGCTCGGCGTCACGCTGCTCCAGGCGCTGACGCTGGAGATCGGTTTCTTCCTGTTCTTCCTGCCCTACACCATGCTCTACAACTGGGCGTACGACACCCTGCGCGATCGCATCATGAAGCGTCGCCAGCAGAATCTCTACGCACAAAATTAATCCTCTTTTCAGGCCGATAGCCGTCGGCCTGGAAATGTTCAGCCACACGAAAAGCTAATTATGGTAAATTATCCGCCATTTTTTTGGTTTTATGGTTGATACATTCGAATAATGTCTAAAATCTGGTCTAAAGAAGAGACTCTATGGAGCTTTGCCTTATATGGCACTGCCGTCGGGGCGGGAACCCTTTTCCTGCCCATCCAGCTGGGCGCCGCCGGCGCGGTTGTGCTGTTCATCACCGCGCTGGTTGCCTGGCCATTAACGTACTGGCCGCATCGCGCTTTATGCCAGTTCATCCTCTCCGCTAACACGCCGGCTAGCGTGGGTATCACCGGTGCCGTCACCCATTACTATGGGAAAAAGATCGGCAGCCTGATCACCGCGCTCTACTTTATTGCGTTCTTCGTGGTGGTGTTGATCTATGCGGTTGCCATTACCAACTCACTAGCGGAACAGCTCTCCCGCTATCGGCCGGTTGATTTGCCGCTGCGCGCGCTCATCAGCCTGGGCGTGGTCGTGCTGCTGAACCTGATTTTCCTGACCGGTCGCCAGACCACCATCAAGGTGATGGGAATGCTGGTATTCCCGCTGATCGCCTACTTCCTGTTCCTGTCCGTATACCTGACCGGCAGCTGGCAGCCTTCGCTGCTGACGACGCAGATGGAGGTCAACACCCATACGTTACACCAGGTGTGGCTTTCCATTCCCGTGATGGTTTTCGCTTTTAGCCATACGCCGATTATTTCGACCTTCGCCATCGACAGGCGAGAGAAATACGGCGAGCAGGCCATGGGTAAATGCAAAAAAATCATGAAGGTGGCGTATCTGATTATCTGCCTGAGCGTGCTGTTCTTCGTCTTCAGCTGCCTGTTGTCGATTCCGCCGTCATACATTAATACAGCGAAAGAGGAAGGCGTGACCATCCTTTCTGCGCTGTCGATGATGCCCAACTCGCCTGGCTGGCTGTCGATTTCCGGCATTATTGTCGCGGTCGTGGCGATGTCGAAATCGTTCCTCGGCACCTACTTTGGCGTGATTGAAGGCGCAAGCGAGATGGTAAAATCGTCGCTCAACCAGGTGGGCGTACGCAAAAGCCGCTCGTTCAACCGCGGCCTGTCGATCCTGCTGGTGTCCACGGTGACGTTTATCGTCTGCTGCATCAATCCGAACGCGATATCCATGATTTATGCTATCAGCGGCCCGCTGATTGCCATGATTCTGTTTATCATGCCAACGCTGTCGACCTACCTGATTCCGGCGCTGAAACCCTACCGCTCTATCGGCAGCCTGATTACGCTGATTGTCGGCGTGATGTGCGTGTCGGTGATGTTTTTGGGTTAAATCCCCAGCGGGCAGCCTGGGCTGCCCGCTGTTCTTCTGCTATATCAGCTCAAAAATCAACATATTCCACGAATGCCGTAGGACCACCAGCGTCAGTTGACCGTTATCCGGCGCCGCCAGCGTAAGCGACACCGGCACCACATTATCGGGTCGTTCAAAACTGTTCACCTGTCGATAATCGTCACTCTGCAACTGTGTGTGCGACACGGGCTTGAGCGCCATAAAACCGTTCAGTTGGAGCCGCAGACAGTAATCATCATTAAGATCGTGATTGGCGATAAATACCGCCAGACGGCCGCTGTCAGCATCAAACGTCGCGGCGGTTTCCAGCGCAACATGCTGACCATGGTGCCCCGTCTCGCATAAATCAATCTCGCAAACCGCTTTTAACGCGACGCCTTTGGCGTGGTGGGCCACATCACGGAACGGGTAAAACGTGGTCTGACGAATCGCAGCTCCACCGGGCTGAGTCGAGATCATCCCGCCTTCGTTCACCAGTAGCGACTGACAGGCAATTTTCACCCGGTCGGCGTAATTGAGAAAGGTACACAGCACACCGCCATACACCACGGCGTCGAGCTGTGAAAAGCTGGCATAGCCATAATCTTGCTGCTGGCCGCCCGGTATCGCACCGGACTCGGTAACGACGCCCCATTCGTCGAAGCTGATCGCCATGCTTTTATCTGAACCGCGACGACCTTTCACAAAATCGCAGGCGGCAATCACCGTATCCAGGTAGCGACGCAGATCGCTGAACAACCAGGGGATATCGCGTTCATCTTCATGAGCCGCGTAGACCAGCTGTTTATCCGGGCGATAGTTCAGATAGCGGTGCAGGGAGAGATAGTCAATATCGTCGTAGCATGCTTCGAGTACGATACGATCCCACTCGCCAAATGTCAGATGCCCTGCTTCATTGGTGCAGGAGCCGCAGGCGATAGTCTGAGATTGGGGGTCCATCCATTTGATAATTTTGGCCGCCTCCCGCGCCTTGCGCGCATACTCCTCTGCGGTCAGCGCGCTAATCTGCCATTTTCCGTCCATCTCATTGCCCAGGCACCATAGACGAATATCGTGGGGCTCCTCAACGCCGTGCGCGCGGCGCAGCTCGGCCCATGCCGTTCCGGAATACGTATTGCAATAGTCCACCAGCTCACCGGCTTCCATCGGCGTCCCGGTCCCCAGATTACAGGCCATGATTAATTCAATGCCCGCATCGCGGGTAAAGGCGGCAAATTCGTTGGTCCCGACCGCATTGGTTTCCAGCGCTCGCCACGCCATCTCTTTTCTCACCGGACGCTGCGCCTGCGGCCCAACGCCGTCCAGCCAGCGGTAGCCTGACACAAAGTTTCCACCAGGATAACGTAGACCACTGATGCCCGCCTCCGCCATCAGGGCCTTAACATCCTGGCGAAAGCCGTGAGCATCAGCCTGCGGGTGCTCCGGTTCATACAAACCGTTATATAAGCAGCGCCCCAGGTGCTCGACGAAAGAGCCCATCAGCCGGGGAGAAACGTCACCAATAACATAGTGCCTATCAAACAAAATATGGGCATTTTTCATCGTGTCTCTCCTTAGCGCGAAAACAGTTCATGTTCGATGCGTCCCATCGTCCGGCGATCGAGCTTGTAAAACAGCTGAAACAACAGCCAGCTGGCGGCGTATCCGCCCGCCGGAATACCGGCCATCAGTAGGTAAATACCGGAAATCGCCGTATCGCTTTGCTGCGCCGCATCCGGAACATAACCGTAAAGGGAGAGAATTCCGCCCACCAGCGCTCCGCTAACCGCCAGCGAAACCTTCAGCGTAAAGAGATTGCTGGAAGCGCACAGCCCTGCCATTCTTTTTTTCAGCTTCCATGCACCGTAATCATCCGCATCGCCAACAAAACTCCATAAAATCGGCGCACTGGTCAGATGAACAACCGACAGCACAAAATAAAAGATAAACATCAGCGTCAAATTGTCAGGATCAATAAGATAGAACGCCAAAGACAATACCACGAGACACAGCTTGACATATTTATATACCGCCACTTTACAGAAATAGCGCGTAAACAAAGGCGTAATCAAACAGCCAATAATTCCAGCAACGATACCCAGACTCATAAATAAAGTACTCAACCAATCATTGAGATGCAGAATATATTTAGCAAAATAGATCGCTACCGCGCCGCGAACAAACGAAGGGAAGCAGTCCAGAAACATCCCTAATGAACAGACAATAAGCTGATCGTTCTTTAATGCGTGTCCAATATTCTTTAATACCCCGTCGCTGTTTTCACTCTCTGGCTCCACTCTTTCGGTGGTGGTACGGAAACAAAAAACAAACAGCGCCAGCGCCAGCACCGCATACAGCGTCACCACCCAGAAAAATCCGGTCTGCCGATTGCCGCCGCCGAAATACTGCACCAGAGGCAGCAGCGTAAACGTACAGAACAATCCGGCAACCGCGCCAGCAATGCAGCGATACTGCTGGCAGGAGACCCTTTCCGTCGCATTTCCCGTAATCACACAGCCAAGCGAGCAGAACGGAATATTGACTGCGGAATAGAGCAGCGAGAGCAGCAGATAGGTAAAAAAAGCGTAGATAATCTTGGCATTGGCCCCCAAGTCCGGCGTGTAGAACATCATCATACAGCTCAGGGTAAAGGGCACCGCGCACCAGAGCATCCAGGGACGATAGCGCCCCCAGCGGCTTTTCGTTTTATCAATCATGGCGCCATAAAAAGGATCAAAAAAAGCGTCCACAATACGTACCAGCAAAAAAATCGTGGCCACCACCCCGGCATCAATGCCATAAATATCGGTGTAAAAAAAAGCCAGAAACATGGTAATCGGATTAAACAATAAATTGCAGGCGGCATCGCCCGAACTAAACCCTATTTTTTCAAATACACTCAACTTCTCCACGGCCCTGTTAGGCGTCATATTTATATCCTTATGGCGAATAATTAATAGACATTTATTAATAAAGCAGCGGATGAAGTTTAATAAAAGCGGGTGACGGTTTCATGCTATGCACATGGACAATATAGCTGGTAAAATAAATATGTGAACTGCATTCCGTATATCGATAGGAAAATAAGAGAAACGTTAATATAGACATGTAATAGCAGGAAAATTATTCAATAGTCCAAATTAACGATTCATCGCTAAACGCAAGAATAATACCGGGGATATGTCCCGGGGAAGGCAGTAGCCGCCCCCGGGAAAGAGGCGAGGCTTACAGCGCCATATCATGCTGTGGCGAGGCGGTCGCCGGCTGTTCTACCGGTTTAGCCTGCGCGACCGGTGCGGCGGGCATCTGAATAACCGGCGGTTTGGTCAGTTGCAAGGTGGCGGCCGTGTCATCCCATACCTGCTGGGTGAGCGCGGTATTACCATTCAGATTCTGGCCAAAGCTCGGCACGATGCTGCGGATTTTGCTCTGCCATTCCGGCGAGTTAAACTGCTCAGGGAACAGCTTTTTAATCACGTTCAGCGTAATCGGCGCAGCCGTTGACGCTCCGGGCGATGCGCCCAGCAGTGCAGAAATCGTGCGCTGCTGGTCAACCACAACTTCGGTCCCCAGCTTCAGCACACCGCCTTTGTCAGCGTCTTTCTTAATAATCTGCACACGCTGACCGGCCTGGATCAGCGTCCAGTCTTCCTTACGTGCTGCAGGGTAATACTCTTTCAGTGCCGCAAAACGATCGTCGTCGCTTAACATCACCTGGCTGATAAGATATTTCACGAGATCAAAGTTATCCAGGCCAACGTGGGTCATCGGCATTACGTTGCTGGTCGTGGTGGTGCTTAGCAGATCGAAGAACGATCCCTGCTTCAGGAACTTGGTGGAGAAGGTCGCAAACGGCCCGAACAGCACCACGCGCTTACCGTCGATAAAGCGCGCATCAATATGCGGTACCGACATCGGCGGCGCACCCACGGACGCCTGCCCGTAGACTTTTTCCAGATGCTGGCGAGTGACATCCGGGTTCTCAGTCATCAGGAAGGAACCGCCCACCGGGAAGCCCGCATAATTATCCGCTTCCGGAATACCGGTTTTCTGCAACAGCTTCAGCGCGCCGCCACCAGCGCCAATAAACACGTACTTCGCGTCAATCGCGTGCTGTTTACCGCTACTCACATCTTCAATGGTCACATGCCAGGAGTTATCGCCGTTGCGCTTAAATTCGGTCACTTCAGAGGAGGTTTGCAGCGTGAAGTGCGGGTTCTTTTGCAGGCTGCCGATCAGCTGGCGAGTAATTTCACCGTAGTTAACGTCCGTCCCCACCGGCGTCCAGGTCGCGGCCACCTTCTGCTGTGGGTCACGGCCAGCCATAACCAGCGGCGCCCATTCGGCAATTTGCTGATGATTGGTTGAGAATTTCATGCCCTGGAACAGCGTGGTTTTTTGCAGCGCATCGTAGCGTTTGCCGAGGTATTCCACGTTTTTATCGCCCCACACGAAACTCATGTGCGGCGTCGAGTTAATAAACGCATGCGGATTATTCAGCACGCCGCGCTTAACCTGTGCCGACCAGAACTGGCGGGAAATCATAAACTGTTCGTTAATTTCCAGCGCTTTGCTTACGTCGATAGTGCCGTCCGGGCGCTCCGGCGTGTAGTTTAATTCCATGTTGGCCGAGTGGCCGGTTCCGGCATTATTCCAACCGTTAGAAGATTCCAGGGCCACCTTGTCGAGTTTTTCGACCATGACCTGTTTCCAGTCAGGCTGTAATTCCTGCAGCCAGGTGCCCAGTGAGGCGCTCATGATGCCGCCGCCGATCAGCAGAACATCGGTTTTTTCCGGCGTATCGGTATTGGCGTAAGCGGTTGAATTCACCAGCAGCGCAAGCGCGGCCAGCGAGAATAGTTTTTTATTAATTGCAGACATAATGATGATATTCGCATAGCAGAATGTATTGAGTGCGACAATAGTAGCGCACTTTTACATTATTTTAAAATATCACCCATATTTAATTAAAAACATTAACAATATTCCCCTGCCCGCTTTTTTTAATTAAAAAAAGCAGCCGCATTCTTTGCAAGGAAATAAAGTTAATATTCTCCTTTATTCGAGTATCAATTAATGCAGGCCAAATTCTGCCATTAACTGTTGGCGAAGACGGACAAATTCGCTGCTGCTGCGTTCGCGCGGACGCGGCAGCGTGACCTCAATGGTACGAATCGGATCGCCCTTGATTTTTGGTAATATCAACACCCGATCGGCCAGATAAATCGCCTCTTCGAGATCGTGCGTCACCAGCACCATCGTCATTTTTTCCGCGTCACGGATGCGCACCAGCTCTTCCTGCATGGTGATTTTAGTCATCGCATCCAGCGCCCCCAGCGGTTCATCCAGCAGCAGGATCTCTGGCTGAATCGTCAGCGCTCGCGCAATCCCCACGCGCTGCGCCATGCCGCCGGAAAGCTGGTTCGGCAAGGCCTGCTCACAGTGGCTCAGCCCCACCAGTTCAATCGCCTCTTTCGCCCGCGCCCTGGCCTGCTTGCGCGCAACGCCTTGCACATCCAGGCTGAAGCTGACGTTTTCCAGCACCGTCAGCCATGGCAACAGGCGCGGCTCTTGAAATATGACCGCCCGCTCGCGGCTCATACCGTGCACCGCCTGACCGTCGATAATCACATCGCCGGCGTCAGGTGTTTCCAGCCCCGCCAGAATACGCAGCAGCGTGGTTTTCCCGCAACCGCTCGGCCCGACGATAGCAATACTCTGGCCGCTTTCAATCTGTAAATTGAGGTCGCGGAAGACATCAAACGGCTTGCCCTCAAGAGAGAAGGTCTTACGCAAGCTGCGAATTGAGATATCGCCGCGCGGGGTTTGTAACGTCGCCGTCATCATACACCTTCCGTTTTGAGCAAAATGTTTGAGGCTTTTAACTGGCCTTTTTTCAGCACGCCGTCGCGCTCAAGAATATCCAGCCAGAACTGCACGTCGTGCGGCTCAGACTGCCCGCCCTTACGCACGCCGTAGCCGGTGAAGTACTTCGCCACTTCCGGGTTTTCACCGCGTTCTTTGAGGATGTTAGCCATAATTTCGCGCACTTTTTCCGGGTTATCACGGGCAAAGTCCAGCGCACGCGCAGATTCCACAACGAAGACGCGCGCTGCGTCAGGATGCTGCTTCACGAAATCCGCACGCAGCACCGTAAAGCCGCCGGCAATCGGGCCGAGCACATCAGCATCGTTGAAAATAGGACGCAGGCCGCCGTGGCTACGCGCCGCGCCTTCAAAGGTGGTTTGCCAGTAGCCAAACGCCGCCACGTCCACCTGCCCGGAACGCAAGGTCTGCTCGAGCTGTGGGCCCGGCACCGCAACCGGCTTCGCCGCGTTTTCCGGCAGGTTCGCCTGGTGCAACGCTTCACGCAGGGTGTAGTCCAGATGCGCACCCAGGGTATTCACAGCGACGCTTTTTCCGACTAAATCTTTGATGGACTTAATCGGGCTATCTTCCTTCACGTAGAAGATAGATTTGGTGGTCTCATTGATGCCGTTGGTCGGGTATGCCGCCACGAAGTCGTTGCCGTTGGCGATGGCGTTAATCACCGCAGGCGTCGCCGCCGAGCCAATATCAATGCTGTTAGAAGCCAGCGCAAATAACGACTCCGGGCCACCGCTGGCGTAGCCGGCATTTTTGATCGCTACGCCGGTGCCTTTAAAATACCCCAGCGCTTCCGCTAATTCGTGCGCGGAAATACCGCCGTAGCTCGCCATATAGCGCATCGTGACCTCTTCCTGCGCCCGTACGGAGGCACTCATGCCAACGAGAAAAAGGACCGCTACCCACACAAAATAGATCTGTTTTTTCATTATTTATATTCCCGTCAGGCTAGATGTAAAAACGCAAAATAACGTGCAAAATTAATGGTTACGAGAGTTCCAGCGACACAGTCGGCGTTGCAAAATGACCAGAATGGCATTCGCTAATAACCCGGCAAAAGCCAGCAGAAATATTGCCGCGAACATCATGGGAATTTGGAAGTTATATTGCGCATTCATCACCCGAAAACCGATGCCCTGATTAGCGCCAATCATCTCAGCGGCAATCAGCAACAGCAGCGCAGTGGTCGCGGACAGACGCAGGCCGACAAAAATAGAAGGAACGGAAGCCGGGACAATCACCCGGTAAAACAGCGTCAGACGGCCTGCGCCGAAAGTGCGCGCCATTTCCAGCAGCTTACCGTCCACCTCTTTCACGCCGCTAATGGTCGACAGCAGAATCGGGAACAGCGCCGCCCAGAAGATGACGAATACTTTTGAGGTTTCCCCCAGTCCCAGCAGCAGGATAAAGATCGGGTACAGCGCAAGCGCAGAAGTCTGACGGAAGAGCTGTAAGATGGGGTCCAGCGCCTGTTCGAGCGGGCGAATTTGCCCCATAAACAGTCCCAGCGGAATGCCCACCACAATGGCAGCGGCAAAGGCCAGACCGGCTCGCTGCAGGCTAATGGTGATGTCCCCCAGCAGCGCCCCTTCGGTTATGCCGTTCCACAGCGCGACGAAGATTTTATCCAGCGGCGGGATCACCGCGGCGTTCAACCAGCCCGCGGTGCTGGCGATTTGCCAGCCGGCGAAAAACAGCGCCAGCAGGCCATAACGGGCAATCAGCGACAAACTGCGCTGATACCACAGACCGTAGGCCGGCGCGGCGGCGCGGCGGGCCTTCAGACGAATACGCGTAGCGGAATAAAACATAGCTCCTCCTCAGGCCACTTTGGCGTTGCGCGCAGCGCTGTAGCGGTTTTCGGCAAACGGCAGCCCCAGATTTTCGCGCAGCGTTGTGCCTTCATAGCGAGTGCGGAACACCCCGCGCTTTTGCAAAATAGGCACCACCAGCTCGATAAAGTCATCCAGCCCGCCCGGCAGCCAGGGCGGCAGCACGTTGAAACCGTCGGCCGCTTCGTTCTCAAACCATTCCTGCAGCGTATCGGCCACCTGCTCAGCGCTGCCGACCACGGTAAAGTGCCCGCGCGCGGTCGCCACCCATTGGTACAGCTGGCGGATAGTGAAATTGTTGTCATCGGCGATCTGGCGGATCAGCTCAGGACGCGACTTCATGCCTTCCGTCACCGGCAGCGGCGGCAGCGGGCCATCAGGATCGAATTTCCCCAGATCGATCCCGCCACCGGCCAGACCGTTCAGTAGCGCAATGCCATCGGCTTCGACGATAAGCGAAGTCAGCTTGTGGTATTTTTCTTTGGCTTCTTCCTCGGTACGCCCGATAAACGGCGCAACGCCTGGCATGATCAGCACGTGATCCGGATTACGGCCGACCGCCCTGGCGCGAGATTTGATGTCACGATAAAAAGCCTGCGCCGTCCCGAGATGTTGGTGGGAGGTAAAGATCACTTCCGCCGTGGCTGCCGCCAGCGCCCGACCGCTCTCCGATTGCCCGGCCTGCACGATAACCGGTTGACCTTGCGCCGAGCGCGCGACGTTCAGCGGGCCGCGTACTTTAAAGAATTTGCCGACGTGGTTGGTGTCGTGCACCTTTTGACGATCGAAGAACTGCCCGGAGGCCTTATCGCGCAGGAACGCATCATCTTCAAAGCTATCCCACAGTTTTTTCACCACCTCAACGTGCTCTTTCGCCCGCTGATAGCGGTATTCATGCGGATGCTGGGTATCGAGGTTGAAATTGTGCGCTGCCGCTTCCGTCGCCGTGGTCACCACGTTCCAACCCGCGCGGCCGCCGGAGATCAAATCCAGCGAGGCGAACTTTCGCGCCAGATTATAGGGTTCTTCATAGGTGGTGGATGCGGTGGCGATAAAGCCGATATTTTTGGTCAGCGGCGCCAGCGCGGAGAACAGCGTGAGCGGCTCAAAACCGGCTACCTTCGCCGTGCCGCCGTCGGTTACGCCAGAGGCCGGGATCGCCAGGCCATCGGCCAGAAAGTAGGCATCAAACAAGCCGCGCTCGGCGGTCTGCGCTAGCTGCTTATGAAATTCGAAACTGGTTGCGCCGTCGGCAGGCTGATCCGGATGCCGCCACGCCGCAATATGTTGACCGCCGCCGGGAAGAAAAGCGCCTAATTTGATTTGTCTGCTCATTCTGGTTTTCTCCTGATTCATTGCCGGGGAGTGGGCTGAAATCAAGATAGCCAGAATGAGCCGCCATTCTGAAATAACAAATATTGAGTTCGTTATTTACATTTTTGCAATAAGAAATCCATGCTGTTACAACAATACGTTATTAGCTATCCGCTTTTGCTTCTTCGGTCCGGGCATGTTCGCGAGCATTTTTACGCTGCCAGGCAGGCAGTTCCGACAGCGCAATCCCTTCCGGTACCACCTGATGCTTCAGGCAGGCAACCCGCTGAGCCCGATAAATACCGGTATAGCCAGAGACCAGATAAGCCATCACGCAGGCCATCGCCGCGTACACGCCAACGTCGGCGCCGAACAGCTCAATAGCCATCAGGGTAGAAGCCAGCGGCGTGTTGGCGGCACCGGCAAAGACCGCGACAAAGCCCAGCCCTGCCAGGAAGGCAAACGGCAGATGCAACAACGGCGCCAGCGCATTACCCAGCGTCGCGCCGACATAAAATAGCGGCGTCACCTCGCCGCCTTTAAAGCCGCTACCCAGCGACACGACGGTAAAGACCAGCTTGCCGAGAAAATCCCACGGTGCCAGCGGGTGCTGGAAGGCATCAACGATGGTCGGTATGCCAAGGCCGATATAACGATCCGCGTGCAGCAGGTAAACCGCCAGCGCTACCATTATCCCGCCAATAAACGGGCGCAGCGGCGCATAGGCCACGTATTTCTTCATGATGCCGCCAATCAGGTGCGTGGCATCCGCGAACGCGCGCGCCGCCAGGCCAAAACAGCCGCCGGCGATAATCACCGCACCCAGCGTCCAGAGCGACATCGGCGGGATCAGCGACATTGCATAGTGCGTATGGTGCACGCCCCACATCAGGCCAACCTGGTCGGCAATCACCGCCGCCAGCAGGCAGGGGAAGATGGCGGTGTAGTGCATCCGGCCAATCGCCATCACCTCCATCCCAAATATCGCCCCGGCCAGCGGCGTACCAAAGACGGAAGAAAAACCGGCGCTCACCCCGGCCATCAGCACCATTCGCCGCGCATCGTTATCAAGATTCAACAACGGCGTAAAACGGTCGGCGATAGAGGCGCCCATTTGCACGGCGGTGCCTTCGCGGCCGACCGAAGCACCAAACAGATGCGAAACCACGGTGCCGATAAACACCAGCGGCGCCATTCGCAGCGGGATCGTATTCGCCGGATTATGCACTTCTTCGAGGATCAGATTGTTTCCCGCCTCTACCGAACGGCCAAAGCGCAGGTACAGCCAACCGACGGCAAACCCGGCGAACGGCAACAGTCCGATCAGCCAACGATGGCCGATGCGTGTGGCGGTGGCCCAATCAAGCGAAAAGAGAAACAGTGCGGAAGCCGAGCCGACAAGCACGGCAATCACCGTAGCCACAAGCAGCCACTGCACAAGAAAGAAAAGCGTATTTTTACGTGCGAAACGTTCAGAGATCATTGACGCATCCTTAGATGAATTGATCATCCTGGACGCGGTAGAGGTGTGCCTGTTCATTCCCGGTCCAGGAATAAAAACAGGCATCATCAGCCACACGGCGGTTCAAGGGGGAATGCCATCCCCTGTCGCGCTATATTAGCACACGAATCGTTTCAGCCAAGCACTTTGCGCACGAAACTATTTCAGCGTTTCCAGCGGAAACGGCCGGTCCTGCACCACGGTTTTCATCACCAGCGTCGAACGCAGGTGCTGTACTCCCGGCATCGCCGAGAGCTTCTGATCGTAGAGCTGCTGGAACGAAGAGAGGTCGCGCGTCACGACCTGCATTAAATAGTCCGGGTCGCCAAATAAACGCTGCGCCAGCACAATCTGTGGGATATCTTCGACCGCTTCTTCAAAGGCGCTCACCGCGTTACGATCGCCCTCTCTCAGCGTGGCAAACACCAGCGCGACAAAATTAAAGCCCATCTTGCCCGGATCGAGATTGGCGCGATAGCCGGTAATCACCCCTTCCTGCTCCAGCGCACGCAGGCGCCGATGGCACGGCGACAGGCTCAGATTCACCCGTTCGGCGAGTTCGGTAATCGATAAACGACCATCGGCCTGGAGCTCAGCAAGAATTTTTCGATCGATACTGTCCATTTAGAAGATTCTCTCTCTTACCATCCATTTCAAGCATAACATTGAAAGCTCATTGCGCGGCAATACCGTTATTCTTTCTCGACCACGACTCAAGTGATTCGAAGAATAACGCAATGACAAATCATAAAGGATGTCCACCATGGCAATGAGCTTTGTCGCCGGCTTCTGGCTGGTGTCGTTTCTGCTGATCGTGACGCCGGGGGCCGACTGGGCCTACACCATCAGCGCGGGTATTCACGGACAGCGCATCGTACCGGCCGTCGCGGGGCTTATCTCAGGGCATCTTCTGGCGACCCTCGTGGTGGTGGCCGGCGTGGGCGTACTGATTGCCGGGCACCCGATGGCGTTAACGGCAATAACCCTGCTGGGGGCAGCCTATCTGCTGTGGCTCGGCATCGCGCTACTGCGTCGCCCGGCAACGATATCCACCGCCCGCCAGCTAAGCGGCGGCTGGAATCAGTGGGCGCTGAAGGGACTGTGTATCAGCGGCCTGAATCCAAAGGTTTTTCTGCTGTTCCTTGCGCTGCTGCCGCAGTTTACCGACCCTCACGGCCAATGGCCGGTGGCGCTGCAGATGTCGGCGCTGGGGCTGATGCACCTGATCACCTGTACACTCATCTATTTACTGGTGGGCTACGGTTCGCGCGCGCTGTTGGCCAGCCGCCCGCAGGCGGCGCGGGTCGTCAGCCGGCTCTCCGGGGGATTAATGGTGATTATCGCGGCAATTCTGCTCGTTGAGCAGCTGCGCTAATGGGTGAGAGCTGCGCCAGCCGGGCTGGCGCAGGGGTTCAGGCGCGAATATCGTCGTATTCGCGAGTGTTATCAAATTCATGTTTCGCAAACGGGCACAGCGGAATCACTTTACGCTGCTCCTGGCGCATTTTCGCCACCACTTTTGCCACCAGCTGTTTGCCAACGCCCTGCCCTTTAAGGCTAGGATCAACGTCGGTATGCTCAATAATGCTCAGATGCTCGCCCGTTGGTACAAAGACGATTTCGGCGACCTGATTACCTTGCGCATCGTTCACATAAAACTTGTTATGCCCTTCCAGTATTTCCATCGCACCCTCGTTTAGTCATGATGACGGTATTTCAGCGCCCCGCTTGGGCAGGTATCAATCACCCGCACCACCGTAGCCACATCCACTTCGTCCGGGATAATCCACGGTTTACGCTTCAGGTTAAACAGTTTGCTGCTGCCCCTGACACAGTTACCGGAATGCTGACAAATGCCAGTATTGAAATAGACATCGATTTTTTCCCCGGTATAGACGCGATACCCCGCATCCAGTAGTTCCTTATCCATGACATTGCCTCTATTTATTTATATGGTTCGAGGCTAAGCATAGACCTGAGGCAATGGGGATCGCCACTCATTTCACCGTCACTTCATTGCGGATGCGGTTCTGGAACTCGGTCGACAGGGCGGCAAACTTCTGCATTTTGTCCGAGAGCTCGCGGATCACCCGCGCGCTGTCGTTAGATCGTCCGTAGACATAGTCAAAATAGACCGTGCAGTCTGCCAGTTTGCAGAGCTTGGCGTAATCATCCTGTAAATGAGGGAAGTAGATAAAGATCAGTGCCTTGATTCTGGAATGCAGCTGGGTGTTATCACCGTTAATGCTGGGGTGGGTACTACGGTATTCTGCATCCTGTTTTTTCTTTATTTTGGCGAGAAAAAAATGAATGCTTGCCAGCCGCTGAGTATGCCATTCGATTTCCATTGCCAGCAGCTCCTCATATTTTTGCAGCATCTTCTGCTGCTTTTCCTCTTCTCTTTTTAGTTCGAACTCATCTCGCATCTTTTTTTCAATTTTCAGTTCGGTGCGCATGATAAGAAACCATCCACCTCCTAAAACTAAAAAACTCACGATGAGCAGTAATACTACGGCAATAGCGTTGTCCATACACAAACCTCTTCGATGATGTGAATACGAAAGACGTGGGGTAAGAGCGACACAACGGCGTAGTAACATTAATTAATTTGTTCACGCGATACGCGGTGGACGTTTTGCGGCGAGGAAAAAGAGAACCCCGGCATGCTTCGCCGGGGGTTTCACTGATGCTGGTAAGCGTTAGAAGGAGTAAGCGACGCCTACGCGGAAGCGGGTCTGGCGGTCGCTACGGTCGTTAACGCCCACGTTGCCCACTTCACCGTATGGCGCCCAGTTTTTGTCAATTTTGTACGCCACTTTCACGTTGTATTCCTGGGAGTACGGCTTGTTGTTGTTACGCGCATTGCCTTCAGAGCTACGTGCATATACGTAGTTCAGCTCGGTACGCCAGTCGCCAAACACATAGCCAGCCCATGCGTCACCACGGTTTACCTTATCGTCGTCTTTATTCGCATTTGACGGGTAGCGGGTATAGTCATAACGGTAGCGTGCCGCTACATAGAAGCCGTTATCAAAGCTGTATTGCACTCGCAGGTTTGGCTTATAAATAGAACGGCTGTCGTTACTTTCAATATTAAAGCCCGGCTGAATAGAGAAGTTTTTATTAAATTTGTATTGATAGCTAATAGACTCTTCATGACCATTACCGACAAAGTCGGCAAACGGCTGATTAGTATTATCACCACCCGATTTCCATTTTGCTTCTACCGAGAAGCCAAAGCCATTTGCGAAACGATGAGAAACCGAAACACGGTCGGCGTTAGTTTTATCTGTTTTGCCACCATCAATAAACTCATGACGCAAATCGACCGTTACCGCAGAGGCTGCGAAGGATGCACCACATAATGCCATCAGGACCAGAGATTTTTTAAACATGCAATAACCCTCAATTGGAATTGTGTTTCATTTTTATGGAATTGCATTTTATTTTTTTGCGAAAGATATTTTAGTGATCGAGATCGTAAAGATTTATTTCATAACTGTACGAAATGATAGGACGTGACAGGTGTCAAGAAAATAGGGATTGACGAACAAAAAACACCGCCACAGATCACACCAAAGATTAATTTACATTGAGCTTACATAACTTTAGATAAGATATTTATTCATTTATTTTCAATGGCTTAAATTACAATAATTTCATGCGTTATTTTTTTATTATCAATAATTCACCTTCCCAACAATATAAATATTAAGAATTAACCAAATAACATTGCAGCATTTGACACACTTTCAGGCGATATCTAACGGCATCGATTGAACTTTTCTGGATCACATTTCTCAGCTTCTCTCATTCTCACTTTTTCCATCTCTGCCATGTTTATTCGGTTATTCCTTATCATCTCACGCCGAGGCCTGCATGCTGGAGAATGTCATCATCAGATAATCAGCTTCCCGCTCTTTCAGACCAGGCTGGTTATCGCTGCGCTTAAACCCCTCTCCCGTTCGTTCTCTCTGTCGCGAGAGCGAACGCGACGCGCTTTCTTGCGTGCCAGCTGACTCACAATGTGAATGCCGTGGGTGAGAGATGACAGCAGGCGCACCATTATGCATAATCGTGCAAATTCAACGATAAACAGGCAAAAGACATGTTAGCCAGCCAACGAAAACAGCAGATCCTGGCCATACTGGCACGAGATAAACAGGTGCAGTCGACCGGGCTTAGCCAGCACTTTAATGTTTCTGAAGATTCCATTCGCCGGGATTTACGTGAACTTGCCGCCGCCGGGTTACTCCAGCGCGTCCACGGCGGCGCACTGCCGGTTTCCGCCGCGATCGCGCCGTTCGAAACAAGAAAAAATGTGCAAATAAACGCGAAGAAAACCATTGCCCGGAAGGCCGTCGCGTTAATCAACCCAGGGCAAGTCGTCATTATCGACGGTGGCACCACCACCTCAGAGATGATCGCACTGCTGCCAAAGGCGCTGCCTCTCACCGTTGTGACCCATAGCCCACATATCGCCGTTGGATTGGTTGACTACCCGGAAGTAGAGGTCATTCTGCTCGGTGGTACGCTGTTTAAACACTCGGTGGTTACCACCGGAGCGGCAATGGCTGAAGCCGCCAGTAGAATCAACGCCGATCTGTTCTTTATGGGCGTGACGGGCGTGCACCACCGCGCGGGCTTTACCACCGGCAGTTTCGAAGAAGCGAGCGTAAAACGACTGCTTAGTGAGAGGGCTTCAGAGACGGTCGTGATGGCCTCCCACGAAAAAATCAACGCCGCCTCCGCCTTCGCCATTGGCGAACTTAGTCTGGCCAGCACGCTTATCGTCGACGGGGAGCTGGACGCATCGCTGTCCGAGGCGCTGGTTCGCAGCAACGTCGCGCTTATTAACTAACCAGGGCTAACCACGTCCTCTCCAGGCTTATCCTTAGAATGGCCTCTGCGCTGGCGAGCGGCGTTATGATCGACGCCACCTTTGCCACTCTGGCAGGCCGGTGACAAAACTATCCCTATATATGCTAGCCATGAGGCCATTGATAAATAACCTCTCGCATAGTTCAATGAATGCATAAGAACTTACGCATTGATTGTTTTAAGGAAGCTTATGTCCGTATCCCATTATTACCAGACTAAGCCGGATGGTTATGTTCGCTTCGAACAATCAGGAAAGTCTATGGAGGGCGAGTTCTACCGTTATGAGTCATTTGGTCAAGATAGTGATCCAACGTGGGGTTATATCAGGCCGTTTAATCGGGTCATCAGGCAACAGCTCATCGACAATTTACAGGCGCAACATGGCATCGACCTTCAGACGTTCACCTCTCAAGGTGACCTGATCACCTGTGATGCATTTGTGACCCACAAAGATTTGCAAGCAAGACACCAGGTGGTGCTTGATGCCTTCGAATTTATTGATCAATCGGAGCTGACAACTGAACAAGAACTCATTGCTCACTGCCGGGTCGATTTACTCCGACGCCAATACATTGTTGGTCGTCAGCTAAACGAGCCCAAAGAGACGTTAGATGACCTCAACGCCGAGTTTCTAAAATGGGTCACCCCTTTCGCTATGAGCGGAAATGGCTAACCCGGCATCGTGAAGGGCTGTTTCGTTTGGCGATAGTGGTTACTGCCGCTGTTCTCGCCTATTTTCACTTTAGCTAACCAGGACATTCACAACATTAGCGCCACCATCGGCCATGGCGATATTCCCGGCGCTAGCCACGAGGGTATTTTTCCCCACAAACACCGAGACGACACCGCCATTGCTGCCGGTGACGTCATCGCGCTGATGCGCTTTTCGTGTCGAAAAGCGCCATCCCTGAAGGCAGGTAAATACCTTTCGAAAAACAGCGGCCCGGCTTAAAGTGCCGGGCCGCTGTCGACGGACAAACATCCCTATCAAAACACGAACATTACTCAGCCAACGTGCCCTGCAAAATAGCCAGCGCGGCGGTAAATTGTTTTTCCGTAATGGTCAGCGGATAAAGGAAACGAATGACGTTGCCATAAGTCCCGCAGGTCAGCAGCAGTAAGCCTTTTTCCAGCGCACGCTGCTGGACTTTTTGCGCCAGCGCGGCGGAAGGCTCGCCGCTTTTAGGGTCGACAAACTCTGCCGCCACCATCGACCCCTGGCCACGCACCGCGGCAATGCTCGGGTTACTTTCTTTTGCCGTAACCAGCGCCTGGGTCAGCCGTTCACCCAGCCGACGCGCGCGATCGCAGAGCGACTCTTTCTCAATGATATCCAGCACCGCGTGTGCGGCAGCGACCGCCAGCGGGTTACCTGCGTAAGTGCCGCCCAACCCGCCCGGCGCTGGCGCATCCATGATTTTCGCATTGCCCACTACGCCGGACAGCGGCATACCGCCCGCCAGGCTCTTGGCCATGGTCATCAAATCAGGTTTATCGGCATAATGATCCATGGCAAACAGTTTCCCGGTACGGGCAAAACCACTCTGCACTTCATCGGCGATCATCACGATCCCGTGCTCATCGCACAGACGACGAATCGCGCTGACCAGCTCTTTCGGCGCGACGTTAAAGCCACCTTCCCCCTGTACCGGCTCAAAAATAATCGCCGCGACTTGTTTAGCGTCGATATCCGCTTTAAACAGACGTTCGATGGCTTTCAGCGAATCTTCAACGGTGATGCCCTGCAGTTCAGAAGGATACGGTGCATGATAGACCGACCCCGGGAACGGGCCAAAGCCCAGCTTGTAAGGGGCCACTTTACCGGTCAGCGCCATGGTCATATAGGTGCGTCCGTGGAAACCGCCGCTAAACGCAATCACGCCGGGACGGCCCGTATAGGCGCGGGCGATTTTTACCGCGTTCTCTACCGCTTCGGCGCCGGTGGTGAAAAAGGCCGTTTTTGCCGGGCCGCTCACCGGTGCCAGCGTATTGAGCTTTTCGGCCAGGCTGACATAGCTTTCATAAGGCACGATCTGGTAGGCCGTATGGGTAAACTGCTGGAGCTGCTTTTCAACCGCCGCGACCAGATCCGGATGGCGATGTCCGGTGTTCAGCACCGCGATACCGGCGGCGAAATCGATGTACTCTTTACCTTCGACGTCGGTGAGCGTCGCGTTTTCCGCCGACTGCGCGAAGAAGTTGCACATCACGCCAACGCCGCGCGGCGTGGCAGAAAGACGACGTTGATGAAGTTCGTTATTGCTCATGTTTTCAGACCTTTTGGTTATTCATCGTTAATCGAATTAATCACACGCCCAGACGATCGCGCAGGCTGTAATAGGCCGCGCCCATCGCGGTAAACGGTACGCGCAGCGTCCGCCCACCCGGGAACGGGTAGTGCGGCAGATTGGCGAACGCATCAAAACGCTCCGCGTCCCCGCGCAGCAGTTCCGAAATCAGCCGTCCGGCCAGGTGGGTACAGGTCACACCATGGCCGCTGTAGCCCTGCATGTAATAAATGTTTTTATCCAGTCGACCGAACTGCGGCATGCGCGAAAGCGTCAGCAGGAAGTTACCGGTCCAGCGATAGTCGATTTTGACCCCTTTCAACTGCGGGAAGGTTTTCAACAGTTTCGGGACCACCAGTCGCTCAACGTCATCAGGATCGCGCGCCCCGTAAACCACCCCGCCGCCGTAAAGCAGACGGTTGTCGGCAGTCAGGCGGTAGTAATCAAGCAGATAGTTACAGTCTTCGACGCAATAGTTATTCGGCAGCAACGAACGCGCCAGCTCATCGGACAGCGGCTCGGTGGTAATCACCTGAGTGCCGCACGGCATGCTGCGTTTGGCTAGCTCAGGTTCCACTTTGTCACCCAGATACGCGTTACCCGCGACGATCACGAACTTCGCCGTCACCTGTCCTTTGGCGGTCGTGACCACCGCCGGCGAGGTGTGCTGAATGCCGGTGACTGCCGACAGTTCATAAACGCGGCCGCCGTTCAGGCGAATAGCGTCGGCTTCCCCGATGGCAAGATTCAGCGGATGAATATGCCCGCCGCTGTGATCCAGCAGCGCGCCGGTGTAGCGCTCGCTATCCACTTCACGGCGGATCGCCTTTTCATCCAGCAGCTCCAGCTGCGTATTACCGTAGTGCTCCCAGTTCTCTTTTTGCTCTTCCAGCGTCGCCAGCTGCTTGTGATTCATCGCCACAAACAGCCCGCCCGGACGGTAGTCGCAGTCGATCTGATAACGCTGAATGCGTTCACGGATAATCTCACCGCCTTCAAACATCATGCTGCCGAGCATTCTCGCCGTGTCCATACCGTAGCTTTTTTCGATAACATCAATATCGCGACTGTAGGAGTTAACCAGCTGCCCGCCGTTACGCCCGCTGGCGCCGAAGCCAATCCGCGCGGCCTCCAGCACAACCACGTCGTACCCCGCTTCGGCCAGATGCAGCGCCGACGACAGGCCGGTATAGCCGCCGCCCACCACGCAGACGTCGCAATGAATGGACTCATCAAGGGTCGGGAATGGCGCATATTTATTGGCGCTGGCGGCGTAATAACTGGTGGTATGTTCGGTCATGATTAAGCCTCCAGGCTGATCCAAATGGTTTTAAGTTCAGTGAATTTTTCAAGGGCGTGCAGCGATTTATCGCGACCATTACCGCTCTGCTTGTAGCCGCCGAACGGCACCGTCATATCGCCATCGTTATAGTTGTTCACGAAGACCGAGCCGGCCTTCAGGCGGCGGCTCATGCGGTGAGCGCGGGACAGGTCGCGCGTCCATACCGCCGCGCCCAGTCCGTATTGGCTATCGTTGGCCAGCGCAAGCGCCTGCGCTTCGGTTTTAAAGCGAGTGACCACCAGCACCGGGCCAAAAATTTCTTCCCGGCTGAGGGAATCTGTAGGGTCAACGTCAACGAAAATGGTCGGGCCGATTGCCGCAGGCCACGGCGTCTGACGACCGTCCACCAGCAGTTGTCCCTTGCGCTCGCCTTCACGAATAAAGGTGTGCACGGTGTCAGCATGGGCGCAATCGATCAGTGTCCCCATGGTGGTGGCCGGGTCGAGAGGATGGCCAGGCTGCCAGTTGCGCGCCTGCGCTTGTAAAAGGTCTAAAAACGCATCGGCAATGCTGTCTTCAAGCAGCAAGCGCGTACCGGCAATACACACCTGCCCCTGGTTGTAGAAAATACCGCCCGCCGTGGCGTTGACGGCCTGCTGTAAATCAGGGCAGTCGGCGAAGACGATATTGGCGCTTTTACCGCCCGCTTCCAGCCAGACGCGTTTCATATTGCTGTCGCCGGCATCTTTCAGCAGCTGTTTGCCGGTGCGGGTGGAGCCGGTAAAGGCGATCGCATCGATATCCGCATGCAAGGACAGCGCCTGCCCGGCTTCATGCCCGAAGCCGCTTACCACGTTCAGCACGCCGTCAGGAATGCCCGCCTCTTTTGCCAGCCCGGCCAGACGCAGTGCCGTCAGCGGGGATTTTTCCGACGGTTTCAGGATGACGCTGTTGCCCGCTGCCAGCGCGGGGCCTAATTTCCAGCAGGTCAGCAGCAGCGGGAAGTTCCACGGGACAATAGCAGCAATCACGCCAACCGGCTCGCGCACAATCATCGCCAGCTCATTACTGCTCGTGGTGGCGACTTCGCCATACACTTTATCCAGCGCCTCGGCGTACCAGCGAATCGCGCGCGCCGCGCCGGGAATATCATCGCGCAGGCTATGACGAATCGGCTTTCCGGTATCCAGCGTTTCCAGCAGCGCCAGCTCTTCCGCATGGGCTTCTATTAAGTCGGCGAGTTTGTTCAGCACCGCCTTACGTTTCGCCGGCGCCGCCTGCGACCAGTCGCCGCGTTCAAATGCATCGCGAGCGCCTTGTACCGCGCGATCCACGTCGGCGTGTTGACCACGGGCAATGTTTGCCAGCGGAGCCTGGGTAAGCGGGTCAAGGGTTTCAAAGGTCGTATTGTCGGCGGCAGCACAATATTCGCCGTTAATAAATAACCGGTTTTCAATGGCGAGACTTAACGCTTTATCCTGCCAGTAAGCCAGATGATGGAAATTCATTTTGACTCCTGATTTTCGTATTCAAATACGCTTGATGGGTGAACGCCGGGCAACAGCAGGCCGCAAAGCGCCCCGGGTCAATAACCCGTATTTGCGCTTATGACGTTCTTTTTAATTACGTGTACTTTTTTACCCCGCCGGGAAATACATCCCGGCGGCGAAAAATAATCCGTTATGACGGCGATAGAACAGCCATTGCATCAGCCAGAGCGGCCAGGGGAGATTAAAACGTGGTGGGGGTATGGGCGCTGATAATCCGGCAAATTCCTGCCGATGTATTACTGAAGCTGTGCGGTATGCCGGTATTAATGGCATAGCTCTGCCCAGCGACCAGGTGATATGTCTGACCGTTAATCGTCAGAACCACTTCACCTTCCAGTACAGTGCCTATTTCCTCACCCTGATGCTTTATTCTTTCCCCGGTGGTGGTGCCCGGTTGATACGTTTCAAAAATCATTGCCAGCGTGCGATTAGGGTTACCGTTATGAACCAGCTTCATCGACACCCCCTGACTGCCCATTTCAATCAGGTCATCCTGATTAATAACGACCTGCGGCTCATCAGGTTTTTCCGGCTCGGAAAAGAATTCCGAGAGTGACAGACCATAAACTTTCAGCAGCTTTTGCAGCGTACTGATAGCAGGGCTGACTTTATCTTGCTCAATCGTGCTGATAGCACTGTGCGTCAGTCCAGAGAGTTCGGCGGCACGACGTTGTGAAAGTCCCTGCTTCTGGCGGATTTCCGACAAACGTTTTCCTGGCGCCAGTCCGTCATCACTCATAATATGCATTTCCTTAAGTGTAGGGGTCAGAGTCGCGGTTTTTCCGCGATATGGTTCTGACAAGCGGTGATAAAGCCCTCAAACAATATACGCGAAAGCGCGTACTCGCTACTGTTCCATTCCGGGTGCCACTGTACGCCCAGCGCGAAAGGATGGTCATTCACGCTGACCGCTTCCACCAGCCCATCCGGCGCACGCGCCTCAACACGCAGCCGAGGGCTGACCACTTTAGCTCCCTGACCGTGCAATGAATTGACCCAAAAGCTACTGCAATCCGGTAACAGGCGGGATAACAACCCGCCCGCCACCACCTGAACTTCATGCGACGGCGCGTATTGCTGCTCAATGGGCAGCTCCGGATCTTCCCGGTGCTCCAGCAGCTCCGGCTGTTCACACAGCTTGCGATGCAACGACCCACCGGTCGCCACCACCATTTCCTGGAGTCCACGGCAAATGGCGAAAATGGGGATGCGCCTTTCGAGCGCTGCGTTGATTAACGCCATGCTCAGAAGATCTCGCCCGGGATCGGCGTCAGGCTCATCGCCGTTTTCACCATAAAGGTGCGGCTGCACATTGCTGGGGCTTCCTGGCAGGTAGATACCGTCCAGTCTGGGAAGGAGTGCGTTCAGGTATTCAGGCTCTGCCAGCGCATGCGGCAGCGCAATGGGCAACCCGCCCGCACGAATAATGGCATTCAGGTACTTTTCTTGCAGGGTTTGGGTCTCATGACCCTTAAGCCTGTTCCTGCACATCACGATACCGATAACCGGCTTGTACATTATATTTTCCATGATCGCCCTCACAAAGTGGACTAAATTATAGCCATTACTGCCGTTAAATTGACCTTTATGTTCAATATTTTTTCAATCTAGCAGTGAGATTTCGTATTTGCAAACTTAATTTAACATTTGACAAACATTTCGTTTGCATACAAATTCGAGTAATGGTCATTATATTTTACACCTGAACGCGGGTGGGCAACAAAACCAAAGGCGAAGAATCATGGAAACTAATATCGTTGAAGTAGAGAGCTATGTTCAGCAGTCAGAAGAGAGGCGGGGCAGCGCGTTTGCGCAGGAAGTAAAACGCTACCTTGAACGCTATCCCAACACGCAGTCCGTCGATGTCTTACTGACCGATCTGAACGGCTGTTTCCGCGGTAAGCGCGTGCCGGTCTCCAGCCTGAAAAAACTCGAAAAAGGCTGCTATTTCCCGGCGTCCGTGTTTGCCATGGATATTCTGGGCAACGTGGTTGAAGAAGCGGGGCTCGGACAGGAGATGGGTGAGCCTGACCGCACCTGCGTGCCGGTGCTGGGGACCTTAACGCCTTCGGCGGCAGATCCTGAATACGTTGGGCAGATGTTACTGACCATGGTCGATGAAGATGGCGCTCCCTTTGACGTTGAGCCGCGGAACGTACTCAACCGCCTGTGGCAGCAGCTACGCCAGCGCGGACTGTTCCCGGTAGTAGCGGTAGAGCTGGAGTTCTATTTACTCGACCGTCAACGCGACGCCGAAGGTTATCTGCAGCCACCGTGCGCGCCGGGAACCGATGACCGCAACACCCAGAGCCAGGTCTACTCCGTCGATAACCTCAACCACTTTGCCGACGTACTCAACGACATCGATGAACTGGCACAGCTGCAGCTGATCCCCGCCGATGGCGCGGTCGCCGAAGCCTCTCCGGGCCAGTTTGAAATCAACCTTTATCACACCGATAACGTGCTCGACGCCTGCGATGATGCGCTCGCCCTGAAACGCCTGGTGCGCCTGATGGCGGAAAAGCATAAGATGCACGCCACTTTTATGGCCAAGCCTTATGAAGAGCACGCGGGCAGCGGTATGCACATCCATATCAGCCTGATGAATAACCGCGGTGAAAACGTGCTGGCCGATGCCGATGGCGAAGATTCTGCGCTGCTGAAAAAGGCGCTGGCGGGCATGATCGACCTGATGCCGTCTTCCATGGCGCTGCTGGCACCGAACGTGAACTCGTATCGTCGCTTCCAGCCGGGCATGTACGTGCCGACCCAGGCATCATGGGGCCACAACAACCGCACGGTTGCGCTGCGCATTCCGTGCGGCGATCGCCATAACCATCGCGTGGAGTATCGCGTGGCGGGGGCCGACGCCAACCCATATCTGGTGATGGCGACCATTTTTGCCGGTATTTTGCACGGCCTCGATAACGATCTGCCGTTGCAGGAAGAAGTGGAAGGTAACGGGCTGGAGCAGGAAGGGCTGCCTTTCCCCATCCGCCAGAGCGATGCGCTGTGGGAATTTATGCAAAACGCCCCGCTGCGTCACTATCTGGGCGAACGTTTTTGCCACGTTTACCACGCCTGTAAGAACGATGAACTGCTGCAATTTGAGCGGCTCATCACCGAAACAGAAATTGAGTGGATGTTGAAAAACGCATGACGCCCCTTCACGGGGCGGTAATACCGGCCTGAGTGGAACCTGGCCTGAATCTTCTGGTAATCCAGACATTTCCCGTATGTCGCGTTATGGAACGCAGGCGGCAACGGGCTTCCGTTAACGATTAAGACTGTGACGAGGAAATGAGATGATGCCGATGTTTACGTCCCCACAGGGGGAGGGAGGTTGCGAACATGAAACCGCCCTCACCGACTGCATGTTATCCCCACCGACGCCATTACTTCCCCTGCTAAACAGGTTTGATTTCAGGTCGACGCGACCGCAAACCCCGTTACGCAGTGGAGGTAACGCGCATGGCAACTAACACTTCGCTGAATATCCCTATGCAGCCGGGAAAAACCCGTCTGCGTAAATCGCTGAAGCTGTGGCAAGTGGTGATGATGGGCCTGGCCTATCTCACGCCGATGACCGTGTTCGATACCTTCGGTATTGTGTCCGGCATCAGTAATGGCCACGTGCCGGCGTCCTACCTGTTAGCGCTGGCCGGGGTGCTGTTTACCGCCATCAGCTACGGCAAACTGGTGCGTCAGTTTCCCGAGGCAGGCTCTGCCTATACCTACGCGCAAAAATCAATTAGCCCCCACGTGGGCTTTATGGTCGGCTGGTCATCGCTGCTGGATTACCTGTTCCTGCCGATGATTAACGTCCTGCTGGCGAAGATTTATCTTTCGGCCCTCTTTCCCGGCGTGCCGCCATGGGTGTGGGTGGTCACGTTCGTGGCAATCCTGACCGCCGCGAACCTGAAAAGCGTTAACCTGGTGGCGAACTTCAATACCCTGTTCGTGCTGGTACAGATAGCCATTATGGTGGTCTTTATCGTACTGGTTGTGCAGGGGCTGCACAAAGGCGAAGGCGTGGGGACCGTATGGTCACTACAGCCGTTTGTCAGTGAAAATGCTCACCTGATCCCTATCATTACCGGGGCGACGATAGTCTGCTTCTCGTTCCTCGGCTTTGATGCGGTGACCACGCTTTCAGAAGAGACGCCGGACGCCGCGCGCGTGATCCCCAAAGCCATCTTCCTGACCGCGGTGTACGGTGGGTTAATCTTCATTGCCGCGTCGTTCTTTATGCAGCTTTTCTTCCCGGATATCAGCCGCTTTAAAGACCCTGACGCCGCGCTGCCGGAGATTGCCCTGTACGTGGGCGGCAAGCTGTTCCAGTCCATCTTCCTGTGCACCACCTTCGTTAACACGCTGGCTTCAGGCCTGGCGTCGCACGCCAGCGTTTCGCGTTTGCTGTACGTGATGGGCCGTGACAACGTCTTTCCGGAACGCGTGTTTGGCTACGTGCATCCGAAATGGCGGACGCCAGCGCTGAACGTGATCATGGTCGGGGTTGTGGCGCTGTCGGCGCTGTTCTTCGACTTAGTCACCGCCACAGCGTTGATTAACTTCGGCGCGCTGGTGGCGTTTACCTTCGTCAACCTGTCGGTGTTCAACCATTTCTGGCGACGCAAAGGCTACAACAAAAGCTGGAAAGATCACTTCCATTACCTGCTGATGCCGCTTATTGGCGCGTTGACGGTCGGCGTACTGTGGATCAACCTGGAAGTCACATCGTTAACGCTGGGTTTGGTCTGGGCAATGCTGGGGGGAATGTATCTTTGGTATCTGATCCGACGCTATCGCAAAGTACCACTGTATGACGGCGAGCAGCGGATAAGCACTGTTGGGGAAAGCTAACCGAAATGCCCGATGGCGCTACGCTTATCGGGCCTACGGGGATTGAGATCGACATTCTTTGTAGGCCGGATAAGTCGCTTGCGACGCCATCCGGCACTCCGCTATCTGAGCGGCGCAGCATCACTGCGCCGCTGTATTCAGGGCTATGCCGTTTTATCCAGCACCACCACACACTGCCCCGCGCGTACCGATGATCCCGGCTGTACGCGGACCTGGCTGACCACCCCGTCCTGCGAGGCCAGCAGCGGGATTTCCATTTTCATCGACTCCAGAATGACCAGCACATCGCCTTCACGAACGGTGCTGCCCACGTCGACGTTGACCTGCCAGAGGTTACCGGAGATCGGGCTTTCAATCCCCTCCTGCCCCGGCTTAAGCGGCGCATCCTCACCTTCCGCCTCCCGCGCATCGCTGCTGTCAAAATGTGCCTGGCCGTTGGCAATCCAGCGCTCGCGCTCTGCGTCGAATGCGCCTTGTTGATGATGACGGAACGCCTCAATGCCCGCCGCTTCCGTCGCGAGGAATTTCTGATACTCCGCGAGTTTCAGGGTGGTATGTTCAATACGCAGCGGATAACGACCTAAGGGAAAATCACGACGAATCGTCAGCAGTTCGTCGGCAGAAACCGGGTAGAAACGGATCTGGTCGAAGAAGCGCAGCAGCCACGGCTTACCGCCGAAATCGTCCACCGCATGATAGCGATTCCACATTTGTAGCGTGCGACCAACGAACTGATAGCCGCCCGGGCCCTCCATGCCGTAGACGCAAAGATACGCCCCGCCGATACCGACCGAGTTTTCCGCCGTCCAGGTTCGTGCCGGATTGTACTTGGTAGTGACCAGCCGATGGCGCGGATCGAGCGGGGTGGCCACCGGCGCGCCGAGGTAAACATCCCCCAGCCCCATCACCAGGTAGCTGGCATCGAATACCGTTTTATACACCGCATCGACGTTAGCCAGATCGTTGATACGGCGAATAAACTCCAGATTGCTCGGGCACCACGGCGCATCACGGCGCACCGTGGTCATGTACTTGTCGATAGCTTTCTGACACGCCGGATCGTCCCATGATAGCGGCAGCCAGACAACGCGCGACGGCACCTCCAGAGAGCCCTGTTCACAGACCGACTGCCATAGCCCGGCCACCGCATCCAGCAACGTCGCCAGGCTCAGCGCCTCCGGCTGATAGTGAATCTGTAGCGAACGGATACCCGGCGTCAGATCGATAACCCCCGTTAACGCCCGCGCCTCCAACGCCTGCATCAGCGCATGCGCGCGAAAGCGCAGTACCAGATCCAGTTCCGGATCGCCAATCTCCAGCAGCAAATGGGTATCACCGGAGAGCCGCGCCACCAGCCGTTTATCGCGCTCGCCGCAGTCCAGCACCACCGGCGATGGCAGGCCCGCAGGCTGCCAGGAGGTAATCTGTGAGGTCAGGCTGGCGATTTCCCGCTCCTGGGCCTGCGCCAGCCGCCGGGCGGTGGCGATATCAACCGGCACAAAGCGCACTTTGTCACCGGCTTTAAGCTGCCCCATGGCGTGCAGATCGGCCTCAATAATCGTCGCCGGGCAGACAAAGCCGCCCAGGCTCGGCCCGTCTGGCCCGAGGATCACCGGCATATCGCCGGTAAAATCAATCGCCCCGATGGCGTACGGGTTGTCATGAATATTTGAAGGATGCAGCCCCGCCTCACCGCCGCTATCGCGAACCCATTCGGGTTTCGGGCCAATCAAACGCACGCCGGTACGGCTGGAGTTGAAGTGGACTTCCCAGTCGGTCGCAAAGAAGGTCGCCATATAGCGCAGCGTAAAATACTCCGGCGCCGCGTGCGGGCCATAAATCACCCGCAGTTCGCGCACTGGGGCCAGCGCGGTGCCAAGCGATGGCGGCAGCACCGCGTCCGGACACGGTGCGGTGAGCGGCGCCAGATGCAGCACGTCGCCGGTGCGCAACGCCCGCCCGCCGTGGCCGCCAAACTGACCCAGCGTAAAGGTACTTTTGCTGCCGAGATAATCCGGCACCTGAAAACCGCCGCGCAGGCACAGATAACTGCGCACGCCACCACCCTGGATATCGCCCATCCGCAGCGTCATACCGGCGCGCACGAGGAAGGTGCGGTTGTTGGCCTGCGGGACGCCGTCCAGCGTCAACGCAATCGCCGCGCCGGTCACCACCACCTGCGCATCACAGTTAAATTTTAGCGTTGGGCCGCTGAGGGTAATTTCCAGCGCGGCCGCGTCGGCGGCATTTCCCAGCAGGCGGTTGCCAAGACGCAGCGCCCTGCTGTCCATCGGCCCGGACGGCGGCACGCCCACCGCCCAGTAGCCTACGCGGCCGGGGTAATCCTGTACCGTGGTTTGCGTACCGGCGCTCAACACTTCCAGCGTAGCGGCCTGATAATTCAGCCCTTCCAGGCAACGGGTCCACGGCTCGCCGCAGGCAAACGGCGTAAAGGTCAAAATTTGCTGCAAATAGCTGCGGTTAGTCTCCACGCCGTACAGACGGGTTTCGCCCAGCGCGGTATGCAGCGCGTGGATTGCCGCTTCACGCGTCGGCTGCCAGGCGATAATTTTCGCCAGCATCGGGTCAAAAAACGGCGGCACCTCGCAGCCAGATTCCACCCAGCTGTCGATGCGCAGCGTCACGCGGTCGTCGGTTGGGAACACCACTTCGGTGAGCAGACCGGGCGATGGCTGGAACTGACGGCCCGGATCTTCAGCGTAAACACGCGCCTGAATCGCATGCCCCTGAGG
Organism: Kluyvera genomosp. 2; assembly: GCF_036759865.1. Taxonomy (NCBI): domain Bacteria; kingdom Pseudomonadati; phylum Pseudomonadota; class Gammaproteobacteria; order Enterobacterales; family Enterobacteriaceae; genus Kluyvera; species Kluyvera genomosp. 2. The sequence continues at coordinate 101,487 of NZ_JAPKIA010000002.1, forward strand.
CTCAAGGCGGTCACGCAGCTCGCCCAGCGGCGGTAATTCACCGGCGGCAAGGGCAATCATCCAGCGCACCAGATCGACGCCCCACACCTGCTCCGTCACCCCGTGCTCGACCTGTAGCCGCGTGTTCACCTCGAGGAAGTAGAAGCGGGCGGCATCGCTGTCGTAGACAAATTCCACGGTACCAGCGCTACGGTAGTTTACCGCTTTACCCAGCTTGATTGCCGCCTCGCATAACGCTTGCGCCATGCCTGCGGGCAGGTTGGGCGCGGGCGTCTCTTCCAGTACTTTCTGGTTACGGCGCTGTACCGAGCAGTCGCGCACGCCCAGGGCAATAACCTCACCGTTGCCGTCGCCAAAGAGCTGTACTTCCAGGTGGCGCGCGCGTTCGATGTATTTCTCAATAAACACGCCCGCGTTGCTGAAGTTATTTTTCCCCAGCCGCACCACCGCGTCGAAGGCCTCGCTGAGCTCAGCAGCGCTATAGCAGACGCGCATCCCAATGCCGCCACCGCCCGCCGTGCTTTTGAGCATCACGGGGTAGCCTACGCGTTCGGCGGCCTGAAGCGCGTCGGTGACATCCGCCAGCAGTTCGGTGCCTTCGAGCATCGGCACGCCGTGCGCTTTTGCCAGCGCCCGGGCGGTATGCTTAAGGCCAAACAGGCGCAACTGTTCCGCCGTGGGGCCGACAAAGGCGATACCGGCCTGTTCACAGGCGTCGGCAAAGTCGGCGTTTTCCGAGAGAAAACCATAGCCCGGATGAATCGCCTGTGCGCCGTTGGCCTTCGCCGCCGCGATGATCTTGTCACTGACCAGATAGGTGTTGGCGGCCGGGCCATCGCCCAGGCTTATCGCCTCGTCGGCTTCACGAATATGCAGGCTGCTGATATCAGCGTCGGAATAAACAGCCACGCTGCCAATGTCCATAGCACGCAGCGTGCGCATAATGCGGCAGGCAATCGCCCCGCGATTCGCAATCAGGAGTTTCGTTAACATAGGTCAGACTCAATCGTGGCGGGTCGTCCCGCCCAAAAATCGGCTCACCGCATGGTCGTCCATGGGGAAAAAGCGTTTAAGGCAGGAGGCGTCCGGCACGCACTTCAAACAGGCGATAGATCATTTTTCGCAGGCGCTGCCAGCGGGTTGGCGTCAGTTCCATACCAGCACCTCCGCTGGCGTGGGGTTCCAGCCGTTGCAGGGATTATTCAACTGCGGGCAGTTGGAAATCAGCACAATGACGTTGCACTCGGCGCGCAGCTCGACGTATTTCCCCGGTGCGGAAATACCGTCTTCAAAGGTCAGGCCACCCTGCGGCGTCACCGGGACGTTCATAAAGAAATTGATGTTCGCGCCAATATCGCGTTTTTGCAGGCGACCATCGTGCAGGCAGGCGCACAGGAAGTTATCGCGGCAGCTGTGCATATGACGCTTATCGAGCGCATAGCGCACGGTGTTGCTCTCCTGCGCGCAGGCGCCGCCGAGCGTATCGTGGCGACCGCAGGTATCGGCCACAATCGTCAGCAGCGGGTTGCCCAGATTGGAATAAAGCACGCTGTCGCAGGTCAGGTAGGCGTTGTTCTGGCGGCGCAGCGTGCGCTGGGCATCGTAGCGTTCACGAGGGTTATCGGCGTTATAGAACAGCGTGTCGATAGCCTGATTACCTTCCAGATCGAGCAGACGCAGGGTTTGCCCTTTTTTCACCTCAAACAGGTAGGGTTCTCCCGCCGGGATCACGTGGCGGAAGGCGGCATACTGAGCATGTTTTTCGCTGGCAGCGGTCATTTTTCGGCTCCTTACAGGGCAAAAAGTTGCGTATTGGTGAAGGCGCGCTGGTTTTCCGGGCGGGTTAAAAGCGCGTTAACCGCAGCCTCTTCATCCTCGGCCCGACGCCAGCTGAGCGCGACCGGGCGCGGCGTATATTCGCGCGAAGGGTCCATCGGGTGCGGCAGTGCGGTCATCACCATCAGGACGTCCATGGGCGCATACAGTTCCACGTAGCTGCCCGGCTGCGAGTGGCCGCTGTGGAAGCTGAACTGCCCGTTTTCATCCACGGTCACTTTGCTAAAGAAGTTGACCACCATCAGCAGATCTTCAAGATTCAGATCCCATTTCCCCATCTCCACCAACAGGTTATCCGTGCCGTTGCGGTAGAAGGCATTGCGCAGTTCCTGATAGCGCCCCTGCCCGTATTTCTCCGCCGCTTCGGCGGCATTGAGTACGCCGCCAAACGGGTCGTGCCAGCCGCTGGTGTCGGCGGTAATGCCAGCCAGCACGCGGCCCATATCCGAGTAGAAGCAGTGCCCGGCGGTCAGGCGCGCGGTGTGCTGGCCTTTGAGCGTGTCCGGCAGATTCAAGCGTTCGCTTTTCTCATGCGGGTTTAACATCATCAGGCTGACGTTAGCGCCGCCGTCGATGTCGGTCATCCGCAGGATCTGCCCGCGCTTGAGAATAAAGGAGAGATGCCCACCGGCGGGGAGCGTCTCTTCGCGTAATGTTGTCATGGTATTCACTGTTAACCCCTTAATGCATAAACGTTATCGGGAGCCGTACCGCCGAGCGCGGAAAGCCGCGTCTCGTTGAGCGGGATATCGTAGGTAATACGCGCGCCGAAGGCGTTCGGCACCTGTGGGTCAATGCGCACTTTGTCGAACACCAGCAGGCGGGTGCCGAGGTTGAAGCCTTCCGACAGATCGTGCGTCACCATAAAGACGGTCATGCGGGTTTCGCTCCACAGCTGCAACAGCAGCGCGTGCATGTCTTTACGGATCCCCGGGTCAAGCGCGCCAAACGGTTCGTCCAGCAACAGGACGCGCGGTTGCATAATAAATGCCTGGGCGATGGCTAAACGCTGTTGCATACCGCCCGAGAGCTGAGCCGGATATTTATCGAGCGCGTGGCTTAGCCCAACCTTTTCCAGCATTTCGGCGGCCCGCGCGCGCGCCGCGCGTTTTTTGCCGCCAAACAGCTGCCCGCACAGCGGCGATTGCGGCAGCTCCAGGCCAATCGTGACGTTGTCCAGCACGTTCAGGTGCGGGAAAACGGAGTAGCGCTGAAACACCACGCCGCGGCTGCTGTCCGGCTCGGCGTTGAGCAGTTTTCCTTCCAGCGTAATGGAACCGCGGCTTGGCGCTTCCTGGCCGAGCAGCAGGCGCAAGAAGGTGGATTTTCCGCAGCCGGATGCGCCCACCATGGAGCAAAACTCCCCTTCTTTAACCTGCAAATTCAGGCGTTCCAGCACCACGTGGTCGCCGTATTCCTGCCAGATATTATTGATACTGATAAAGCTCATGCCTTCCCTCCTTCCGCCCAGGGAAAACAGGTTTTGTGTAGCTGACGGAGCGCCAGATCCATCAGCCATGCCAGCAGCGTGATCCACAGGACGTAAGGAATAATGACGTCCATCGCCATGTAGCGGCGCACGAGGAAAATGCGGTAGCCCAGCCCGGCGGTTGAGGAGATAGCCTCGGCTGAAATCAGGAACAGCCACGCCGACCCCAGCAGCAGCCGCAGCGATGTCAGAAGCCGCGACAGCAGCTGCGGCAGCACCACCCGTAGCACCAGCGTCCAGCTATTCGCGCCTAAGGTCTGCGCTTTAATCAGGATCTCCTGCGGAATGTCGCCCGCGCGCTGTTCCAGGTCGCGAGCCAGCATCGGGGTGATGCCAATGACAATCAGCATCACTTTCGACAGTTCATCCAGGCCGAAGACGATAAACAGCACCGGTAAAATCGCCAGCGGCGGGATCATCGACAGCACGGTCATCAGCGGCGACAACGACGCCCGCCACAGCGGGAATACGCCGGACATCACGCCGATGCATAGCCCCACCAGCGACGCAATAGCCAGACCGGTCAGCAAACGGGCCAGGCTGACCAGGGTATCAACCCATAGCAGGTACTCACCGCTGCGTTTATCCGGGGTAAACGCCATCCGCGATATGGCATCCAGCATCTGCTGGAAACCGGGCAGCAGTTTGTCGTGCGGGTTGGCGTCCAGCCGTACCGCCGAACCGAAGAAATAGGCCATCAGCAGCAGGATGAACGGCAACATCACAAGCATCAGACGCATGCCGGGTTTGGGATGACGATTAATGTGTCGCATGGAAACTCCGTCAGTCATCACAGCGTGCCGGCAGCGGCCATTTTCACGAAGCTGTCGTCAAAGCGCAGCTTCACGTTATTGGCATCGCCCCAGCTCACCTTGCCGGGGAAGGTCATACCGATAAAATCCGCGCTCTGGGCGCCCTCGCCCAACAGCCCTTTATCAAATGAGAACGAGGCCACGCGCTGCATGGTTTTCGCCAGCTCCGCCGAGGTGATAAACGCGATGTTGTCCTGCGGGGTGTAGAACAGGTGGGTGGTTTTTAACTGCGCCTGATAACCGGCCAGATCGGTGCCGGAGGCAGCGGCCATCGACGTTAACGCGTGGGTATCCTGCGCCTTCATCAGGCCCATCATCTCGTACCATGCGCCGGTCAGCGCTTTGCCAAGCGCAGGGTTATCCTTCAGGGTTTCGCTATTGACGACCATCATGTCAATAAGCTCGCCGGGGACCTGCGAGGAGCTAAAGACTTCGGTGGTTTTTGGCGTCCCTTTGATAACGGAGAGCTGCGGGTTCCAGGCCACGGCAGCCTGTACGTTTGCCGTGCCGAACGCCGACACGATATCCGCATCGGAGGTGTTCACGACGGTGACATCTTTTTCCGCCAGGCCCGCTTTTTCCAGCCCGCGCACCAGCAGGTAATGGGAAACAGAAAGCTCCGGCAGGTAGACTTTCATCCCTTTCAGATCGTTAAGGGTTTTGCCCTCACCTTTCATCACCACGCCGTCGTTGCCTTCCGAATAGCTGCCGAGGATCAGCGCAGTGGAGTCCACGCCGCCCGCTGCCGGGATCGTCAGCGCGTCCATGTTGGTCATGGTGCAGCCATCAAACTGACCGGCGGTGTACTGGTTAATCGACTCGATATAATCATTAAGCTGGACGACGTTGATTTTAATGCCGTATTTATCCGCCCATTTATCGATGATTTTGCTACTGCTGATGGTGCTCCAGGGCATCCATCCGGCGTAGATGGTCCAGCAGACGTTAAACTCTTTCTTTACGGCAGCAAAAGTGGGAAGACTGACCAGCATCGCCAGCGACAGGACAAGAGCGCGGTATAATGACGTTTTCTTCATGTCTAACCTCTGATAGGCAAAAATTAGGGGCAGCGCGACACCATCAGGTGCTGCTGTCTCCCGGGTTTTTGTCCCGCCGTGTAACCTCTCAGAGGTCGCCAGCTCTTGGACCAGCCGTTCACCGCGGTGAACCGGAACCCTAGCCAGCTATTTTTCAGATTGTGTGTTGCACTGCGAAGTGAGATTTGCAAAGGCTATGCCAGGTTTATTTTTGCTTATTATCAGTGCATTAGGCGTTGGTTCGTGAGCCACATCCCTTTTGTGGTGCGCGAAAAGAAGGCAGTGCTCCACAATGGTGCTGGTGGGGATGGGCGTGGTTTTATCAGCAAGGGGAAAGCATTCAATATGTTTACCGTGGCGTTATCAATATCGCAGCGTTTTCTATCCTTTTCGCTGCGCGCCAGAATAGTGCTGAGTAAACAGCAAATCGAACTGCTGCTTTTTTTTCTGTAGGCAAGGAAACATTTTACTGTAGCTGGTGATAAATTCCGGGGTGATCAGGCTATGCAGATCCTCATTCGCCAGCCACTGGCTGCGGATAAACTGCGCGGGCGTCACGTGCCACTCGGCTTTCGGCTCGCAATATGTATAGCAATGACCACGATGATTAAACTCAAAAAACTCCTGGCCATTATTCAACGAAAAATAGCAGTTCTGCAGGCCGTCAATCGTGAGATTCATAAAGTAAGCATCTTTGATAAAGCGGGCAATATCGTGAGAAATGACGAATACCGCCGTCGGTATGTCATGGCTAAGGAGATCGTTAAAGTCTTTCAGCGTGGTGATTTCAGGAGTCAGTTCATCAGACTCCAGGAATACACAAAACATGGTGGTAACCCTCTGCATACTGCTACCCGGGCGATGAAATCTGGAGAGGCCGTGAGAGCCTCTCCAGCAGAGTGGTTTAGAACTGATATACCGCACCGATACCGACGACGTTATCCGTGCTCAGACCCAGGTTCTTCACGGCCGCGTTGTCTTTATCCAATAGGTTGATTTTATAATCGACGTAGGTGGCCATATTTTTATTGAAGTAGTATGACGCGCCCACTTCCATGTATTTCACGACATCCGCGTTTCCTTTGATGCCCTGGTTGTCGTTGCTCGCTCGCGATTGCAGATAAGCAATGGATGGACGCAGGCCGAAATCGAACTGATACTGAGCAACCAGTTCAATATTTTTGGTTTTGTCGGTAACGAAATCCCCGACCTTTGTCATATTACGGGTTTCGGCGTAAGTCGCGGCCAGGTAGATATTGTTAGCATCGTATTTCAGGCCGCTGGCCCATGCTTCCGCATTTTCAGCATCGTTATAGGTCAGGCGCTGCTGATCGTCAGTACGCTTAGCGCCGGAATAGGCCGCCGTCGCGCTGACGCCCGCACCAATCTCATACGCCACGGAAGCGCCCCAGCCTTCACCATTCTGCGCGAAGGCATCGTCACGGCCGTTAACGTTTTCACTCCCCCCACCGTTTTTGCCCTGGTACTGAATCGCGAAGTCCAGACCATCCACCAGGCCAAAGAAACCGCTATTACGGTAGGTTGCCAGGCCGTTTGCACGGTTATTCATAAAGTTATCGGTGGTTGAATAAGAGTCCCCACCAAAGACAGGGAGCATATCCGTCCAGGCTTCAACGTCATAGATGACGCCATAGTTACGGCCATAATCAAACATACCGTAATCGCCCGCTTTTAATCCGGCATAGCCCAGACGGGTCGCGGTTTTCGCGCCATCTTCTGTACCGTTACCCTGAATGTTGTATTCCCACTGACCATAGCCGGTCAGCACATCATTAATTTGTGTCTCACCTTTAAAGCCCAGACGAATATACGTTGCATCACCATCGCTTCCCTTTGCATCAGAGAAGGTGCGACGGGCATCAACTTTCCCATATAAATCCAGCTTGTTACCGTCTTTATTATACATTTCGGCTGAATGCGCTGCACCCGCAGCCAGTAATGCTGGAATAATCACTGCAAGAATTTTTTTCATAATGGCTTCATCATTTGTTATTATGTTGAAATCAATAGACCGCCTGGCTATTACATGTAGACAGGCGCTCTCAAACACTGCCTGTAAACATTTAAGGAAAAGTTCATAAAACAAAACTAATAACATGTAATAATATGTAAAACACCCTGTCACATCTCTTTTTCTGAGATGCAAAATAAATTCATTCACAATAAAACTACATTTAAAGAAAAACCTCATAATACAAACAGACGATTTCTGATTTTTTTTGCAAATACATCAAAAAGACTAACCCATTACCATAAAAACTATTAGCCTGCGTGCATTTGTTATGTATAAAAAGAATCATTCCATCAAGTCATTTCCACACCGACAGCAGACTTTGATGCCATAAAAATCAATTATTATAGTCGAATAAATTGATAAATAGCTTATGTTTCAAATTATTATCTTGTGTAATGTTGCTTTGTCGGGATTGAAAGAATTCATCAATCTGCTATCAATAGAATGCCCCCTATAACTATCACCTTCATTGGTTATCGGGAACGGCAGCAAACGCGACTATGATGCCTTTATATTGCCTTAGTTGATTCTTATCGCTCTACAGGAAGCGTATTACTTCCCCCTTTTCCCTGATGCGCAAAGTGGCGCGCGGAGAAGATATTTATGCACCAACTCGGCGCACCATGCGTGGCGGTTAAGCTGAACGCCGGGGAAATATTAAACTAAATGAGATGCCTGACGGCAGACAAATATATTGAATGTAAACAAAAATGATAAAACAGGTAAAGATAAGGAACATTCACCCAACATATAGCACGTTACTTTCGTCAAACATCAACCAGACAAATAAATTAGAATCAATAACAAATAAATTGTTAATCACGACATGCGTGATTAATAAATAAAAGACTAATCACTCCAACATTAATTTTATATAGGTTTTTTATGCCGATAGCCCCTGGTAATAATGAAGTTCAGAGCGTAAAAAGACAGCGCCTCTCGCGCCTGCAAAAAATGCTGCTGGTAGAGACGGTAAAACAGCCGTCAGGAAAACCCCTCACGCGTGATATCGAGCGGGCATTACAGCTAAAGTCATCAATCAGGACATACAGCAGCAATGTCCGTAAGACCTTTCATCTGATGGAAAAAAAGGGCCTGGTGCGGATCTATCGGAGGAACGATCTCCAGCTTATGGTTCTGCTGACGGCGGAAGGCCAGAGTCTGGCGAATCAATTGATTAAAGAGGAAAACCGCACCGATTGTCTGAACGATGTCGCGGGTGAAGAGCATCTCCCGTATCGCAAAACGCCTAAGGATGGCACGAAACTGGTATCGATTTCGTTGCTAGGGCAGGAATACATCACCCGCCAGGCGGCGCTGGTGATCTACGCCCAGGGGAATACCGGTTTGAAACTGTGGCTCGAAGAAAATGAGACCGTGACGATTCATGGCAGCCTGTCGACCACCGTGGAACTGTACAGAATGTGCTATCAGACCGGCCTCCCCGTTCATACGGTTGCGCTCGTCGCGGATGACATGCCAACGACTGCGGCTGAGGAAGCGGGGCGAGCGTAAGCCCTGCATACGGAGTGGCTCATTCCTGGCCCCATTTCTATGCCACACAGGCTGTTGATTGGGGGTAAGGCAGGTTGAACTCGGTTGACAGGAAAATGCCAAAAAGCCGAATTAAATCATGGCGTCGTTGAATTCAGTGGAGAGATAGAGACTTGAGATTGGAGCGGGCGAAGGGAATCGAAACGACGTTTCATTTTTCCATAGCGCGACGGTCAGAGAATCAACATAGTAACTATTATTGATACTTGATTGCGAGATTTTAGAGGATCAGTCTCATGACAATCAAGGGCCAGGAGTATCTTTATCTTTCACCGGATGGGGTATGGCAGTTTCAAATCTACGTTCCTGCTTACATGCGCCACATGTTCGGCGGGAAGCGCCTCTACCGGAAAAGCACTGGTACAAGAGACATTTACAAGGCTCGACACTTCCGCAATCACATGCTGGTAGAGTGGAACAACCTGAAAGAACAGTTCAAGCCGGATACAGAGGACAAACGCATTCAAGTTGCGATCACTTCCCTGCACTCACAGATCCGCAAGAATAAAAACAAACCCCTGATTGAGGAGCGAGCCAGTTCGATTCCCCACCTGTGCCTATTACGGGATGAATACGCAACTGCCTACCGGGATCGGCGTTCATTGTCCACACTGAGCAAATCGGCGCGGGCCGTGGAAGTATTTCTCCAGAGCATCGGGAAAGTTGATATCAGTTTGGATCAGATAGGACGGCGGCTGGTTACGGATTTCATCGAAGAACAGCAGAAACGCGACGTAGCAGGGCAGACGCTGCAAAACTGGTTAACGTCACTGGGAAGCCTCTATGAGTTTGCCAAACGTCGCTACGACGCTATAGCGCCGCTTAATCCGTTTCACGGCATGAACCTCGAAGCACGGCGCACTATTGAGAGCTACCAGCCGTTTGAATGGCATCAACTATCTACCCTGCTCAACGAAGCAGACGAAGAACTACGAGCCGTCATTCTGATCGGTTTGTTCTCTGGTGCAAGGCTGGACGAAATCGCCAGCTTGAAAAAATCAGATGTTGTTATAGTGGAAGGGATACAGACTTTCTTCATTAGCAAATCGAAAACGAAAGCAGGGGTTAGGCACATACCGATCCACGCTTTTCTGATCGGTATGGTGGATTATTATCTGAGTTTGAACACTGGAGATTACCTGTTACCACAGGCTAACAAGATTGAACGCAAAGACGGGAAAAAGGGGCCGTTCTATTCCCAGGCATTCACCCGCTTACGGCGTCGCGTAGTGCCTATGGCTACAGATCGCCAATGCTTTCACAGTTTGAGGGGGCATTTTATCACGTGTCTTGACCGTGCCGGAGTACCCGAACAGCGTATAGGCTACATCACGGGGCACTCTTCCCAAGCCGCAGCCACAGAAGCATTCAAGACATACAGCGCGGGGTGTTCCATGAAAGAATTGTCCGACTATGTGGAAATGGTGGATTATCCAGAGATCATCTTCCCTGAAACGGAAAAAGGGGCGTAAGCCCCTTATTTATAAACAAATTGATTAGATTAATAAGCTATTGTTTATGAATAATACACGCTAATTCTTGCTTTACGAACAAAGCAAGATTAAAATAGTAACAAAAAAGCATCAAAGCCATAACACTAAAACCCCAAAAAAAACCCACCAAATTCAGTAGGTTACACACCTAAATAACAGAAACCATTATTGATTTTTTGTTACAAAGACCACATTATGAATGAACCTATGTAGAAATTTAAGGTGTTTGTTATGGATACTACATTCATTGCTGAACCTATAGTAAGCATTGACGAAAAGTTGTTGGGCGTTGAGCTTCTCACTCGCTTCATTTCCCCAGATGGACGCCCCCTTCATCCTGAGTTCGTAATTTCATCTTGGGATTTAGATAGGAAACGGCTTTTCCTATACGAACAATGCGGAAACATTGCCAGTATGCAAAAGTGGTTCGAACGAAAGAATCTATTTTGTACACTGAACATTGATCAGCAAATGGCTTTTCTGATACGTAATGACTACATACTTAGACAAACTTTCGAATCGATGCCATTCATCAAACTTGAGCTTTCTGAGAATTTCCCAGGTTTAGATAAAGGATTAAAAAGCCCCTTGTTAAAGTCGCTGAGCCAGGGTGTGAATGGGCTGTGGCTCGATGACCTTGGGGCAGGTAATTCGAATGTAGTTAGTTTGATGGAAGGATACTTTGAGGTTGTAAAAGTAGATCGCTGCTTCTTTAATCAGCAGGTGCAGAAACCAACCTTCTACCCGCTGATTGCTTCCATTCAAAAACACTGCGGCAAAGTTATTATCGAAGGGATTGAGAATCGAGAACATTTGGGAATACTGCGTGAGGTGGGGATTTGGGGATTACAGGGGTATCTTATTAAATCTGTCCCTTTTAAAAATGTGGATTCATTGCTGTAGTGTTGAAACCATCACCCCTTTGATGTATCACCCACCTGTAGACGATTGACCGGACGACATTTGCAGCGTTAGCGACTGAGCAAAGCTGGCTTGAGAAGCTCTCGCCTGGAAATCAATGTAATCGCTTAATCTTGAGCTATCGCTGGCGATAGTGAGCGGTACGGATGCCTCAAGATTTAGATTGAATGTAGGATTCACCGTGTACACTGGCGCATTGCCGCTGCTGAGTGACATTGCGGAACCACGAAGAGAATCACCATTTAGGCTGTATTGATTTGCCGCTGTTCCAGCATTACCGCCACCAACGCCCAACCAATCCATGATAGCTGGCCCCACTGAACGAGTATTGAAGCCCGTCTTATCCTGAATCCAATCCGCTGTAGCATTCGCAGAACCACCCACAGCACCATCGTAGAGGGCCTGGGCCGCTGGCTTATCGCTATTAGTGAACCACTGAGGGAAACGGGAGCGAAGCCCTTCATTCAGATCAGACACTACGCCGGAAATCTCACCAACAAAGCCCGTCACCTGTTTAGCCAGATCTCCTAATCCCTCTCCAAGCATTCCAGCCGATTCGGTGATAACTTGCGTGTTTTTAACAAGCTCGTCGCCACCGTCAGCGAAGCCTTTCATAAAGCCAGTGAATAGACTGTTATCAACACCATTCACCAGATTACCCATTGCAACGGACAGATCGCCGTAAGCGTAGGCTTGTTTGATCTGCTCGTCGTCCAGCGTCTGACCGCTATCAACCAGCTTTTTCAGAGTCGAAATAAATTGTTCACCGTTATTCTTGAAGAGATCGAGGTAATGAGCGCCATCGTCGAAAATGTTTTCCAGAAGGTGGGACAGTTCACCGTCAGAGTATCCGCGTCTTTGCCCTTCGTTAACACTGGCCTGGAGGAAGTCCAGAGGGTTGTCTTCGTATTGTGAAAGCTGCGACTTGTTCCAACCAAACTTGTTGAGGATTTCTTCAATGTTAGAGTTGCCCCCCTTCCATTTACCACTCTTCTGATCGAATTGGCTGTTCATCAGAGTTTCACTGATTTTCTCGCGCGTATCTTTCCCGAAGCCGTCAGTGATTTTGTCCACGCTGGCACTGTCTACGCCGTGTTGCTGTCCCCAGGCGACAATCGCCTTAACAGCATTAGGATTCAGTTTGGTACGTTCGGACATACGGACAAGTTCCAGATTCTCATTCCCTTTGTCACGGATACGAGACAGGATGCCAGCGCCCCCCGCAAGGGCAGCAGTAGCACCAATAAAACCAGCACCGCCGCCGATCACATTCAGCCCCTTCTCTTTGATACCAGCCGCCGCGCCTTTGTAATCCGTGCGTTTAGCGTGTTTGAGTGCTGCCGCCTGTGCCTGAGTAGATGCCGTCACTTTAGCCTGTAAAGCCGCCTCACGGCGCATGAGGGCAATTCTCTCGCGTAGCTCATAGTTCATCTTCTGACTACTGATCTGACCGCTACGGAACAATTCAGTCTGCTGGTGAGCGAATTTAGCAAACTGGTGTTGTGTGGCGGCATCAACGCCGTATTTTCCGGCTATACCTTTCATTTGGAGGTTGGCTGAGCGCCGTTTCAGGTCGGCTGTCTCATTACGTTTGGCAATCTTAGCCGCTTCCCTGGCTTGCGCTTTCCCTGCCTTTTCTGCCTGGCGTTGCTGCTGCTTCAAGTCACTGGGCGTTTTAGGCAAAGCAGATTTTGCATCAGCCACTTGTTCCCGCGCTTTAGTTCTACGTTGCTTTTGAGCCTGAAAACGAATCTTCGGGTCTTTAATCTTAGAAAAATGACGTTGAAGGTCATCTGCGGATTTTTTAGCCTCCGCAATACTCTGCTTGTCCACAACGAAGGTGACGGTCGATTTTATTTCTGCGATGTTGATCGATAGTCCACCTGACATTATTCACCGCCTTTCTGATCTAAGAAATGGTGAATCGCTTGCTCTACAGTTTCACCACGAAAAATACGTTGTCTCACGCCGTTATAGTCAACATCTAATAGTCTGCAAATAGCAGCGACATTTAATAATCCCTCTGCATCTGATGCAGAAAGTTGAACATGCAGCCCTCTGGCTGATTTTAAAATTAATTGCATAGTATCCTCACCTGAAAATAAAAAAGGGCGGGAACACTGGGGAGATTTGCGCTCTCATAGTTCCCAACGTCCACACGCCCTGTTTAAAAGCTCTTCTTTATTTACCAGACGGAAAGAGCTACCGTCTATCGCTCATTATTCTATTCTGAGACAGTACCGAAAATGATCGCTTGAGGCACATTCACGATAGGCAGATAGCTACACTCGGTAGCCACTTCTGGGAAGCCCCAGCGCTGATCTACGATCACATACTGGTGATACAGATCCGCGCCTTTGCCTTGTGTCGCATGGCGAACGCCCACACCGCTATGCAGGACGTAGGCACTTGATTCAGGAGCCATTAATGGGATACTCACGAACGAATCAACACCAATACGATCAGTAATCAGAGAGTAGCCTGTCACATCGATCACGGTGACACCGTTTAGCGTCCATGTTTCGAAACCAGGATTAGCGCCTTTCGTGCGGGTGTAGAAGTTATCGCCAGATTCCAGCGGCAGCGTATACACCATGAAGTCTTTCACGGACGGGTGATAGCGTAGCGCTACGGCAGCTTTGCCAGAAGCCAGGATCACCGCTCCTTGTTTAGCCTGCGCCAGCCCTGATCCAAGTTTCACATTCTGAATGCGTCCGATCTCACTTAGTTGCTGGAACACGTTAGCGTCTGCGCTAATGTCCATCGTGTATGTGGTTTTGCTACCGCCAGCAAGGAAATCAAGATCGCCCTGTCCGGCGAATTGAGAATTAACACAAAGCCCTAACAGCGCCTCTACAAGGTCAACCTCTACCGTGTTACTCACCTGTGCATACTGTGCATCGCTGAAATCGTTAATAGCGAGGGTAATTTGATCAGCAGTGTCAACCACGCCTCTCGCTTTAAACTGTGCCAGATCAAGACTTGAAACACTGTTCAAAGAATTCGTATACTTGAGTTGGTAAAGAGAATTGGTAAATTCTGGACGTTCTGCACTGTTCCAATCGCTTTGGGCGTAAGGCATCTTTTCAGGAGCAACGAGATTTTTCACATCGGTGATTTTCTCAAGAGCGATAGAGTTTACATCGTGATGTTCAACACGGAATAACCCAAGATTAGTTACAATCTGGTTTAGTTGAGTAGAGAATGTAAATGGGCTGGCAAAATCGTACATGTTGCCAGAAAATAGATCTGAATAAGCCATTATTATTATTATCCTCGATTAGGTTGTGCGTAGGGCTACTGTGTCGTAGTCAGTGAAAGTAAAGCCAAGAGTTGCTAATTGCGCTTGAGCCAGAGATTTATTCAGGCTTCCAAATTCAACACCAATCAGGGCTAAAATAGTATGTTCTGGAGAAGCTACAATAAACGCTTTATCGCCAGCGTTTGCAGGTTCTACGACAACATACGCAATGTCACCAGGGGCGGCAGCTTTCGCGCCTGTAGCGTCTACAAGGTCGCCAACAATAAGATCGGCAGGAATACCGGATTCCACACGGATCAGCTTATCCTGCATAATTGCATCAGAAGCATGGGCGATAATTTTATAACGGGCGTGGCTGTTATTCCCGTTCAGAGTTTGAAATGTTCCAAATTGCATTGGTTATTTTCCTTTTGCTATTAGTTTTAATCGTGTCTCAAGCCCTGATGAAGGGTGAGGGGTATTTGATTTTGTGATCGTGGCTGTAGGCCAGAATTTCTCTGTAGCCTGTCGAATCTCTTCGACACTTACGCCTAATACATGCGCCGCCTGTTTCATCATCTTTTCAGAGAGAATAAGAGAAGTGCCTTTGTGAGTAATCACACGGTCATAGTTCATAAGAAACATGAAGAAGTTTCCTTATTGTAACTTTTTTGTTTACAGCAGATAAATAGAAGGGCTACCTAAGTAGCCCTGGAGAGAATGCCCCTTGCTAAAGAAAGCATTATTAACGTCATTTTTCAGGAGAAATGAAGTTAAGAATACAATCTAATAAAAAGACCCCCGTTTTATTATCTTAGGAGATTTAAAAAGATCGGGGGTACTTTGCATCTGTTAAACGTGAAGCCCTTCACGCTGGCAATAACAGATCTTGATTTCATTATCTATTAGCTGACACTTTCGGGAGTGTTATTAATAGAAGATTGCCAGCTTAACGTAATTCCTGAACCTCTCACAATTCAAGGGTAGTTAAGTCTGACTACATTCATCCTAACGGAATGAATGAGGGGTAAAGAGCGAACGCCCTTTCTGAAAAAGTCGGAGATGCGCGGGTGATTGCATGTAAAGCCAACACAACGAGACATTACATCCCACGCATTCCTTCGGAACTAAACAAAAAAGAAGAAGAAAGAACCAACACTTTCAAAAAAAGCATTCAAAAGAGAGTGCCGCTATGGGAAACGGCATTCAGGAGGGAGAAGTGATTCGAATACTATCCCTACTTCTTATTCTATAACATTTCTGTTAATTTGTCAATACCTAAACCGACATTTTATTCACTTTACTTGCATTTTCATTCACCCTCGCTTACAGCGTATTTCTCTGCAATGCTAACGGCAAGCTCTCCCAGCTCAAGCGTGATGTATTGCAGGGAGCAAGCAAGCTCTTCAAGGGTATTTGCTACTCGCCACGCCTGATCAGCGGTGATGGTGCTGCCGTCACGCTCCACCAAACGAGCTACAGAGGTTTGAAGGTGCTCAAGGGCTGTGATGGCTTGCTCAGTATGTCTGACAGCGTTCAGGAGGCTCTCAGGCGTTACTGTAATGTATGTTTTATTCACTTCCTGTAGTAGCGGGAGATGATAATTATCTTCGAAACTAAGAAGTAGAGATTGAATTGTGTCGTTAGTCATTATAATTTTCCCTATCGTCATTAAATAAAAAATCTAAATCGGCAGTGTGACCACTCAGGCCGTTAGTTTGTGAATACCCGACATAATCGGAGTAATGTTCAAATCCGATAATTTGCCAGGGTTTAAGCTGGCTACTATCAATTATGTATTCTTTTCTTTTTCGAGGTTTCCAGAATACGCCAGGCGTAGTGCTAATTATTTCTTGCAAGGCGTTGTATTCATCACCGCAAGGTACAGAGGGAGGGTGTTCTAAAATAGTTGTTTTTAGTGAGCCTGGAATAGATTCTCTTGAATAATCTTTTAGCTTATGGCTGTATTTACGTTTTGTTGCTCTTACTGCTTTTTCAATTCTGACAATGTTACTGCGTTCTCTTTTTCCCATTCATTCCTCGTAAAGGGGGAAACTCTGTGTTTTCTCGTTAATGTCCATACTGCGTAAAATGCAAATAGCCAATAGATAGCGATGATCATAAAAGTTTCCCATTGATTGTTATTTAGTCATTTGAATAAATGATCTCATAATCCGAGATCATAGATTTAACTGTTACGTCGAAATAGCCAGCTTCTTTAAAATCGATAACACCGAATGATTTTAAAGCGTGAAGCCAGAACATCACGCCGCCTTGCGAACATCCAGATCGTTCGATAATGTCACCAAGTTGGATTTTTGTCGGTTTGGATTTATAGAAGTAATGCAGGGTTTCTAACACACGCTTTCCAGCGTCATTAATCTGAATACGGTCAACACCGTATTTCACTAAGTATTGGATCATAATCCTCCTGGTTAAAATGGTAGATCTTCGAATTCGCCGCAGGTTTCATTCGTTGATACGGTTAAAATAATCTCACGTCCAAGATGTTTGGTCGCTGTCTGTGAAATAAGTTGGTAGGCTGCTTCCTCATCGCCCATTGTCTCTGTTAGCGCCCATTTCAAAGCGGCATCAATGGGATCGCCATTCGGTTTGAAGATAGCTACACCGCCCCAGGGAAGGTCTGGCTTGTCCTGCTGAGTGGGGATCGTTGGTGTTGGTGCTGGCGGCTCCAGGTATTCTGGAGCATCCCAGACAAACGGAAGATCATCAAAATCAGGAACTGAATGCTCCTCTGCGGCCTTCACTGGCTCAGGGGCTGGCACTTCGTCAGACGCTGCTACAGGCTGCGCTGTCGGCGCTTCTGGTGGGGTAATGTGAGCATCAGTTAGCGGAAGTGCTCGTAATTCCTTATTCCTCCTACCAGGTATTTTAGTTCTCGTAATGAGTCCTATTAATTCCATCTGTTCGATCAGATCGTTTGTTTTTCCACGAGATAAATCACAAACCTTTGCAAGCTCGGATTGCTCTTCATAACAAACACCACCGGATTTCTCCCAGTCTGCTACGTAACAATACAACTTTTGCATCCTGGCGCTGAACTTCACTCTTCCTTTTTCAAGGTGTGGGGAGTAGATAAAAGGGATTTCTTTGAAGTAGTGGGGAATGTTGAGAGTGCGCTCTCTCGTTACACCATCTTTATCGGTGTATTGGTATTTTGGATCTGCCTTAATCTGGGCGAGGGTTTTTGCCATTGTTGTTTGCTCCTATGTATGCTCAGTAAATTACGAATGCTCCTCATTTGGTTTTCTCCGCTTCTCATTCGTGGGGTGGGTTTTGACGCTGAAACGTGGTTATTACGCGCCAGCTTTCGAGTATTTGACCGCCAGACTTTGGCATTCTTCAAGAAGGAGTGCGCTTACGCTCATTTTTCGGCGCTTCGCTTCTCTGAACAGAATCTGAAATGTCTCATCCGGTATCATTAACGATGTGGACGGTGGTAGTTTGGTTTTCTTCTCGATCATTCTTGTTCTCCTTCTGGGTTATTTAGTGGTCGAAGTGCGGATTTCATCCCAGCGCTTCAATACTTCTGTGAGAAAGGCTTCCCTTTCGTGGTATCCACGAGCGCGGCAAGCGTTGCGTAGTGCTCGGATGCGGTAACGGTTGGTGGTTCCGTCTTTCAATTGTTGAAGTGTGTCTTCAACGTCAAAGTATCTCAGTGTGGCCTCCTATGGTTGGCGTATATAAAAAACACCTTGCAGCCTGACGGCTCAAAGTGCGTTGATGGGTAAACAAAGTTTTGTGCTATAAGACTACTTTAACATTTTTATAAACTTTTGTCAACCCCTCAACGGTGATTTCTCAAAATAATTTTGATCTTTTTCAACGCGTTGCATTTTTGCTTTGCGATTAGTGCTCTTTATACACAAAATCAACGATGGAAATCAATCTGTTTTTGTGGTAGTTTTGCCAACCAGAACGGAATGCTTGGGAAAACCCAAGACACCACATTAACAAGTGATTAAAAAATGAACGATAACAACTCAACCAAGAGGACTTATTGACTAAAAAACAGACAGGAGGACTTAATGAATCATTCTCAGCCACACCTCAGCACATCTCACACGCCACATACAATTGAACTCACCACCGAACAGATGTTTGACAGCCTGGTGCCCTATTTCACCGAAGTAACGCATCCACAAAAGCGCGGTAAGCACCCCAAAGTACTGACCATTACCACCGATCATAAACGAGTGTGGGCGTATCTCAGAGAGTGTGAGGACGATACAGCCGGATGTGTGATGTTCGATCTGAGTTGTACAGCCCGTAATCTCGGCATGACTCAGAAACGAGTGATGACCGTCATTGGCGATCTGGATAATGCTGGCTGGATACTCTGCCGAGACATTGGCTCGCCCGGTGCTGGAACCTATCAGATCACCATCCAGGACATTGAAACCATCGTTTCATTATGTAGCACCATCACGTATGCCCAGCCAACTATACTAACGATGGATGTGCTGAGAGGCTCACGCCTGGTTCATTAACTACAATAGTCCTAAAACGCTCTGTAAAGCATTCTAAGAGCTTTTATTGCATAGGTAGTCATCTTGCATTTCTTACCCTCTTTAAATCGATTACAGCACCTCTGAGGCGTTCTGTTTGCACTTATGCCGCCCTCTGGCACTTACTCCCGAAACCAATAGCACAACTACAGAGGGATAACGGTAGTTATCAGGATAGTAGGTGTTGGTATTGGATTGAGGCTGGATGAACTGGAGCCATCAGCGAACAGTGAAGCCTTAGCCACTGACTTACTGAAACCTTGCATGGGTGAACGTTAGTTCATGAATGGATGGTTGAAGTTAGTCAGCTTATCAGATGGACAATCAACGGTAGTTGGTTGGTCAGATGGTAATTCCGCGCACAGCGCAATGGTATTCGCCCACGGCGAAAGCGATCTCTTGCCGATGGCAAATAATCGTTCGTGCCTGACTCTCGTCAGAAACGAAGTTTGCACGAGTCCAGAAGGTAAAGAGTACGCTTGCGCTTGTTCCATGAGCGGTACGAGGCTGACCGAGGAGCCAACCAAAGGCGAAACAGGTCACTTGCCCGGAGAGTACCGAGCAGGGACAACAGCAAAAGTATTAAAAGATAGTCTTATTAATTAGTAGTCTTATTTAATCTTATAGTGTGCCGTTTCGTTACTTTAAAAGTACCAAAACGTTACTTTCGTTGTGATCTCGAGTACCAAAACGTTACTTTCAGCCCTTCACCCAACGGCAGACCGTCGCCCTGCTCACTCCGAATCGCACATGCAACAATCCTAAGAACAGCCAGAGGCAAATCTTAGATTATTCCTATCAAACCCCTACATTAATAACGTCAAAACCTATCTTAAATGACAGGTAAAGATCCAGGGTAAATGTAAGCTAAAGTAGATTGTTCACTTTCATTGTCAGAATGATCAGTTTAGCCAAACCGTTGTGTAGTGCTGAATACAGCGCCATTTGTCATGAAAACTACTTTGCACCCGTGCCAGATTCGTTGAACGAGTCTTCTCGCCTTATTGTTATAATGTAACAATTCTTTTTTCATGCCAAAACCCCCATTATTGAGAACCATTCTCAAAAACTCAATTCACATCACCACAGATGAGAATAGCTCTCACTTACAGTGCGAATCCCTCACGATTCGATACACTTTAGTAAAGTGTATTCTGTAACTCATTGATTTAAATGAATCAGAACACTTTTCCATCACTTCACGGTGCAAACAGGGGTAACTCCCCGTCATCGAAAATAAATCTCTTGACAGAACCACTGTTTCATGAACCATGAGGTGATGTGTGTTTTTATTTATTTTTCAATCACTTACCGATATTCGAGCGGGACGGCTGACAGAATTGGGTGGCCTTCGATCAGGTCGTTCAATTGCTCTCGCAACCGCGCACACCTTTTGATCATTTTGTGCTCTTCTTAAACTCACGTATCGTACAACCTATTGAAAATGATCAATTTATGATCAATGATGATTTCAACGAAACGAGCATAAGGAGGGTAAAGATGAAAGGTATTAGCCAGGCGCTAAAGAGTGCAGATGAAGTTAAGGCAGTGGCGGCAGAGCTACAGCGCAACACCACCACCAACCTGTTTTATTGCCTGTGGGTGTTTATGTATGAATCAGGCTTGCGTATCTCTGACGTGCTCAAACTTCGGTACGAAGATGTAGAAGGGCAATCTCACCTCAAGGTGAAGCAGGAGAAAACCGGAAACGTGGTGAGACCAAAGGTGACAGCCGCGATGCTGTCAGTGGTGGCACAACGCAAGGCAGAGCAAGCCGATATGCCAGTGAAGACGGATTTCATCTTTAGCAAGGGCGATCTCCGTAGCAAAGGCAACGCCGTAACCCGTAACACGGTATTCACTGAATTTGGGAAGATGGGACGTAGAGCAGGATTCTCTAACGTTGGATGCCATACGCCGAGAAAAAGTCGGGGGCGAATTCTTCATCAAGCTGGGGTGCCGATTGAAACTATCGCCCATTTCCTGGGGCAGACAGATCCACGTTCAACCATGTATTACATCGGGTATGGTCAGGACGTGCAGGACGATTTAACAGAGGAGTTTTCTTTAGAATGGTGATCAACATGAAAGGCTTAATTGTGCTCACGCTGGCGCTATTGCCTGCCCTCGCACATGCCGGACAAATTACGATGACCAACCCAGAGGAGGAACAGACGGAGAACGGAAAAACGCTTTGCACGTATCAGAACAGCAATTACCTGTTCACCTACGTAACTAAGGGGAAATGTCCCTATACGAAAACCTTCAATACAGAGGATTCGGAAGAGTGAAAAAGGAAGAAGAGCTAATCACCAGCTTTATCTGGTGTGGTGCTACGGTGTGCGTTTATACGCAGGTAGTAAAGTTTGCAGGGACGACGATACAGCGTCACCTGTTACCAACAAACCTTAGAAGAGCAGTTGATCAGCAAGTGGCAGGGGCCGCCAACCACCAAGAAGCCAGCCCCCGCCGTATTCAACAATCCCAACGGAGAGTTAGAGATGCCGAATCAGCACATTATGGCGTTAGCGCTCGCGCTGTGCAACGTAAGCAACGGTAAAACCGTCCGAATCCCTGCCATGACAGGAAGCCAGCTTCATTTGCTTATGATGTGGCTACGGGCTTTGAAATAACCATAACGAACGAGGAGATAAAATGGCGACATACAATTCTTATTCAATCAAGCAAGACATTGAACTCTATCAAGAAGAGTTGCAGGAAAAACACCCACGGCTATCTGAGAAACGGTTAGATGCGATCCTTGAGGTGAAAAGTGCAATAGCGCTACGTTTTAAAGACATTGCCGACAAGGACGAAGCAGCGAAAGAGCACATTGCTGTATGCAACATTATCCGAGCCAACAAAGAACTAAGTAAGGCTGATTTCTCGAAGTTTATGGACTTTGCGCAAATGTACTGGCGACAGTATCAAAGCGAATGTGCTCAAGAAGCCTAACCAATTTCTTGCCGGGGGCGCAATGCCCCTTTTTCTTTAGGGTATTACTCCCCGTTGGTTTTATCCCCGTCCTCTTGCCGCATAGATTCGATAAACTCCCGTTGCGCCTGTGTGAGTTCAAGCTCATCCAGCAAGCGATCTAACTCGTCTTTGGGTGATTCCTCTTGATTCTGTCTCTTCCCGATAGCCATACTCACCCTTGATTTATTCAGATTAATCTTAGGTTAACCAGGGTGCAGAAAATGCGCAACTCACAGATTTTAGAGAATAGAAGCCATAATGCCCGTTGGTGGTAAGACAACGTGCGGAGCCGTTAGGCGACTTCATCAGGGAGTGTCAGACAGTGAAGTTTATCAGGATGACCATGTACCCGAAGGAGCGAGGCCGAACCGCTGGCAGAGCCGGATCTGTAGCTACCGGAGCATCACCACCATAAAACCTGTTTATTCCCTGCAACGTCATCTCGACGTGTGGCATGTGGGAGCATCGGCAAAAAATGCGCTTCACTGTAAGGTTATGAGAAGTGCGATCCGTCGCTGCCTGGTGTAGGCTTTGCGTTCATTGTTGGACTATCGCGGTAAGAACTTGAAACCACCGCCGACGATTGGCTAAACTCTCATTTCACCGAGTAACCATTCGTGACAAGTGTCAAAGTAGTGAACTATGGTAGAACGCCTCAGCATGTTAGTAAGCACTACTGCGTAACATGCTGGCAGAGCAGCATTTTAGAATGCTTGCTCCACAAGGGGAGATTCTGGAGCGGGCGAAGGGAATCGAAGCATCGAAGACAATCACTCACTAACCATTTGTTTCATAAAGAATCATGAATCCTTTTGGTTACAGTAATGGTTACACATTGAGTGATCTCTGGTCAAGGCTGAATGAACGTAATGTTCCCCTCGGAGGAATAGAACCAAGCTGAGAAGTGCTGTAATGTCCTAATGTTTAAACATCAAGAGATGGTAGCCCCCACTGCTCAGGGAACAACTTTGAGAGGGCTACAGGGGGAAGTCGTTAAACTTTATATATTAGATACCTGCGGAGATTTTTGTGAGGAATTTTAAGCACAAGAACCATCTGCTAGTGCCACCAGCCCCCACCGACCGCAAAGTGAAGACCAGTTAGCACCAGAGCAATGGCGATTGCGGCAGTAAAGAGAACGCCACAAACCGACGATAATCTATTGAAGACAATACGGTACACGATGCCCAGCAAGAACAAAGCCCCGGAGGCCCACCAAAAGGCACTCACTGCCCTAGCAAGCGCCCGATATGTTGACCACTGTACCCCACCATAGATGTAACCAGCCATACAACCAGCAGCCAGTAATAGTAAAGCCATCCCGATAAATGACCCGATACCTTTCAACATGTTGATATTCCTTTAAATAACCATAAAAACGGAGTCTAAAGGATAGCCCGGATGCGGGCATACTGATGATCGTTTGTCTCGATCGGTAAACTGAAATTGATCGCTAGTATCTATCAATCACTTTAGAGTATCTGGCAGACCAAGTGGACGCAGAGGACGAACACATACAACTCCTGTAAGTTCATGGGGTCCTCCGTATGTTCACTCAGGGTTTATAGCTACTCTACGGCAGTAAAACGAATAACATGGACCAACGGGAAAGAGGCGTCTGTCTCAACGTCGAATGCTCCAGTTTTCACCTTAACGGAACCGGTAGCCAACACATCGACCACGCTGATTAACTCAAGGTCATACCCAGCGGTATTGCTATTACGAGTCACTTTTACATCCACGGTCTTAGCGCCTTTAGTTGACCTGAAAGAGATAGAAGCGAACCGCTTAGGCAGGAGATAGACACCTGTATCATCACCCGCATAGCCGCATACTGTGCAGCCCAGCAGGTCGCTAATATCTTCATGGCCTGCGCGTTGAGCGGCTCGGTCCAAAACTGCCTCTAGTTTCTCAGGGACCAATACAGCGTAATCGCTCAGTGTATTACCTAACTCAACCGGAAGATTCAGCGCTAAGATGTCCAGAAGGTCCTCAGCTTGATCAGACGGTTTACCACCTAGCGGGACTGCTTCGATGACTTGTAGGTCTGGCGTATCTTTCAGGACATCGACAACAGCGGCAAACATCTGGCGGCAGTATTGAACCTGCATATCACCTACCGTCTGGATTAATGCCCCTTCGGTCCAACCGCCCATCATATCGAAGTCAGATACATGAGTAGCAGCAGAGCACAGAATGCCTGTCTTATTGGTCTCAGGGTTCAACACTGGGGTGACAGTTACACTTGCCCCGGTGATGGCTGTAGTAGACGGAGCATCCTTAGCTGGGTTAAACGCACCATTATGCTTAAAGCGGACGGTACGATTCTGGAGAGCCTGACGGCGGATAGGCGTAGGGTCAGTACCGTATGGGCGAAACTCACAGGGGAAGACATGCTCCATTACAGCAGTGCGGAAATCACCATCATTGAAGGTCTCGTCCAAAGAGTCCTCCAGCGCCTGAACGTAATCATGTGAGTCATTCCCGAAGGCCATCGGACGACCTGAGCGGTCCGTGAAGCCTACGTTGAGAACCTGGGCGTCTTGACCGTTGGTCATCTGAACATAGTCAGTGCGTGAGGTGTCAGTACCCCATACCGACCCCCTAATGATTTGACCGTCTTTGTCTCGCTGGGGCTGACGTAAAGAGGCCAGTGATGACGCTTTGTTAATTTGATTTGTAATAGCCATGGTAAATATCTCCTTAGTATATGAATGCGTTACGTAAAAAGTAGCTGGTGACGGCCCTTGGTCTTATCTCAGAATCCAAGCAGCGTCACCGAAAGTGATCAGTTAGTACCCGAAAGCGGCCCCTTTATTGCCGAAGCGTTTAATCAGGTCTTCGTCACGTGCTCTACGCTCAGCGGCAGCTTTAGCAATCTCTGCTGGCGTTGCATGAATAGCAGCCATACGCTCTTGATGTTCCTCAGCCTCTTTACGTCGACGCTCAGCTTCTTGGCGCTCCTGTACATTACTTTCAGCCCACCAACGGGAATACTTTCCGTAATCAGAGGCATTAAGACCAATGGCATGAATATCGTTAAGAATACGATTTGATTTAGCCATGTCAGACCCGGTGGAATTGAGCATGGTTGTAACGACAATCTCAGTGAAATACTTTGTAGATAGCTCCTGACCGAATACCAACACGGTCTCTTTATCAGCACTCAGAGTGATATTTAATTTACGATATGAAATAGGCATAATATTTATCTCCTTTTGAAGTCTGAATTGATTGAACTTATCGGTCGACCACAGGGCGTAATAATCCCTACGGTGTCTCCCCGCATTTCGGTCAGTTCAAAAGGTTATTTGAGGTAGTGTTAATTAATGATGGCGATGATGAAAGTCTTTAGGGGATAATCCAGCAGCTACCGCCATGAGACATAAGGCGGCCTTTGAATAGACAGGACGCTCACCCAGAGGTGGTAGACCCAGAGCGGACACAATGGAAGCTGTATTGATTGTCATCAGTCGCAACGCCTTACGGCCCTCTATTGTCTGAGAGTCAATTTTGACGTGGTCGATAGCTATCATATATTCACCACTCTGGCGTACCAGACGCTACTACGGGGAATCATGGATAGACCTTGGGGTTTCGTCAGGTTACCGCTAAGCACAGCCCTGTAGATACGCTCAGGCTTTCTACCGTCAACACGTTTACCTATCTTGTTAAGAGTTTGCATCGCTTCTCGATAGTCGTCCTTATGGCGTTCCAATAGTTCAGCTTCAGCATGATAACCAAGTTCGACCATCTTATTAGCGACTGCCTCAGCAACTTCCGGCATCTCAAGAATAGCCTCAAAGGCTGCGTAGACCATATCCTCAAAATCTTCGGAGACCCATCCGGCATACTTTAGGGTAGCCTGTTTGTCTGCATAGGTTATGCTTTCAATACCAATCTTCTCGACGTGCATTTTTTGCATGTCGGTGAGTCTCTTAGTCACTTTACCGCGCCACTGAGAAGGTAACTTATTGTTAGGCAAGCTGAGGACCTTCCATATTTCGGTAAGATTCCACATACCTGACTCATTGGCCTTGAAGCTGTGACTTTCAATAGTGATAATATGGCCTGCATGTTTATGTCGATTACTCATTGCTTGATTACCTCATTTTAAATATGCACCCTAAGCCGCACCCTACTGACCTACTCAAAGTCCCCAAGCAATAGGGAGACCAGCAGGACAAAGGATGCACATTTAGAATGTCTTTGAGATTGATAGGGTTGTGTCTTGCGGAGACACTGTTAGTTATTAAGGAGTTAATAATGACAAGATTAATGAAGAGACGACTCTAAGTACTCTTAAAGTTAGTCTTTAAGACTCTTATTATTATCTTGTGTAAACAAGTAATATAACTTTAAGGTCTTTAAGTAATACTTTAAGTTTAGCCCCTGTAGACCAGAGACCATAATTAATATGATTTCTATTATTGGCTATTCACTTATCGACTGACCCAGAGCACACACCAAGCACTCACTTTAAGTGAACGCTTGGTGTCTGTAATTGGTCATCCCGCCCCTGAAAGGATGCGATAAGTTACGGTTAGAGCTACCTTGAAGTAGCAGTTGTCATAGAGGGAAAACTTTTTGTCTTCTCTCTCCTTATAGTGAGTCGTTATTAATTCTGTTGACTTCACAATAAGTGTATGAATGAGAGTTAAGGCATGAGTACGAGCTAATCGTCGATTCCTCAGAGGCCTTCTCTCTCTCTACAGTGAGTCGTTAACCCTAAGCGCTCTTTTTGTCCCGATTTTCGATGCCCTGCCGTGGTCCCTCAGGCATACTCTGGAACATCGCCTCGATTTCTTTTGGTCTTGTGATTCGGTCATCGACAATGATATTCAACAGCTTAAAGAGGCCATGCGTTAACTGTGGGTCATCATCAAGGTTAATCTCTCCGGGATGGACCGCCTGATTCCCTACGATACGACAGATGTCTGCTGCTTGTTGAATGCGATGAGGTAATCCTTTCTCAACTAGTGACTTAATGTCAGCGTTAATGTTGCTCCCCGGCTCACCTAAATGGACCATCAGTTTCTGAAGACACAGGCGGAGAAGTGCAGCGGCCCCTTTTGGAGATAGGTTGACGATGCTTCTGGCTTCCATGTAGTCAAGCAAACAGTCGTTAGGCATGTCTGGGTTAGGCATATCAACATTACCTGAAGCTGGAACCATCAAAGTCTGCTGATGCCAATATGCCAATTTATTACAATGTCGACATAGTGATGCTTCCATCACTGTTTCCTCAGTCTCACGCGCGTAATCATACGGCTTATATATCAGAGGATAAAAATCCTGATGAGCAAAAACACCACAATATGGACAATTAAACTCAGATTTTCCAAATGTTGCTGGATAATATTCAGCCATTTAATCCTGTCTCCTTGTAGACATCCATAAGCACACTTTTTAACCTATTCACC
Source organism: Kluyvera genomosp. 2 (assembly GCF_036759865.1). NCBI lineage: Bacteria > Pseudomonadati > Pseudomonadota > Gammaproteobacteria > Enterobacterales > Enterobacteriaceae > Kluyvera > Kluyvera genomosp. 2. The sequence continues at coordinate 128,833 of NZ_JAPKIA010000002.1, forward strand.
TCAACCTCTTTAGCGTAACGGTCGTAAGTTATAGACCCAGAGCTATGACCCATAATAGCCTGAGCATACGCTAATTCGACACCTTGTTGTTTTAACTGGGTCGCAACTGTATGCCTGAACGAATGGAAAGCCAGCCCGTCACGCTCAGCAAGAACCTTAGGTAACAGCGTACGGTTAAACCATTTACTCACCTGCTCACCGTAACCGTTCTTCATCAAGCGCAAACCATCAAAGACCATAGCGTCATCACCAGCAACGCCTCTACGGGTCTCTACAAGTGCCACAAAGTCAGCCAATGCGAAACCATAGGCCCCATCAACCAGAGGAACACAGCGATCACTGTGGGCGTTCTTGATGCTCTTACCCAGCAGGCTGCTATCGTCTTCATTGATATGGATATAGACAGCCCCAGCCTCAGTGGCCCTAACGTCTTTAACCTGAAGCTGAGCCACCTCGTTAAGCCTTGCCCCAGTGATGGCAGCCAAAGCGGTAACGTAGTAGTGATAAGGTTTACCTGAAGCCTTCTGAGAGTATGACTTAGCGGCGACCAGTAGTTGCCCTACCTGCTCCGTAGAAAAGGCGTTACGGGCCTCAGAGGCTTTACGCTGGGGAACCTTTAGCTCCAGCCCCTCAGTCATATTCTTTTTAATCAGGTCATTACGGACAGCCCACTTAAAGACAGCCGCCATTTTGATGAGATACTTATTGTTGATGGTAACGACATCCAGACAATCAGTCTTATCATCACGGCTTAGCAGGTCAGCCAATGAGGCATCCTTGAAGCGCTGCTTACGGTTCTTAGGTAACTGCTGGAGCACATCACGAACTCTGAGCATGTCTGCTCTACTGGCTTCAGCATTGAGACCCAGATGGTCGAATATTTCGATTAACGCAGCGTGTGACGCTTTGTTTTCCCTTAAGGTGGCGGGCTTCCAGTTCTGAGCGTTCTCCGCTTCGTATTGCTCAAAGAGGCACGCTACGGTGACGCTAGGCGTGACTTCTGGTTTTACTTCTGGAGCACTAACAGATAAGGACACAGAGGCTTGGTCATCTTGCCGATCAATATCATCAAAACGATCGACGTAATCTATCAGAGGCCGACTGTCTCCCGCATCGATACGCTTCATACAGGCCTTAAGCACTCCCAAAGCCTCGTGAATGTAACGATGCTGGTCAATGCTAAGGGGTTCACAGGCTAGTGCATCAACAAGGTTCCCACCAAGTTCTGAATAAAGCCCGCTATATGTTTCCCTCATGTCAGGCTCGAAGAGGTCAGAGCGGCCCGTCGATAGTTCCCACTCAGCGATGTCCTTAAGGTGGCCCCTCATCTCCTCATAGGTAGCGTTGGGTCTGTCTGCGTGTATTGCCTTGAGTGCTGCCTTGATGTGCCTTGAGTGAGCCATAGCGGTACGTCTATCCTTGGTCCGTAATGATACTGAGGTCATTCTATCATTGTTTGATTGTCTGACCCGAAGACGGAAGTAGTAGACGCCGTTACGCTGGTAGAGATAGGAGACGGCTGGAAGTTTGTGACTGCTGGATAGCTGAATCATATGTCTGTATGCCCTGAAAGGGTTACACAGTGGGTTACAGTAAGTAACTCTGCAAGGAGGCTTTAAGCCATATCCCAAGGGATTCAGTAGGTTAGAATACTTTAAGAAGTGTCATGGAGCGGGCGAAGGGAATCGAACCCTCGTATAGAGCTTGGGAAGCTCTCGTTCTACCATTGAACTACGCCCGCAAAGGTGTGCGAGGAGCATTATAAACGTTACTCCTCGTCTGGCAAGCTATCATGTTGCTAAGTGACGATAAAATAACCGCTTAGCACTTCGGCGGGCTGCCCTGTGGCGGCAAATAGCGTAGCGGATCGATAGCCGTCGCCCGGTAGCGAATCTGGAAATGCAGCCGCACCGAGTCCGCATCCGAACTGCCCATCGTGGCAATTTGCTGCCCTATCTTCACGCTCTGACCGTTATTCACCAGCAGCTTATCGTTGTGTGCGTAGGCGGTGATGTAATCCTCGTTATGCTTGATCATCACCAGGTTGCCGTAGCCGCGCAGCTGATTGCCAACGTACACGACCTTCCCGGCTCCGGCAGCATAGACCGGCTGACCGCGGCTGCCGGCGATATCAATACCTTTGTTTCCGCCTTCCGAAGTGGTATAGGTCATCACGACCTTACCGCTAGCAGGCCAGCGCCAGCAGCGTTGCCCCACCGGCGGCCATGAAGACTGGGGCACTGCGGAGGAGGGAACCACTTTCGCCGTTTTGCTGGCGGTCGATTTTTTCGCCGAGGAAGCCGCGCCGCTCACCTTCAGCTTTTGCCCGACTTCAATGGTGTACGGCGGAGAAATACCGTTCATTCGCGCCAAATCTCGCACGCTGGTGCCCGTCATACGCGAAATACGCGACAGCGTATCGCCGCGCTTTACGGTATAAACCGAACCGCTGTAGCTGCCTTCTGACGAGTTTCCGGCGCAGCCGGACAGCGCCAGGCCGATAGCCAGGCACATTGACAGTCGTAATGGGGAAGAGATTTGGCTTCCTGCTCGCAAAACGTATCCTCAGGTCATCAACGATCGGGACACCTATGATAGCAGGCTCACGCAGGATGCCAAACCATCAGGAAAGTGAATGATTGCCAAATGGGAAACCTTCCGCCACCAGCTCCATGACCTGTGGGCACCAGTTGGCTGCGGGTATTTTTACCATGGCCGGATAAAAAATCTGCGGCGCAGGGAAGACGTCTACCACGTAGCATTCATGCAGCTTCTCTGCACACACCTCGGACGACGGCAGCAGCGTCGCCGCCGCCAGCCCCGACTCCAGCCAGTCGATAATCACCCCCGGCTGGGTGATGTGCATAATCACCTTCGGGTTCACGCCCGCTTTGCGGAACAGGTCGATCAGCATCTCGTAAGTGCCAGAGTCTTTCGCGCGGTGCAGCAGTACCAACGGCAGCTCGCCCAGTGCATTGTAGTCAAACGGGTTAGCCGGCGCTTGCGGCAGGCATTTTTTGTTGATCACGGCCACCAGCTTCACCGGATCAAACGACACATAGTCGAAGCCTTCGCTGCGATAGGGGCGCTGGATAAATGCCAGATCGATCGCGCCCTCATTAAGCAACATCTCCAGGTGGCTGGAATCGGTGACGGAGATATTCACCTCGATTTCGGGGTAGCGCTGATACAGCGCCAGCAGCAGCGGTTTGAAATAGGACTGAAACAGATGGCTCATCCCAAAACGAAACTGCAGGCGATCTTTCTGAGCGATCTCCATGGTTTCACGGGCCGTATCTTCGACCTGCCGCAGAATCTCACAGGCCTTACGGTAAAGGAAAAAACCCGCTTCCGTTGGCTCTATGCGGTTGCCGTGGCGCAAAAACAGCGGCGTTTGCAGCTCGTCTTCCAGCTCCTGAATACGTTTGCTCAGCGGCGGCTGAGCCATGTTCAGAACCTTTGCCGCCTGGCTTATTGATCCCTGTTCTACCACCCGACAGAAATAGCGTAACCGTTTTAAATCCATATCGCCCCCGCGCCTGAAATGACTTGCCCTAGTGTACGCACGATGCCGCGCCGGGTGTAGCCACATCTTTTTGATCTACCGAGACCAGGCTAAACGGTATTTGCCCCTTCCCGGTGTAGGGAATAGGGTGATCGCAGCAATTCTTACCGATGATAAACAGGAATACACCGTGAAAAATAACACGACCGTACGCGATCTGCGCTCCGCGCTCGCGCTACTAAAAACGCTGCCTGGTGAATACGTTGAAACCGACACCGAGGTTGATCCACACGCTGAACTGTCCGGCGTTTACCGTTACGTTGGGGCCGGCGGCACCTGCCAGCGCCCGACGCGTAAAAACGGCCCGGTAATGATGTTCAACAAAATTAAGGGATTCGATGATATCAGCGTCGCAATTGGTATCAACGGTTCTCGTAAACGCGTCAGCCACTTCCTGAACTGCCCGCCGGAAAAACTGGGCCACCTGCTGAAAGACTCCGTCCAGAGCCCGATTCCACCGGTGCTGACCACGCAGAAAGCGGTCGCTCAGGAAGTGGTTCACCTGGCCACCGATGCCGATTTCGACCTGCGCAAACTGCTGCCTGCACCGACCAACACCGAAGAAGATGCCGGTCCTTACATCACCATGGGCCTGTGCTACGCGTCCAATCCGGAAACGCACGAATCCGATATTACCATTCACCGCCTGTGCGTACAGAGCCGCGATGAGCTCTCCATGTGGCTGACCCCGGGCCGCCACATTGACGCATTCCGCATGAAGGCCGAAGAACTTGGTCAACCGTTGCCTATTTCAATTAGCATCGGCGTTGATCCGGCAATTGAAATTGCCGCCTGCTTTGAACCACCAACCACGCCGCTGGGTTTTGATGAGCTGAGCATTGCCGGTTCCCTGCGCGGCCAGGCCGTTGAAATGGTGAAATGCCTGACCATCAATGAAAAAGCCATCGCGCATGCCGAAATCATCATTGAAGGTGAGCTGCTGCCTGACGTCCGCGTCCGCGAAGACCAGAACACCAATACCGGCCGCGCGATGCCGGAATTCCCTGGCTATACCGGCGAATCAAAAGATGCGCTGCCGGTGATTAAAGTCAAGGCGGTCACCCATCGCCACAGCCCAATCTGGCGCACTACCGTAGGTCCAGGTGAGGAACACGTCAACATGGCGGGTATCCCAACGGAAGCCAGCATTCTGGATATGGTGGGCCGTGCAATGCCGGGCAAATTGCTGAACGTCTTTGCCCACTCTGCGGGCGGCGGCAAACTGCTGGCGGTGATGCAGTTCAAAAAATTCTCACCGGCTGATGAAGGCCGCCAGCGCCAGGCCGCGCTGCTGGCATTCTCCGCCTTCCCGGAACTGAAACACGTGATTCTGGTGGATGAGGACGTGGATATTTTCGATAGCGACGATGTGCTGTGGGCAATGCAGACCCGCTACCAGGGCGATGTCGATACCATTACTATCCCTGGCGTACGCTGCCACCCGCTGGACCCGTCTCAGGTACCGGAATACAGCCCAAGTATTCTGCAGCAGGGCATGTCCTGCAAAACGATTTTCGACTGCACCGTACCGTTCCACCTGAAACATCACTTTGAACGTTCTAAATTCAAAGAAGTTGACGTGAAACGCTTCCTGCCGGACTTCGAGTAAGAGGAACAGACAATGACACCACGCATCATCATCGGCATTAGCGGCGCTTCCGGTTTTCAGTATGGAGTGAAGGCGCTGGAACTGCTTCAGCCCCTTCCGCTGGAGGTTCATCTGGTCGTCTCTAAAGGCGCGGAAAAAACCTGCGAGCTGGAAACGGACTACCGTCTGGACGAGGTGATGGCGATGGCTGACGTCGTGCACCCAATTGGCAATCTGGGGGCGGCTATCTCCAGCGGCTCCTTCAAAACGCTGGGCATGCTGGTCGCGCCCTGCTCCATGCGCACACTGGGCGCGATAGCGCATTGTCTGACCGATAACCTGCTGACACGCGCGGCCGACGTGGTGCTCAAAGAGCGCCGCCGTCTGGTACTGCTGGCACGTGAAACACCGTTAAACCTCGGCCATATTCGCAATATGGCCGCCGTGACGGAAATGGGCGGGATTATCTTCCCGCCGGTTCCGGCTCTCTATCAACGTCCGCAAACTGCGGACGACATTATTACGCATAGCGTCAACCGCGCGCTCGACCTGTTCGACATCGACGTGGATAACATCCCGCGCTGGGGCGAAGGTTCGCTGCGCCACGACGGCTAGAGCGACAAAGGAAATCCTCACCATGTTAATCGGTCCTTATGTAAACGGGTCCGCCGTGATTATCGGCGGGCTGATTGGTGCCCTTGCCGGCGGTAAGCTGCCGGATCGGGTCAAAACGGCGCTGCCGATGACCTTCGGTCTGTGCTCCGTAGGCCTGGGTATTACGCTGGTCCTGAAAGTGAAATACATGCCGGCGGTTGTGCTGGCCATGATCGTCGGCGCCCTCCTGGGCGAACTGATGCATCTGGAGAGCGGCATTGGTAAAGCCGCGGGGTCAACCCGAGGGCTTATCAATAAAGTCTTTCCCCCGGTTCAGGGCCTCAGCCATGAAGAGTTCACTGAGAAATTCGTCGCGATTCTGGTGCTGTTCTGCGCCAGCGGCACCGGCGTATTCGGGGCGATGACGGAGGGGATGAGCGGCGATCCGTCGATTCTGTACATCAAGACCATTCTCGATCTATTCACCGCCGGGATTTTTGCCACCCTGCTCGGCTTTGCGGTCATCACCATTGCGATTCCGCAGTTGATTATCCAGCTGGCGCTGGCGATGCTGGCGGTGTTCCTGATGCCAATGATTACGCCGTCGATGATGGCCGATTTTTCCTGCGCAGGCGGGCTGCTGATGGTTGCAACGGGGCTGCGTATTTGTAACATCAAGCTCTTCCCGGTTGCCAACATGTTACCAGGGCTTGTTTTGGTAATGCCTTTTTCCCATTTATGGGCTACGCTGGTTGCCTGAGTATATGACCCGGTGGGTTTATGCCGGGTCATCTTTTATTTTCAGGAGTTGTCATGGCAGGCGAACACGTCATTTTGCTCGATGAGCACGATAAACCTTCCGGTATTCTGGAGAAGTACGCCGCTCACACCCTTTCCACTCCGCTGCACCTTGCCTTCTCCTGCTGGTTATTCAACGAACGCGGCCAACTGCTGGTCACCCGCCGCTCTTTAAGCAAAGTCGCCTGGCCCGGCGTATGGACCAACTCGGTATGTGGCCATCCGCAGCAGGGCGAGACCTTTGAGCAGGCGATTATTCGCCGCTGCCGCTTTGAGGTGGGCGTTGACATTGCCGATATCACTGCTGTTGCTACCGAGTTTCGCTATCGCGCCGTCGCACCCAATGGCATCGTGGAAAACGAGGTGTGTCCGGTGTTCGCGGCGCGCGTCACCAGCCCCGTTCAGGCAAACCATGACGAAGTTATCGAATATCAGTGGGGCGAACTCGACGCTATTTTTGAAGCGCTGAAGCTGACGCCATGGGCCTTTAGCCCATGGATGGTGATGGAAGCGGCCGATGACAACGCGCGTCAGGCGCTTATTGCCTTCGCAGGCCGCTGAGTCGTTTCACAACCGTAGGCCGGACAACGCCATCCGGAAATCTGAGATGGTTCGCCTGATGGCGGCTTTGCCTTATCAGGCCTACGCAATACCGTTCATTTCGTTTCGCGCAGACATAAAAAAACCCGGCCAGGCCGGGTTTTTGCTTTTCGCTATTGCGATTATTTCACCGGACGCATCGCCGGGAACAGGATAACGTCGCGGATGGTGTGGCTGTTAGTAAACAGCATGACCATACGGTCGATACCAATACCTAAGCCCGCGGTCGGCGGCAGACCATGTTCCAGCGCGGTAACGTAGTCTTCGTCGTAGAACATCGCTTCGTCATCGCCCGCTTCTTTGGCGTTAACCTGATCCTGGAAGCGCTGCGCCTGGTCTTCGGCATCGTTCAGCTCGCTGAAACCGTTACCGATTTCGCGGCCGCCGATAAAGAATTCGAAGCGGTCGGTGATTTCCGGGTTCACGTCGTTACGGCGCGCCAGCGGAGAAACCTCTGCCGGATACTCGGTGATGAAGGTCGGCTGAATCAGATGCGCTTCTGCCACTTCTTCGAAGATCTCGGTCACGATGCGGCCCAGACCCCAGCTCTTCTCAACGTGAACGCCGATGCTTTCAGCAATCGCCTTCGCAGAGTCGAAGTTATCAAGGTCAGCCATGTCAGTTTCCGGACGGTATTTCTTGATCGCTTCGCGCATGGTCAGTTTTTCAAACGGCTTGCCGAAGTCGAAGGTCTGATCGCCGTAAGGCACTTCAGTATGGCCCAGAATATCCTGCGCCAGGGTGCGGAACAGCGATTCGGTCAGTTCGATCAGATCTTTGTAGTCCGCATACGCCATGTAGAGTTCCATCATAGTGAACTCAGGGTTATGACGAACGGAGATACCTTCGTTACGGAAGTTACGGTTGATTTCGAACACGCGTTCGAAGCCGCCAACCACCAGACGTTTCAGATACAGTTCCGGCGCAATACGCAGGTACATATCCAGATCCAGCGCATTGTGGTGGGTGATGAACGGACGGGCTGATGCGCCGCCAGGGATCACCTGCATCATTGGGGTTTCAACTTCCATAAAGCCGCGGCCAACCATGAACTGGCGAATACCGGCCAGGATACGGGAACGGACTTTAAAGGTATGGCGGGATTCATCGTTAGAGATGAGATCCAGGTAACGCTGACGATAGCGCGCTTCCTGATCCTGCAGACCGTGGAATTTGTCCGGCAGCGGGCGCAGCGCTTTGGTCAGCAGACGCAGCTCGGTGCAGTGAATAGACAGCTCGCCGGTTTTGGTTTTGAACAGCTTACCTTTAGCGCCCAGAATGTCGCCAAGGTCCCATTTTTTAAACTGTTCGTTGTACACGCCTTCCGGCAGATCGTCACGCGCAACGTACAGCTGAATGCGACCGCCGACGTCTTGCAGCGTAACAAAGGAGGCTTTACCCATAATACGGCGAGTCATCATACGACCCGCAACGGAGACTTCGATATTCAGCGCTTCGAGCTCTTCGCCTTCCTTACCATCGAATTCAGCGTGCAGTTGGTCAGAGGTACGGTCGCGACGGAAATCGTTCGGGAACGGGATGCCCTGCTGACGCAGTGCAGCCAGCTTCTCGCGGCGTGCCTTCATTTCGTTGTTAAGATCGACTACCTCGTCAGCGCCTTGTGCGTTTTGTTCAGACATGTTGGTTCCTCATAACCCTGCTTTCAAACTTGCTTCGATAAATTGATCCAGACTTCCGTCCAGTACCGCCTGCGTATTGCGGGTTTCAACCCCGGTGCGCAGGTCTTTAATGCGGGAATCGTCCAGGACATAAGAACGAATCTGGCTACCCCAGCCGATATCAGATTTGGTGTCTTCCATCGCCTGTTTTTCTGCGTTCTTTTTCTGCATTTCCAGTTCATAAAGCTTTGCTTTCATCTGCTTCATGGCCTGGTCTTTGTTTTTATGCTGGGAACGGTCGTTCTGGCACTGCGTCACAATCCCGGTCGGGATGTGGGTAATACGCACCGCAGATTCAGTACGGTTAACGTGCTGACCGCCCGCGCCGGAGGCACGGTAAACGTCGATACGCAGATCCGCCGGGTTGATGTCGATATCGATATCGTCATCCACTTCCGGGTAAACAAACGCGGAGCTAAAAGAGGTGTGGCGACGGCCGCCGGAATCGAACGGGCTCTTACGCACCAGACGGTGAACGCCGGTTTCGGTACGCAGCCAGCCGTAGGCGTAATCGCCGGAGATTTTAATGGTCACGGATTTAATCCCGGCCACTTCACCTTCGGACTCTTCGATAATTTCAGTTTTAAAGCCGCGCGCTTCTGCCCAACGCAGATACATGCGCTCAAGCATGCTTGCCCAGTCCTGCGCTTCAGTACCGCCGGAACCGGCCTGGATATCAAGGTAGCAATCGGCGTTGTCGTACTCGCCGGAGAACATACGACGGAATTCCAGCTGTGCCAGCTTATCTTCCAGCGTATCCAGCTCGGCAACGGCTTCGTTGAAGGTCTCTTCGTCGTCGGCTTCTACAGCCAGTTCCAGCAGGCCGGAAACGTCTTCCAGACCCTGCGTCATTTGATCGAGGGTATCGACAATCGCTTCAAGGGAGGAACGCTCTTTACCCAGCGCCTGCGCGCGTTCGGGTTCGTTCCAGACATCCGGCTGTTCCAGCTCGGCGTTTACTTCTTCCAGACGCTCTTTCTTAGCATCATAGTCAAAGATACCCCCTAAGAACGTTGGCACGCTCCGTGAGGTCCTGAATGCGATTATTTACCGGGTTTATTTCAAACATGGTCTATTTTCTTTTAATGGACGAGAAAAATGCGGTTATAAGAGCGGAATCTTAGCGGATTCCGGCCCTTAATTACAGTATAAGAGATGCTAAATTGGCCACAGATGTTCGATGATCAGCTGTAAGCTGCGGTTGCCACGAAACTCGTTGATGTCCAGCCTGTAGGCCAGCGTCACTTCACGCACGCCGTTATCCGGCCAGGCGGCGGTGTCAACGTTAAAAGCAATACCGTCCAACAGCGGGCCGCCGCCGACCGGTTCAACCATTACCTTCAGGTGACGTTCACCCACCAGCCGCTGTTGCAGCAGGCGGAAACGGCCGTCAAACAGCGGTTCCGGGAACATTTGCCCCCATGGCCCAGCTTCGCGCAGCGCCTGCGCCGTCTCCAGCGTCATCTCTTGCGGGCTGAGTTCTCCGTCAGAAAGAATCTCGCCTTGCAGCAGCGCCGGATCCAGCCATTCGGTTACCAGCTCGCCAAAGCAGCGCTGAAACTCTTCAAATCGCGCTTCTTCCAGCGAGAGCCCGGCCGCCATCGCGTGACCGCCAAACTTCAGCATCAGCCCCGGGTATAGCGTATCCAGACGCTCCAGCGCATCGCGCATGTGCAGCCCCTGAATGGAACGCCCGGAGCCCTTAAGCTGGCCGTTGCCAGCCGGTGCAAAGGCGATCACCGGGCGGTGGAAACGTTCTTTAATGCGCGAGGCCAGAATACCCACAACCCCCTGATGCCACTCGGGATGATACATCGCCAGCCCGCCCGGCAACTCGGCGCGGCTGCGCTCAAGCTGCTCGCACAGGGTCAGCGCTTCCGCCTGCATCCCCTGTTCAATCTCTTTACGAGTCTGGTTTAAGGCGTCCAGTTCGTTCGCCAGTACGCGCGCTTCACCGAGGTTATCGCACAGCAGCAGCGCGACCCCAACCGACATATCGTCGAGGCGCCCGGCGGCGTTCAAACGCGGCCCAAGCGCAAAGCCCAGATCGCTGGCCACCAGCTTGGCCGCGTCGCGGTTGGCTATCTCCAGCAGCGCCTTAATGCCCGGGCGACACACGCCCGCCCGAATGCGGCTCAGGCCCTGCCAGGTCAGAATACGGTTATTGACGTCCAGTGGCACCACGTCGGCCACGGTGCCCAGCGCCACCAGATCGAGAAACTCAACGATTTTCGGTACAGCAATACCGCGAGACTCAAACCACCCTTTCTCTTTCAGATGGTTGCACAGCACCAGCATCAGATAAAAAGCAACGCCTACGCCCGCCAGCGATTTAGACGGGAACGGGCAGTCCACCAGATTTGGGTTAACCATCGCATCGGCGTTGGGTAATGTTTCACCCGGCAGGTGATGATCGGTAACCAGCACGGAGATCCCCAGCTCATGGGCACGATCGACCCCCGCATGGGAAGAGATCCCGTTATCGACCGTCATGATCATTTGCGCGTCGCGCGCGTGGGCCTGATCGACCACTTCCGGGCTCAGACCGTAGCCGTCTTCAAAACGGTTCGGCACCAGATACTCGACGGCGCGACAGCCCATGGCGCGCAGCGACAGCACGCTCAGCGCGGTGCTGGTGGCGCCATCGGCATCGAAGTCGCCCACGACCATAATGCGCAGGTTGTTCTCAAACGCATCATGCAGCATTTCGACGGCCTTCTCGACGCCGGTGAGCGTACGCCAGTGCAGCATACCCTTCAGCCCGCGTTCGAGTTCGTCCGGCGATTTTACGCCACGGCTGGCGTACAGCCGACGCAGCAGCGGCGAAAGCGCGTCGGGCAACGTGATGGCATCATCCACCACCCGACGGCGAAGTTGAGTCTGTTTTTTCACGCGAATTATTTACCGCTGGTCTGTTTCTGATGTTCGTCGAGGAACGCTTTCATCTCTTTCGGACCCTGATAGCCCGGCACCATGAAGCCATCGCTCAGCACGATTGCCGGGGTACCGGTTACGCCAAACTGCACGCCCAGCGCATAGTGGTTGGCGAGGTCGATATCACAGCTTGCCGCCTGGACGCCTTTGCCGTTCATCGCGTCATCGAACGCTTTATTCCGGTCTTTGGCGCACCAGATAGATTTCATGTCCTGCTCGGCCTGGCTTTGCACACCCTGGCGCGGGAAGGCCAGATAGCGCACGGTGATCCCCAGCGCATTGTAGTCTTTCATCTCTTCATGCAGCTTGTGACAGTAGCCGCAGGTGATGTCGGTAAAGACCGTAATGACATGTTTTTGCTGCGGCGCTTTGTACACAATCATCTCTTTTTCCAGCGCCTTCAGGTGAGTCATCAGCAGGGCATTGGTCACGTTAACCGGCTGGGCGCCGCTGACGTCGTACATCGGCCCCTGGATAATATGTTTGCCGTCATCGGTGACGTACAGCACGCCACTGTTGGTCAGCACGGTTTTCATTCCTGCCACCGGCGCAGGCTGAATGTCGGTGCTCTGCACGCCAAGCTTCGCCAGCGACTGCTTGATAGCGGCATCGTCAGCGTGCGCCAGACCGGAGAACGCCGCGGCCAGCAGGGTAAACATCATTAAACCTTTTTTCATATCCAATCCTTTTAAATCAGCATCATGCACGCGGATGGTGCTGTTGATGAAGTTGACGCAGCCGCTCGGTGGCGACGTGCGTATAAATTTGAGTGGTCGATAAATCGCTGTGCCCTAATAGCATTTGCACCACGCGCAGGTCCGCGCCGTGGTTGAGCAGATGCGTGGCAAATGCATGGCGTAACACGTGCGGCGAGAGCTTTTCGCTGTCGATTCCCGCCAGTTGAGCATAGTGCTTAATACGGTGCCAGAACGTCTGTCGGGTCATCTGCTGGGCCCGCTGGCTGGGAAACAACACGTCAATCGCCACGCCGTTCAGCAGCCACGGGCGGCCATGCTCCAGCCATTGTTCAACCCAGTAAATCGCCTCTTCGCCCAGCGGTACCAGCCGTTCTTTATTGCCCTTACCAATAACCCGCACCACGCCCTGACGTAGGCTGATATCGCTCATCGTCAGGCCTACCAGCTCCGACACGCGTAGCCCGGTGGCATACAGTACCTCAAGCATAGCTTTATCGCGCAGCTCCAGCGGCTGATCGACCAGCGGTGCCTGTAGCAGGCGCTCGACCTGTGCTTCGCTCAGATCTTTTGGCAGCCGCTGGGGTAGCTTGGGCGAGGCCAGCAGCGCGCTGGGGTCGTCCGGGCGAATTTTCTCACGGTAGAGATGCTGGAAGAAACGACGCATCGCGCTTAGCAAACGCGCTGAACTGGTCGCTTTGTAGCCGCCCTGCTGCCGCTCGGCGAGAAGGTTTTGCAGATCGTCGCTTTGTGCATTCTCCAGCGTCAGGCTGCGGTGCGCTAGCCATTCTACAACCATCGTCAGATCACGACGGTAGGCGCTAAGGGTGTTTTCCGCCAGATTTCGCTCCAGCCACAGCGCATCGAGAAACTGTTCGATTCGTGCAAGATCCTTATCCACTTCGAGCCCTCTGCGTGTTAAATCAGCACCATTATGCCTGAAACAAGCCCCTTTCTGGTACACTGACGGCATCGTCATCGCAAGAATCGAGAGCAGTACGTCATGAATATCGGTCTTTTTTATGGTTCCAGCACCTGCTACACCGAGATGGCCGCGGAAAAAATTCGCGACATTATCGGCCCGGAACTGATCACATTACACAATTTGAAAGATGACTCTCCGGCCTTAATGGAGCAGTACGACGTGCTCATTTTAGGCATCCCAACGTGGGATTTCGGTGAGATTCAGGAAGACTGGGAAGCGGTCTGGGAGCAGCTTGATACGCTGAATCTGACAGGCAAAATCGTCGCGCTTTACGGCATGGGCGACCAGCTTGGCTACGGCGAGTGGTTCCTCGATGCGCTGGGCATGCTGCACGACAAGCTGGCCACGAAAGGAGTGAAGTTCGTGGGCTACTGGCCGACCGAAGGCTATGAGTTTACCAGCCCGAAACCGGTTATCGCCGACGGCCAGCTGTTCGTAGGCCTCGCGCTGGACGAAACGAACCAGTACGATCTTAGCGACGAACGCATTCAAAGCTGGTGCGAGCAGATACTCGGCGAAATGGCCGAGCAGTTCTCCTGAAGCTAGTCTTTGGTGGCCGCGGGCTGCTGCATAAGTATCCGCCGCAGGTCGCGCCACTCTTCCGGATTCATGCTGTCCGCCGCGAGCCATAAATGCTGACGCCGCCCGCCAGGACGGCGAATCCGCAACATCATGCCGGAATTCAGCATCCACGGAGCCCCCTGAATATCCCACTCCTGATTACGCCAGCGCAGCCGGGAATCCATCAGTAGCTTAATTTCCCCCTGGTGGGAATGAATGCGCCGCTGGCTGCGAACGCAGTCAAACACCACCAGCGACAGCAAAATAAGCCACAGAGGGGTATAGCTCAACGGCCAGGGCATCAGCAGCACAAAAGCCGCCACCAGGCCGTGGAGCAATAAAGAGAGCCACTGTGAGCGCCAGGAGACGCGTAAATCAGATTGCCACAGGACCACGTTCCCGATTCCGTGTCTGAATAAGTTGCACCATGCGCTGGAGGTTAGCGTCAGCCGGTTTGCCGTGATTCATCAGCCAGTTGAAGAGGTCAGGATCGTCGCATTCCAGCAGACGAATAAAGAGTGCTTTATCTTCGTCGCTCAGCGTGTCGTACTCGTGCTCAAAGAACGGCATGATGGAGATATCGAGTTCGCGCATACCGCGGCGGCATGCCCAGTGGATACGGGCTTTATTATTGATGTCCATAATTTCCTTCCAGCATTACGTTGAGTCTAGTTTAACGTGTTTTTTGCAGTTACTTTACTGGAATCTCACGTTCCGCGCGCCATATTCATAAAAAAACCATGATAAATGAAAGGGATTCATATTATTACGAGCGGCTTCGCAGAACGCGCGGACGGCACAAAACGGCCATTAAAAGCGCTTGCAATGGCGGGCATCTCTTTTACCATGAGGCAATAAGCGCGTTACTCAATTCAGGATATCAATATGGCTTTTACTCCTTTTCCTCCGCGTCAGCCTGCCGCCTCCGCGCGTTTACCGCTGACGTTAATGACGCTTGATGATTGGGCGCTGGCGACCATTTCCGGCACCGACAGCGAAAAGTACCTGCAAGGCCAGGTGACGGCGGACGTCGCGCAAATGGATGCGCATCAGCACCTGCTGGTCGCCCACTGCGACGCCAAAGGTAAAATGTGGAGCAACCTGCGCCTGTTCCATTATCAGGACGGTTTTGCCTGGATTGAGCGCCGCAGCGTACGTGAAGCGCAGCTGACTCAGCTGAAGAAATACGCCGTTTTCTCGAAGGTGACCATCGCCGCCGCTGACGATCGGGTGCTGCTGGGCGTCGCCGGTTTCCAGGCGCGCGCCGCGCTGGCCAATCTTTTTGCCGAACTGCCGAGCGCCGAAAAGCCGTGTCTCCAGCAAAATGAAACTGCCCTGCTGTGGTTTGATCACCCGCAGGAACGTTTCCTTCTGGTCACCGATGCCGCCACCGCTGAGCGCGTAACCGATGCCCTGCGCGGCGAAGCTCAGCTCAATAACAGCCAGCAGTGGCTGGCGCTGGACATCGAAGCTGGTCTGCCGGTTATTGATGAAGCCAACAGCGCGCAGTTTATTCCGCAGGCCACTAACCTGCAGGCGCTGGGCGGCATCAGCTTTAAGAAAGGCTGTTATACCGGGCAGGAAATGGTCGCTCGTGCGAAATTCCGCGGTGCCAATAAGCGCGCGCTGTGGACGCTAACAGGAAAAGCCAGCCGCGTACCGCAGGCCGGTGAAGATTTAGAAATGCAGATGGGCGACAACTGGCGTCGTACCGGTACCGTGTTGGCCGCCGCACAGCTTGAAGACGGCCAGTTGCTGGTGCAGGTAGTGATGAATAACGATATGGAAGCCGATAGCGTGTTCCGCGTGCGCGACGATGCGTTTACGCTGAGCATCAAACCGCTGCCGTATTCGTTAGACGAAGAGTAACACAGGAATATGTCATAGGCCTGATAAGCATAGCGCCATCAGGCCATTCGGCGCAGGTTGCCGGATGGCGGCGTTGCCTTATCCGGCCTACACGACCCCGCGCGTCCGGATATCCCGTAGGCCTGATAAGCGCAGCGCCATCAGGCCATTTGGCGCACATTGCCTATGCGTGTTGCCCCACATACAAATAAATCGCCAGGAAATGGCAGGCACTACCGCCCAGCACAAACGCGTGCCAGATGGCGTGGTTGTATGGAATGCGTTTGCAGACGTAGAAAATCACGCCCAGCGAGTACACCACCCCGCCTACCGCCAGCAGCGTGACGCCGCCAATCGCCAGCTTCACCGCCAACTGATACACCACAATCAGCGACAGCCAGCCCATCGTCAGGTAGGTCACCAAAGACAGCACCTTAAAGCGGTGCGCAATGGTCAGCTTAAACAGGATCCCCAGCAGCGCCAGGCTCCAGATAACAATCATCAAACCTCGCGCCAGCGGCGAGTCCAGGCCCACCAACAGGAACGGCGTATAGGTACCGGCAATCAGCAGATAAATGGCGCAGTGGTCAAATTTTTTGAGCCAGACTTTCGCCCGCTGCGAAGGAATGGCGTGATACAAGGTTGACGCCAGAAATAGCAGAATCATACTGCCGCCATACAGGCTATAGCTGGTTATCGCCGTGGCGCTGGCGTTGGCGTCAACCGCCTGAACCAACAGCAAAACCAGCCCGACGATCCCCAGGACCAGGCCGACACCATGACTAATGCTATTAGCAACTTCCTCAGCCAGAGAGTAACCATGCTGAATGAGTGGTTTCTTATCCATTACGCGCTCCGGGCGAACGACAAATCAAGCAACGGCACTAGCGTAACTGAGAATAGTTCCAGTGAACACCTGTAAGCTAAAATAAAAAGATGATTTTTTGTAAATCCAATATAATCAATATGTTGTATATTTTATTCACCTAACAGATGTACATGATTTTACTCAATGCATTTAAATTCAATGACATAAAAAGTGTCTTCGCCGGGATAGATATCGGCAATAACCTGTTTCAGCTGCGGTAGCGTCATATTTTCCTGCTCAGCGTGGCGCTCGGTCAGCGTGTCCATGGTAACGGTCGACGTGGCCAGAACTTCAATCGTGCAGAAATAGCCGTCGTCTTCATAGCGCCCGACGCGCAAAATATCACCGGTTTTAAAATGAGATTCGGCCGCATCGCGCAGCGTGATGGTCTTGCGCCCGGCAACAATGTCATTCTGAAAGCGCTGAAAAAAAGTGATGTCGTTAGGCTGCATGGTATTATTCCCTATAGGTTTTCAAATTAACGAGTATCCGCCACCGTGAGCATGTTCTCCCACGCCGCTATTGCCAGCCTCAATAATCTTGAGATGATGGTCTACCAGTACGTGATCAAAAATCGCGACACGGTGATGTACATGACCATACGCGAGCTGGCCGACGCAGCGGGCGTCTCCACCACCACGGTCATGCGCTTTTGCCGCAAGCTTCACTGTGAAGGCTACTCGGAGTTTCGCGTACGCTTCAAGCTCTATCTGGAGCAAGATGAGCCCCAGCAGGCTAATTTCGGTGCCAGTGAAATTATCAGTTTTTTCAAAGGCGTCAATAATGATGAGTTTGATAAACTGCTCGATCGCGCAGTCGAGGTTATTCTCGCCTCTGAACGTATTATATTCGTCGGAGCAGGCACTTCCGGTTCACTGGCAAAATATGGTGCACGTTTCTTTTCTAATATCGGGAAATTCAGCAACCATATCGACGATCCTTATTTTCCGGTGACTAACGACATGGCTAAAAACGCACTGGCGATCGTCCTTTCCGTTTCTGGTGAAACCGAAGAAATCCTGCGTTTCGCCAGCCAGTTCAGCCTGCATCGCTGCAAGGTTATGTCGATTACCAGCCATGAACACTCGCGCCTGGCGAAACTTGCTGACTTCAATATCTCCTGGCACGTACCGCAAACGCGTATTGGCGGTGTTTACGATATTACGACACAGATTCCGGTTATTTATATTCTGGAATCATTAGGCCGAAAACTGGCGAAGAAATTAGCATAAAAATACAGGGTGTTTTTTTGATGTAACATATACCCTACAGGGTAATTTGTTATATCGTGACATTTAATATTGCTTTGTTAGACTCAGATTTATTAAACACAATCAATGAGCATAGCAAAGATGAAAAAACTGACCTTACCGAAAGACTTTTTATGGGGCGGCGCAGTGGCAGCGCACCAGGTTGAAGGTGGCTGGAATAAAGGCGGCAAAGGCCCCAGCATCTGTGACGTGCTTACCGGCGGCGCTCACGGCGTTCCGCGCGAAATCACTCAGGAAGTGGTGCCGGGTAAATACTACCCTAACCATGAAGCCATCGACTTCCACGGTCATTACAAAGAAGACATCAAGCTGTTCGCGGAAATGGGTTTCAAGTGCTTCCGCACCTCTATCGCCTGGACGCGGATCTTCCCGAACGGCGATGAAACGCAGCCGAACGAAGAAGGGCTGAAGTTCTACGACGACATGTTCGATGAACTGCTGAAATACCATATCGAACCGGTTATCACCCTCTCCCACTTTGAAATGCCGCTGCATCTGGTTCAGCAATACGGCGGGTGGACCAACCGTAAAGTGGTCGATTTCTTTGTCCGTTTTGCCGAAGTCGTCTTCGAGCGCTATAAGCATAAGGTCAAATACTGGATGACCTTCAACGAAATCAACAACCAGCGCAACTGGCGAGCACCGCTGTTCGGCTACTGCTGCTCCGGCGTGGTTTATACCGAACATGAAAACCCGGAAGAAACGATGTACCAGGTGCTGCACCACCAGTTTGTGGCCAGCGCTCTGGCGGTTAAAGCCGCACGCCGTATTAATCCGGAAATGAAGGTGGGCTGCATGCTGGCGATGGTCGCGCTCTATCCGTTCTCCTGTAAGCCGGAAGACGTAATGTTTGCCCAGGAATCCATGCGCGAACGCTATGTCTTCACTGACGTCCAGCTGCGCGGCTATTACCCAAGCTACGTGCTTAATGAGTGGGAGCGTCGCGGATTCAACATCAAAATGGAAGCGGGCGATGACGTTATTCTGCGTGAAGGTACCTGCGACTACCTCGGCTTTAGCTACTACATGACCAACGCCGTGAAGGCTGAAGGCGGCAGTGGCGATGCGATTTCCGGCTTTGAAGGCAGCGTACCGAACCCGCACGTCAAGGCCTCAGACTGGGGCTGGCAGATCGATCCGGTAGGTCTGCGCTACTCGCTGTGTGAACTGTATGAGCGCTATCAGAAGCCGCTGTTTATCGTGGAAAACGGCTTCGGTGCCTACGATAAAGTAGAAGAAGATGGCAGCATCAACGATGACTACCGCATCGACTACCTGCGCGCGCACGTTGAAGAGATGATCAAGGCGGTAACCTACGATGGCGTTGACCTGATGGGCTATACCCCGTGGGGCTGTATCGACTGCGTCTCGTTCACCACCGGGCAGTACAGCAAGCGTTATGGCTTTATCTACGTCAATAAGCACGATGACGGCACGGGCGATATGTCGCGTTCCCGGAAGAAGAGCTTTGAGTGGTATAAAGCAGTGATTGCCAGCAACGGCGAGAATCTGTAAGCAGGTTTCCCCTCACCCTAACCCTCTCCCCAAAGGGGAGAGGGGACCGATAGTGCAAATGCTGACGTTCGGTTTTCGCCCTCGCCCCTTTGGGGTGAGGGAAACGGCACCACACTACTTCCCGCCCGCCAGCTCAATAAAACTTCCCGTCACGTACGACGCCTTCTCACTCAACAGCCAGACAATCGCCTGCGCCACCTCTTCCGGCTGGCCACCGCGCTGCATTGGCAGCACCGACTTCACACGGTCAACGCGCCCCGGTTCCCCACCATCGGCATGCATTTCGGTGTAAATAAATCCAGGGCGCACACCGTTCACGCGGATTCCCTGCGCCGCCACCTCCAGTGATAACCCTGTGGTCAGCGTATCAATCGCCCCTTTCGACGCAGCATAATCCACGTACTCCCCCGGAGAACCAAGGCGCGCAGCCGCCGATGAGACGTTCACAATCGCCCCGCCCTTTCCGCCGTGGGGTATCGCCATGCGCTTTACCGCTTCCCGACAGCACAGGAAATAGCCGGTGACGTTGGTGGTTAACACCCGATTAATGCGTTCAGCGGTTAACGCCTCTACGCGGCTTTGCGTAAACAATATCCCGGCATTATTAACCAGTGCCGTCAGCGGCTCCGGCTGCGCGTCGAGCTGGGCAAACATCGCCTCCACCTGCGCTTCATCGCCAATATCCGCCTGAACGACAAAGGCCTTGCCACCCTGCGCAATAATCGCCGCCACCACCTCGCTGGCGGCGGCTTCGTTGCGATGATAATTCACCGCTACCGTATACCCTTCCTGCGCCAGCTGTAATGCCGTCGCCTTGCCGATTCCCCGGCTAGCGCCGGTGACCAATGCCAGTGCCATACGTTTCTCCCAAAAAATAAAGGCGCCGCAGCGCCTTTAAAAGATAGTGCAATCAAATGATTACTGGTATTCAGTCATGGGTACACAGGAGCAGAACAGGTTACGGTCGCCGTAAACGTCATCAAGGCGTTTCACCGTCGGCCAGTACTTGTTCGCCGCGCCCGCCGGGAAGACCGCCAGTTCACGGCTGTAGCCGTGGTTCCACTCCGCCACCAGCTCATTCTGCGTGTGCGGCGCGTTGACCAGCGGGTTATCTTCCAGCGTCCATTCACCCGCTTTTACGCGGTCAATTTCACCACGAATCGCCAGCATCGCGTCAATAAAGCGGTCGAGCTCGGCTTTGCTTTCCGATTCAGTCGGTTCGACCATCAGCGTGCCCGCTACCGGGAAGGACATGGTCGGCGCATGGAAACCGTAGTCAATCAGGCGCTTAGCAATATCCAGCTCGCTGATGCCGGTTTCTTCTTTCAGCGGGCGGATATCCAGAATACATTCGTGCGCCACGTGGCCCTGGCTGCCGGTATACAGCACCGGGTAGGCGTCTTTCAGGCGCGTAGCAATGTAGTTGGCGTTAAGGATCGCCACCTGGCTTGCCTGTTTCAGCCCTTCCGCACCCATCATGCGGATGTACATCCAACTGATGGGCAGAATGGACGCGCTGCCGAACGGTGCAGCGGATACCGCGCCCTGACGGGTCAACATACCTTCAATATGCACCACGCTGTGGCCCGGCACGAACGGCGCCAAATGCGCTTTCACGCCGATAGGGCCCATACCCGGGCCGCCGCCACCGTGCGGAATGCAGAAGGTTTTGTGCAGGTTGAGGTGCGAGACGTCCGCGCCAATAAAGCCCGGAGAGGTGATACCAACCTGGGCGTTCATGTTCGCCCCATCGAGATAAACCTGGCCGCCGAACTGGTGCACAATTTCGCACACTTCACGGATCGTTTCTTCATAGACGCCGTGGGTGGACGGATAGGTCACCATAATGCAGGACAGGTTTGCCGCGTGCTGCTCTGCTTTCGCGCGCAAATCCGCCAGATCGATGTTACCGTTTTTATCACAGGCCACGACCACCACCTGCATCCCCGCCATCTGCGCGGAGGCCGGGTTAGTACCATGCGCCGAACTTGGAATCAGGCAGATATCACGATGACCGTCGTTGCGGCTTTCGTGGTAGTGACGAATCGCCAGCAGGCCCGCATACTCGCCCTGAGCACCGGAGTTCGGCTGCATGCACAGCGCGTCGTAGCCGGTCAGTTTCACCAGCCACTCGGAAAGCTGACCGATCATCTGATGGTAACCTTCGGCCTGATCAATTGGGCAGAATGGGTGCAGCTCGGCAAATTCAGGCCAGGTGATCGGGATCATTTCCGCCGCGGCGTTCAGCTTCATCGTGCAGGAACCCAGCGGGATCATCGCCTGGTTCAGCGCCAGATCTTTACGCTCCAGAGAGTGCATATAGCGCATCATCTCAGTTTCGCTATGGTAGCGGTTAAAGACCGGGTGGCCGAGGATCGCATCGTCACGCAGCATCGCCTGCGGAATTGAGCGACTATCCAGCGCCACGTCTTTATCGAGGGTGTCGATATCCAGACCATGGTTGTCGCCAAGGATCACGCTAAACAGCGCCAGTACGTCTTCGCGGGTGGTCGTTTCATTCAGCGTGATGCCCACTGCGTTATGAATATCGCTACGCAGGTTGATTTCCGCAGCCTGCGCACGCGCCAGGACCGCGGCTTTGTCTGCCACTTCCACACACAGCGTGTCAAAGAAGTGCGCATAGCGCAGCTTCTGCCCTTTTTGCTGCAGGCCGGTGGCCAGAATATCGGTCAGACGATGAATACGGTTCGCGATACGCTTCAGGCCCACCGGGCCGTGATAGACCGCGTACAGGCTGGCAATGTTAGCCAGCAGTACCTGCGAGGTGCAGATGTTGGAGTTCGCTTTCTCGCGGCGAATATGCTGCTCACGGGTCTGCATCGCCATGCGCAGCGCGGTATTGCCCGCCGCATCTTTCGATACGCCGATAATACGGCCCGGCATGGCGCGTTTGAATTCATCTTTCGCGGCAAAGAATGCCGCGTGCGGGCCGCCGTAGCCCATCGGGACGCCGAAGCGCTGAGCAGAGCCGAAGACAATGTCTGCGCCCTGTTTGCCCGGTGCGGTTAACAGCACCAGCGCCATAAAGTCAGCCGCGACGCTGACCACCACCTTGCGGGATTTCAGTTCGGCAATCAGCGCGCTGTAATCATGCACTTCACCGGTCGTACCAACCTGTTGCAGCAGCACGCCGAAGACATCCTGATGTTCCAGCGCCTTGTCGGCATCGTCGACAATCACATCAAAACCGAAGGTTTCCACACGGGTGCGCACCACGTCCAACGTTTGCGGATGAACGTCTGCCGCCACAAAGAAACGGTTGGCGTTTTTCAGCTTGCTCACACGTTTAGCCATTGCCATCGCTTCAGCTGCGGCGGTCGCTTCATCCAGCAGGGAGGCAGAAGCCATGTCCAGACCGGTGAGATCCAACGTTACCTGCTGGAAGTTCAGCAGCGCTTCCAGACGGCCCTGCGACACTTCCGGCTGATACGGCGTATAGGCGGTGTACCAGCCCGGGTTTTCCAGCATATTACGCAGGATCACCGGCGGCAGCTGTACAGGCGCATAGCCCATGCCAATGTACGACTTAAAGCGCTTGTTACGACCGGCAATCGCCTTCAGCTCCGCAAGCGCGGCAAATTCTGTGGTGGCGTCACCTACCTGAGGCGGCGTAGCAAGCTGGATATCTTTCGGCACGATCTGTCCAATCAGTGCGTTTAATGAATCCGCGCCAACCGTTTTGAGCATCTCTTGCTGCTGCTGGGCATCCGGCCCGATGTGACGTTCAATAAACGCGCCACGGTTTTCAAGCTGGCTTAAAGTCTGTGTCATGTGCGATGTTCCTGAAACGTGCGGTGAATCGTGATTGTCTAACTGACCTGCCCGGTGGCGCTTCGCTTACCGGGCCTACACGATGCAGGCCGGATAAACGCAGTGCCATCCGGCACAACCTTACTCGTCTTCTAATAATGCTTCGTATGCGGTCGCATCCAGCAGCGCGGCCACTTCCGCTTCGTCGCTGGCTTTGATCTTGAAGATCCAGCCGCCCGCATACGGCTCACTGTTGACCAGCTCCGGCGAGTCACCCAGTTCGTCGTTCACGGCAACGATCTCACCGCTGATTGGCGCATAGATGTCGGATGCCGCTTTAACGGACTCCGCTACCGCACAGTCGTCGCCCGCGCTAACGGTCGCGCCCACTTCCGGCAGGTCAACGAAGACCATATCGCCCAGTAATTCCTGCGCGTGCTCGGTAATGCCAACGGTATAGCTGCCGTCCGCTTCTTTGCGCAGCCACTCGTGTTCTTTACTGTATTTCAGTTCTGCTGGTACGTTGCTCATCAAAAAATCTCCAGAATAAAAAGGGCTTACGCGACGGCCTTGCCGTTACGCACAAAAATAGGTTTTGTCACTTTGACCGGCATTTCGCGGTTGCGGATCTGCACGATCGCCGTCTCGCCGATCCCTGCCGGGACGCGAGCCAACGCAATACTATGGCCTAAGGTTGGCGAGAAAGTCCCGCTGGTGATCACACCTTCGCGCGCATTGCCGTTCGCATCGGTAAAACGTACCGGCAGTTCGCCGCGCAGTACGCCTTTCTCGGTCATCACCAGACCAACCAGCTGCTCGGTGCCTTTTTCGCGCTCCAGTTCCAGCACGTCGCGACCAATAAAGTTGCGGTCAGCGGGCTCCCAGGCAATGGTCCAGCCCATGTTAGCCGCCAGCGGGGAAACGCTTTCATCCATTTCCTGACCGTAGAGGTTCATACCCGCTTCCAGACGCAGCGTATCGCGCGCGCCCAGCCCGCATGGCTTCACGCCCGCCTGAACCAGCTGCTGCCAGAAATCTGCCGCCTGTTCTTTCGGCAGCGCAATTTCATAGCCAGCTTCGCCGGTATAGCCGGTCGTCGCGATAAAGAAGTCACCGGCCTGCACGCCAAAGAACGGCTTCATGCCTTCAACCGCATGGCGCTGCGCGTCGCTAAACAGCGTGCCCGCTTTTTCCTGCGCGTGCGGCCCCTGCACCGCGATCAGCGACAGGTCGTCACGAACGGTGATATCAATGGCATAGGGTTCAGCGTGTTGGGTAATCCAGGAGAGGTCTTTTTCGCGAGTGGCAGAGTTAACAACAAGGCGGAAGACATCATCGGTGAGGTAGTAAACGATAAGGTCATCTATCACGCCGCCTGACGCATTTAGCATGCCGCTGTAGAGCGCTTTGCCCGGCTTAGTCAGCTTCGCGACGTCGTTTGCCAACAGATAGCGAAGGAACTCGCGGGTGCGCGGGCCGTGTAGGTCAACGATGGTCATATGCGACACATCGAACATCCCGGCATCGGTACGCACCGCGTGATGCTCATCAATCTGCGATCCATAGTGCAGCGGCATCATCCAGCCGTGGAAATCTACCATGCGCGCGCCACATAACACGTGCTGGTCATACAAAGGCGTTTGTTGAGCCATCATGTCCTCGTTGAATATATCGCACCACAAAACCCAACGCCGACGCCTGTCCAGGCACCGACGCAAACGTTCTCTTTTCCCTGAACTTACCACCGAACACCGTGGTAAACCATCATGAAAAAAGGGGCATCACATTAGCTTATGGCTAAAAGGCGAGAAAAAGCATACAGAGGAATCAACTGGTAAAAAGCGAATTACACCACATTTAATTAACAACAATGGTTAATAATTCAGCATAAGATAATATTTCCTGCGAAAAACAGGGCGACTTTCCCGTAACATAAAAAATGACGGATTAATAAATCTAATGCGAAAAAAGAGGTGAAATTAGAATTTTTCAAATGAGGGGAAAGGCTCCCGGTAGAACCACCGGGAGTAAAAGTGTGAGCGACTTAACGAAGCCACTCCGGCAGGTCATTCAGGCCCATCGCTTGACGAATAAGCTGCGGTTTGACGCCGGGTAGCGTATCCGCGAGCTTCAGGCCAATATCGCGCAGCAGCTTCTTCGCGGGGTTTTCACCGGCAAACAGCTCGCGGAAGCCCTGCATTCCCGCCAGCATCAGCGCAGCGCTATGCTTACGGCTGCGCTCATAGCGACGCAAATAGAAATGCTGGCCGATATCTTTCCCCTGCGTATGCAGGCGCTTGAGCTCGTCAATCAGCTCGGCGGCATCCATAAAGCCGAGGTTCACACCCTGCCCGGCCAGCGGATGAATGGTGTGCGCGGCGTCACCCACCAGCGCCAGACGGTGCGCGGCAAACTGCCGCGCGTAGCGACCGGTAAGCGGATAGACCTGACGCTCGCTTTCCACGCGGCACAGCCCTAAACGGTTATCGAAGGCAATATTCAACGCTTTGTTAAACTCAGCTTTGTCAGCCTGCTGCATCCGCTGCGCCTCTTCCGGCGACAGCGACCAGACAATCGAGCAAAGATGGGGATCGCTGAGCGGTAAGAAGGCCAGAATACCATCACCGTGGAAGCTCTGGCGCGCAACGGCTTCATGGGGGGCATCTGTACGAACGGTGGCGACCAGCGCATGATGGCGATAATCCCAGAAGGTCAGCGGAATATCGGCTTTACTACGCAGCCAGGAGTTGGCGCCATCGGCTCCCACCACCAGACGCGCGGTCAACATTCCGCCGTCTTTCAACGTCAAAAACGCTTCGTTTTCGCCCCAGACCACTTGCTGCAGTTCCGCGGGGGCCATCAGCGTGATATCCGCGCTGCGCTCGGCTTTCTGCCACAGCGCGTGATGGATAACCGCATTTTCAACGATATGTCCCAGATGGCTGTAGCCCATGCTGCGATCGTCAAACGCAATGCGGCCAAAGCTGTCTTTGTCCCACACTTCCATGCCGTGATAACGGCTGGCACGCTGCGCGACAATCGCCTGCCAGACATCGAGCTTTGACAGCAGCTTTTCGCTGCCGGCATTAATAGCGGACACGCGAAGCGCAGGCGGCGCATCGGCGGCGAGCGCCTGCGGCAGCGATTGCTCCAGCACCGCCACCCGCAGGCCGCTGCCCTGTAAACCGCAGGCTACCGCCAGCCCAACCATACCACCGCCTACGATGGCAACATCAACACTTTGCACATTAACTCCTTACAGCTCTTAACGGGCGACCCAGCCCAGCGTCCGCTGCGCCAGCACATCGCGTGCAGGGGTAAATAATTCCATCGCCATCAGCCCCGCATTGCGCCCCGCAACCAGCGGCGCCCAGCGGTTAGCAAACAGGTGCACCAGCCCATCGGTTACGCCAATGGTAGCGGCTTTATCTTCTGCCCGCTGGCGCTGATACTGGCAGAGCAGCGCATAATCGCCGATATCTGCGTGAGCAGCGTTGGCCTGCGCCAGATTCTCCGCCAGCGTCATCACATCGCGCAGACCAAGGTTAAAGCCCTGCCCGGCGATCGGATGCAGCGTCTGCGCGGCGTTCCCCACCAGCGCCAGACGATGGGACACCGTGCGTGTAGCGGTGGTCAACGATAGCGGATAAACGCTGCGTGCCCCCGCGTGGGTAATACGGCCTAAGCGCCAGCCAAACGCGCGCTGCAGCTCGTCGCAGAAGCGCGCGTCGGACCAGCCCAATACCTCATCATGTTTCGAGCGGGGGTGGCACCACACCAGCGAACAGCGGTTTTGCGACATCGGTAGCATCGCCAGCGGCCCGTATTCAGTAAAGCGTTCAAATGCGCGCCCCTGATGTGCAACAGCGGTGGTGACGTTAGCAATCACCGCCAGTTGGTTATACGGCTCTTGCTGCCAGTGAATGCCGCAACGTTCGCCCAGCATAGAGCGTGAACCGTCAGCGGCCACCAGCAGCTTGCCGTGTAGCGTGTCACCATTATCGAGCGTAACGCTGACGCCGTCGGCACGGCGCTCAACCTGCGTCACCCGCGAGGGGCAATGTAGCGTGACGCCGCGCGCCTTGCGTAGCAGGCTAAACAATCGCAGCCCGACTTCGTGCAACTCGACCACGTTGCCCAGCGCAGCCAGCCGATAATCGGCCGCGTCCAGCGTGACGAACCCGGCATGGCCACGGTCGCTCACATGAACGGTGGTTATCGGCGTAGCGCAGTCGGCAATCGCCTGCCAGAGATCGATCTTCGACAGCTGCTGGCAGGTTCCCGCCGCCAGCGCAATGGCCCGAGCGTCAAAGCCCGGATGCCGCGCGGCGTTGATATCTGCCGCTTCAATCACGTGCACCGGGAGACGGCCCGACGTCAGATGCGATACCGCCAGCGCCAGCGTCGCGCCGGTCATCCCGCCGCCGACAATAATCAGGCTCATGGCTGGCGCGCCGCCGCCATCAGCGCTTCGATAGCATCGGCGTCCTTCACCACGCTGGCCGTGAGGTTTTCATTGCCGTTTTCGGTAATCAGAATGTCGTCTTCGATACGAATACCAATGCCGCGATACTCCGCCGGGACGTCCGCATCCGGCGCGATATACAAACCCGGTTCAACGGTCAGTACCATGCCCGGCTCCAGCACGCGGGAACGCTCTGCGCCGTACGCACCTACATCATGCACATCCAGCCCCAGCCAATGGCTCAGACCGTGCATAAAGTACGGGCGGTGGGCATTGTCGGCAATCAGTTGGTCGACTTCACCGTGGAGAATCCCCAGTTTCTGCAGACCGGTAATCATGATACGTACCACTTCCGTGGTTACTTCCTGAATGGACGTACCGGGGCGATACAGCTCCAGCGATTTGTACAGCGATGCGAGCACGATATCGTAGATAGCGCGCTGGGCAGGCGTAAACTTACCGTTTACCGGGAAGGTCCGGGTGATATCGCCGGCATAGCCTTTGTACTCACAGCCAGCATCAATCAGCACCAGATCGCCATCACGCAGCTCCGATTCATTTTCGGTGTAGTGCAGAATGCAGCCGTTTTCACCGCCGCCCACGATAGTGTTGTAGGACGGATAGCGCGCGCCATGACGCGTAAACTCGTGCAGGATCTCGCCTTCGAGCTGGTATTCAAACATCCCTGGGCGACATTTTTCCATCGCGCGGGTATGCGCCAGCGCGCTGATTTCCCCGGCGCGACGCAGGATGTCAATTTCTTCGCCGTCTTTGAACAGGCGCATTTCATGCACCATCGGACGCCAGTCAATCATCGAGTCCGGCGCGGTCAGGTTCTGGCGCGAACCTTTGCGCAGCTTATCCAGCGCGGTGAAGACTATCTCATCCGCCCAGGCGTATTCGCCCTGCGCGTGATAAATCACGTCGAGGCCGTTCAACAGCTGGAACAGCTGCTGGTTGACTTCGCTGAACGCCAGCGCGCGGTCTACGCCCAGTTTTTCCGGCGCGGCATCCTGCCCAAGGCGACGGCCGAACCAGATTTCTGCCGTCAGATCGCGAACACGGTTGAACAACACGCTGTGATTGTGGGTGTCATCGCTTTTAATCAGCACCAGCAAGGCTTCCGGCTCATTGAAGCCCGTGAAGTACCAGAAATCGCTGTTCTGGCGATAAGGATACTCAGAATCCGCACTACGAGTGACTTCTGGCGCGGCAAAAATCAGCGCCGCGCTGCCAGGCTTCATTTGCGCCAGCAGTTGCTGACGGCGGCGGAGAAACGCTTGCTGTGTCATGACATCTCCTTTCAATCCCTTCGCGCTCCGACATGCAGAGCAGGTGTTATGATTAGTGTAATGTTGGCTTCTGGACTTCCGGGGCCGTCGGCTGCGGATGCGTGAAGGTATCGTGGCACAGCAGCGCCGCTACGCGAACGTATTCGATAATTTCTTCCAGCGACATTTCCAGCTCTTCCTGATCTTCATCTTCTTCATAGCCAAGCTGTGCAATATTACGCAGATCGTCAATCGCTTCGCCCGTCTCACCTTTCACTTTATCCAGCTTCGGCTGCACCATGCCCAGCCCCAGAAGGAAGTGATTCACCCAGCCAGAGAGCGCATCGGCGCGGTCAAAGACGCTGACGTCATCGCCGTCAGGCAGATAAAGCTGAAAAAGGAAGCCATCATCTTCCAGCGAGTCGCTGGTCGCTGAATGCATGGAACGCAGCGATTCGGCCAGCTCGTGGCCAAACGCCAGTCCTTCGTTAGTCAGGTCGTGAACCAGCGGCTGCCATGAGCTATCTTTGTTTCCGCCGCAGAGCAGACCGCTGATCAGACCGTGCATTTCCGCAGGCGTCAGGCCTACCCCTTGTTGGTTTAACAGCTGGTTCAGTAGGGTGTAACCAGGCATTTCGTTCTGTATAGACATGCGCATTCGTCATTGTTGGGTGGAATTCATGGTATGCTACCACTTTGGACCCTGGAGACACCAGAAAAGGGCTTGTATCTTCTTACCAGGGTAGCTATAGTGTCGCCCCTTCACATCCTGAGAGTGAAGGACGCGCAGTCAATCAGCAGGAAGGTGGCATGTCTGCACAACCCGTCGATATCCAAATTTTTGGCCGTTCACTACGTGTGAATTGCCCGCCTGAACAAAGAGATGCTTTGAATCAGGCCGCGGACGATCTGAATCAGCGGTTGCAAGATCTGAAAGAACGCACTAGAGTCACAAATACTGAGCAGCTGGTTTTCATCGCCGCGTTGAACATCAGCTACGAGTTAACTCAGGAAAGGGCAAAGACGCGTGACTATGCTTCAAGCATGGAACAGCGCATTCGGATGCTTCAACAGACCATTGAACAGGCATTGCTTGACCAGGGTCGCATATCCGATAAGTCTGCACCCAACTTTGAATAACACTTTGCAGTTTACTGTGGTAGAGTGACTGTGAAGACAAAATTTCTCTGAGATGTTCGCAAGCGGGCCAGTCCCCTGAGCCGATATTTCATACCACAAGAATGTGGCGCTCCACGGTTGGTGAGCATGCTCGGTCCGTCCGAGAAGCCTTAAAACTGTGACGACGCATTCACCTTGAACCAAGGGTTCAAGGGTTACAGCCTGCGGCGGCATCTCGGAGATTCCCCTTCTACCTACCCGGTCTTATGACGCACTCATCTGAGCAACAAAACTCCCGACAACATATTCGCCAGGTCATCCGGCAACGTCGTCGTGCGCTCACGCTCCAGCAACAAATTTTGTACGGCGAACAGGCCGCCGATCGCATGATGGCATGGCCTCCCGTTGTGATGGCAAAAACCGTGGCGCTGTTTCTGTCTTTTGATGGCGAACTCGACACACAGCCGCTTATTGAGCAGCTGTGGCGCGCGGGTAAACGGGTCTACCTTCCAGTGCTTCATCCGTTCAGCCCCGGTAACCTGCTGTTTCTGCATTATCATCCGCACAGCGAACTGGTGGTCAACCGCCTGAAAATTCGGGAACCAAAGCTCGACGTGCGCGATGTGCTACCGCTCGATCAACTGAATGTGCTGATTACGCCGCTGGTCGCCTTTGATCAACAAGGACAGCGGCTGGGGATGGGCGGTGGCTTTTACGACCGTACGCTGCAAAACTGGCGTCAGCATGGCATCCAGCCCGTCGGCTATGCCCACGATTGTCAGTTAGTTGACGCATTGCCGATTGAAGAGTGGGATATTCCCCTACCCGCCGTGGTCACGCCGTCGAAAGTGTGGCAGTGGTAAGCATTTTCTGCCGATTGACATCGATTCTTTTTTGACCTAAATTCCTCGGTAAAGGGTGAGGGAGGCGAACCTCCCTCCTGCGTTCATACTGTTAATATGCTGGGTGAGCGATGATTAACAGAATCAGCAGTATGATGACGAGTCTCATCATTGTCCCTTTCCTTTCAAGGCCCCTGCTTCGGTAGGGGCTTTGCCGTTTCAGCCCCATGCTGAGCCCCCATCGTAAATCCCTTTTGCTAAGACACAATGTGCGGCGGCGCCTTTAATCACCGTTTGCGGCGAGGCGCGTAAAGTGAATGTACGCGTTGCAAAAAAGCGAAAAAAACGGGCAGACCAATGGCCTGCCCGTTTTATCAGTGCGGGAAAATCAGTACAGCAGACGCGCGCGAACGGTGCCCGGAATCGCCTTCATGCTCTGCAGCGCTTTCTGCGCCACGTCCTCTTCGGCTTCAATATCGATAACCACGTAACCCATCTGCGGAGTCGTTTGCAGGTACTGTGCCGCGATGTTAACCCCCTGCTCCGCGAAAATCTGGTTCAGCGCGGTCAGCACGCCCGGGCGATTTTCGTGAATATGCAGCAGACGACGACCGCCGTGCAGCGGCAGCGACACCTCCGGGAAGTTAACGGCAGACAGCGTCGAGCCGTTATCGGAGTACTTAATCAGTTTACCCGCCACTTCCAGACCGATGTTCTCCTGCGCTTCCTGGGTTGAACCGCCAATGTGCGGAGTCAGGATAACGTTGTCGAACTCGCACAGCGGCGAGGTAAACGGCTCGCTGTTGGTCGCCGGCTCGGTCGGGAAGACGTCAATGGCCGCCCCAGCCAGGTGCTTACGCGCCAGCGCGTCACACAGCGCAGGGATCTCAACCACGGTTCCGCGAGAGGCGTTGATCAGCAGCGAACCCGGTTTCATCAGCGCCAGTTCTTCTGCGCCCATCATATTTTTAGTCGAGGCGTTTTCCGGCACGTGCAGGCTCACCACATCGCTCATGTTCAGCAGGTCAGAAAGGTGCTGCACCTGGGTGGCGTTGCCCAGCGGCAGTTTGCTTTCGATATCATAAAAATAGACGTGCATCCCCAGCGATTCTGCCAGAATACCCAGCTGGGTGCCGATATGGCCGTAGCCGATGATCCCCAGCTTTTTACCGCGCGCTTCATAGGAGCCCGCAGCCAGTTTGTTCCATACGCCGCGATGCGCTTTGGCGTTCGCTTCCGGAATGCCGCGCAGCAGCAGCAGCAGCTCGCCGATGACCAGCTCCGCCACGGAACGGGTATTTGAGAACGGCGCGTTAAATACCGGCACGCCGCGCTGAGCGGCCGCCTTCAGGTCAACCTGGTTGGTGCCGATGCAGAAACACCCTACCGCCACCAGCTTCTCAGCGGCGGCAAAAATTTCTTCTGTCAGATGAGTACGGGATCGCAGACCAATGAAATGGGCATCACGGGCAGATTCCTTCAGCTGCTCGCTGTCCAGCGCGCCTTTGTGGAATTCGATATTGGTGTAACCTGCTGCGCGAAGGCTATCCAACGCTTTCTGGTGCACGCCTTCAACCAGCAGAAATTTAATTTTGTCTTTTTCCAGTGATACCTTAGCCATTTCCCCGTCCCGTCTTTGTTTTACTGATGTTGTGGTGAACGAAAGTTCACCTAAGCAACATATCAAAAAAAATTATTGCGGCAATATGAACGTTTGCGTCGGCGTCATGAAGAAGGCTCACGCAGAGGAAAAAGCCAGCATAAAATGCTGAGCGACTGGATAAACGTGGGATGTTAATCAGGCAGAAGAGTAAAATGTGACACAAGTCACCGAATACAGCCTCAATAAAAAAAATAGGGGAATTTATGCTTCCCCTATATCAGATCATTTAGTAATGGTTTTCACACCATCAGCCGTACCAATCAGTGCCACATCTGCACCGCGGTTCGCAAACAACCCGACGGTCACGACGCCCGGGATACCGTTAATGGCATTTTCCAGCGCGATAGCGTCCAGAATTTCCAGGCCGTGGACATCAAGGATCACGTTACCGTTATCGGTGACCACGCCCTGACGGTACTCCGGACGGCCACCAAGCTTCACCAGTTCGCGCGCGACGGCACTGCGCGCCATCGGAATCACTTCCACCGGCAGCGGGAAGTTACCCAGAATATCAACCCGCTTAGAGGCATCGGCAATACAGATAAATTTATCGGCTACTGATGCAATAATTTTCTCACGCGTAAGGGCCGCGCCGCCGCCTTTGATCATCTGCATGTGGCCGTTGATTTCGTCTGCGCCGTCCACATAGATGCCCAGACGGTCAACTTCGTTCAGGTCGAAAACGGTGATGCCGAGGCTTTTCAGCTTCTCGGTAGAGGCATCAGAGCTTGAGACCGCGCCCTCGATTTGTCCTTTCATCGTGCCCAGCGCGTCAATAAAGTGCGCCGCGGTAGATCCCGTGCCTACACCGACAATCGTACCCGGCTGTACGTATTGAAGTGCCGCCCAGCCTACTGCTTTTTTCAGTTCATCCTGCGTCATGATCGTTTTCGCCTGTGGTGTCATCAACTGCCGCGCATTATAGAACATATCTCAATCATAATTCGACCTGCGGGTAAACCTCTGCGTACGCCCGCCGGACAACAGCTCCAGCCTGTGACAGGTATCACAGCAAAGTGCAAAACAATTTCGTCTGTATCCAGGGTAAATTTATGTCATAGTGCAGGATATACCGACAGGGGGGTACCGCAGATCAATGAAACGTCCGGACTACAGAACACTACAGGCGCTGGATGCCGTTATCAGGGAACGAGGGTTTGAGCGCGCCGCGCAGAAACTGTGCATCACTCAGTCCGCCGTCTCTCAGCGCATTAAGCAGCTTGAGAATATGTTCGGACAGCCGCTGCTGGTGCGTACCGTACCGCCGCGCCCTACCGAGCAGGGGCAGAAGCTGCTGGCGCTGCTGCGCCAGGTTGAGCTACTGGAAGAAGAGTGGCTGGGTGATGAGCAAACCGGCTCGACTCCGCTGCTGCTGTCGCTGGCGGTCAACGCCGACAGTCTGGCGACCTGGCTGCTGCCTGCACTAGCCGATGTGCTGGCCAACTCCCCTATTCGCCTGAATCTTCAGGTTGAGGACGAAACCCGCACCCAGGAACGCCTGCGTCGTGGCGAAGTGGTCGGCGCGGTAAGTATTCAGCCACAGGCGCTGCCAAGCTGCCTGGTGGATCAGCTCGGCGCGCTGGACTACCTGTTTGTGGGCTCCAAAGCCTTTGCTGAACGCTACTTCCCTAATGGCGTGACCCGTTCAGCGCTGCTTAAAGCCCCCGCCGTTGCCTTCGACCATCTGGACGATATGCACCAGGCGTTTTTACAGCAAAACTTCGATCTGCCGCCGGGTAGCGTTCCCTGTCATATTGTGAACTCATCGGAAGCATTCGTGCAGTTGGCTCGCCAGGGCACGACCTGCTGTATGATTCCGCACCTGCAAATTGAAAAAGAGATTGCCAGCGGTGAGCTGATCGATCTGACCCCTGGCCTGTTCCAGCGGCGGATGCTCTACTGGCACCGCTTTGCGCCGGAAAGCCGCATGATGCGCAAAGTCACCGATGCCCTGCTCGCGTACGGGCATAAGGTACTGCGACAAGATTAAGCACAACGAAAAACCCCTCGCCGGGCGAGGGGTTAGGGAAATTACTTCGCGGCTGCGGGCGCTGCTGCCGGAGCCGGAGTGGAAGCCTGTTCAGGCTGAAGCTGGAATACCACATCTACCTGGTCGTCAAACTGAATGGTCGTTTGCTCGTAGGTTTCCTGAGCGGATACCGGTGCCGCATCGGCCTTCATCATGCGCACCATCGGGCTCGGCTGGTAGTTAGAGACGTGATAGCGCACGCTGTACACCGGCCCCAGCTTGCTGTGGAAGCCTGCTGCCAGCGACTGAGCCTGATGAATCGCATCATCAATCGCCGCTTTACGCGCCTTATCTTTATACGCATCCGGCTTCGCCACGCCCAGCGATACGGAGCGGATCTCGTTCAGACCCGCCTTCAGTGCGCCGTCCAGCAGCGAATTCAGCTTATCGAGCTGACGTAACGTGACTTCTACCGTGCGCACCGCGCGGTAGCCCTTAAGCACGCTTTTACCGTTTTGATAATCGTAATCCGGCTGAGTACGCAGGTTGGCGGAGCTAATGTCGTTTTTGGCGACGCCATTCTGCTCAAGGAAAGAGAGGTATTGCGCAACGCGCTGATCGGCCTGTTTCTTGGCGCTTGCTGCATCTTTAGCCGCAATATTAACTTCAATCGCCAGCGTCGCGATATCCGGTACTGCCGCCACGCTTGCTGTCCCCGACGTGACGATATGCGGGCCATCAGGCAACTCATTTGCCTGTACGGACATTGCGCTAAACCCGATTGCAGCGGCCAGAGCCATCACTTTAAACTTCACTGTTGTATCTCCTTGGTTATCACCCGACAACGGGGTCTTGCCTGCAAGCTTAGCCATTGCCGGGAGAAAGTCCATCAGATGAGGCCTAGTTCATAAGCGCGTGCAGGTGGCCAACCCCCTCTTTTGCCAGCTGAAAAGCGATAAACCACATCACGATCCCAACGACGAGGTTGATAATGCGCTGCGCCTTCGCGGTGCGCAAACGCGGTGCCAGCCAGGCCGCCAGTAGCGCAAGCGCGAAAAACCACAGGAACGAGGCGCTGATGGTGCCCAGAGCGAACCAGCGCTTAGGCACGGCCTCCAACTGGCCCCCCAGACTGCCCAGCACCACAAAGGTGTCAAGGTAGACGTGCGGGTTAAGCCAGGTCACCGCCAGCATAGTCACGATGATTTTCCAGCGCCCCTGCTTCATCACTTCCGCGGTGGCCAGTTCAATGTTGCTGCCCATCGCGGTTTTCAGCGCGCCGAAGCCGTACCACAACAGGAACGCAACGCCGCCCCAGGTGACCAGTGCCAACAGCCACGGAGAGGCCATAAGCAGCGCGCTGCCGCCGAATACACCCGCGCAGATAAGTAACATGTCGCTGACGGCACACAGCAAGGCAATCATCAGATGATACTGGCGGCGAATACCCTGGTTCATCACAAAAGCATTCTGCGGGCCGAGCGGAAGTATCATGGCTGCACCAAGTGCAAGACCTTGAAAATAATAAGATATCACGATAGTTTTCTTTAAGTAGTTCAGGAATGGCGCTGACTATAACGCGATAGAATCATTAGCGGAAATTGATATTTTTAATCAGTAATAAGTTTAGCTAATTATAAATTGAAAATACGCGCACCGATGCAGGCCGGATACGACGTTTACGCCGCATCCGGCATTAATGCGCTCGATCAGTGCCTGATGGCGCTACGCTTATCAGGCCTACCTTGGTTGGTCGCCCATAAAAAAACCGGGCATCAGCCCGGCCTTATTACTGCTTAGAAGCGGTTACTGTTGGGCAGAACTGCCAGGCTGCATATGCACGTCTAGCTGTGGATAAGGGAAGCTAATGCCGTTGGCATCGAACTCGCGCTTAATTTGCTCCAGCACGTCCCAGTAGACGTTTTGCAGGTCGCCGCTCAGGCTCCAGGCACGCACGACAAAATTTACTGACGACGGCGCCAGTTCATTTAAACGCACGGTAATATCGCGGTCTTTGAGAATACGGTTATCCGCTTCAAGAATACGGGTGAGGATCTGCTTAACTTTATCAATATCCGCATCGTAAGAAACGCCAATAATAAATTCATTACGGCGCGCAGGTTCGCGCGAGAAGTTAATGATGTTGCCAGCGATAATTTTGCCGTTAGGGATAACGACAATTTTGCCATCAACGGTACGCATGGTAGTGGAGAAAATCTGCACGCTCAGCACGGTACCGGCCACGCCGCCCAGGTCAACGTATTCACCCGCACGAAACGGGCGGAACATCACCAGCAGCACGCCTGCGGCCAGGTTAGACAGCGAGCCTTGCAGCGCTAGACCTACGGCTAAACCCGCGGCACCCAATACGGCAATAACGGAGGCTGTTTGTACGCCCACGCGCCCCAGCGCAGCGATCAGCGTGAAGGCAATCACCGCATAGCGCACCAGCGCTGAGAGGAAATCAGCCACGGTGGCATCAATTTTACGCGCCAGCATCAGGCGGTTGACGGTGTTCGAAACGATGCGCGCCGCAATCATCCCCACAATGATTATCGCGATTGCCGCAACGATATTGACCGCGTAGCTCAGCAGCAATTCCTGGTTGCGCACCAGCCATGAACCGGCGTCATTTATGCTATCGACAACGTTTAAATCTTCCATTCAATATTCCTTATGGATACCCGGATGGGAAACGAAAAACGGCCTGCAACAGTACAGGCAGGTATAAAGGGTAACCAAAAAAGGCGACTTTTGCCAAGTTGATCACGTTTTTATACCGTTCCATCACTTTGAAAAGACAATAAAAAAAGCCCACCTTTCGGCGGGCTTTCAGGCAAAAATCAGGTTTTCTTACAGAACGTCTTTCGCGTTCAGTTCAGCAAAAGCCTGTTCCAGACGCGTAATCATAGACGTCTGAGCAGCGCGCAGCCATACGCGCGGATCGTAGTATTTCTTGTTCGGCTGGTCTTCGCCTTTCGGGTTGCCCAACTGGCCCTGCAGGTAAGCTTCGTTAGTTTTGTAGTACTGCAGGATACCGTCCCAGGTTGCCCATTGGGTGTCGGTATCGATGTTCATTTTCACTACGCCGTAGCTAACGGAGTCTTTGATTTCCTGAGCAGAAGAACCGGAACCGCCGTGGAAGACGAAGTTCAGGCTGTTGTGCGGCAGGTTGTGTTTCTTAGAAACGTATTCCTGAGAATCACGCAGGATAGTCGGGGTCAGAACCACGTTACCTGGTTTGTACACGCCGTGTACGTTACCGAAGGAAGCTGCGATGGTGAAACGCGGGCTGATTTTGCTCAGTTCAGTGAACGCGTAATCAACGTCTTCTGGCTGAGTGTACAGTGCAGAAGCGTCCATGTGGCTGTTGTCCACGCCGTCTTCTTCACCGCCGGTGCAACCCAGTTCGATTTCCAGAGTCATGCCCATTTTGGACATACGCGCCAGGTATTTGGAGCAGATTTCGATGTTTTCGTGCAGGGACTCTTCGGACAGGTCGATCATGTGAGAAGAGAACAGCGGCTTACCGGTAGCAGCAAAGTGTTTTTCACCCGCGTCCAGCAGACCGTCGATCCACGGCAGCAGTTTTTTAGCGCAGTGGTCAGTGTGCAGGATAACCGGAACACCGTAGTGTTCAGCCATCTGGTGAACGTGATGCGCGCCAGAGATCGCACCCAGGATAGCCGCGCCCTGAGGAACGTCGGTTTTCACGCCTTTACCCGCGATGAACGCAGCGCCGCCGTTAGAGAACTGAACGATAACCGGAGCTTTAACTTTTGCAGCGGTTTCCAGTACGGCGTTGATGGAGTCAGTGCCCACGCAGTTAACTGCTGGCAGAGCGAAATTGTTTTCTTTTGCTACCTGGAAAACTTTCTGTACGTCATCACCGGTGATAACACCTGGTTTTACGAAATCAAAAATTTTAGACATGTTACGTAGTCCTGTATCTTCGGCCGTTAGAAAAGGTGCGAGCTCTATAAAGCGCGCTGAAAATTGGGCAGGTTTCCCTGCCCTTGAATGACTTACTTCTTAGCGCGCTCTTCGAGCATTGCTACTGCTGGCAGTACTTTACCTTCCACGAATTCGAGGAACGCGCCGCCACCAGTGGAGATGTAGGAAATTTTGTCAGCGATACCGAACAGGTCGATTGCAGCCAGGGTGTCGCCGCCGCCTGCGATGGAGAACGCGTCGCTGTCTGCGATTGCGTTAGCCACGATTTCAGTCCCTTTGCGGAAGTTCGGGAATTCGAACACGCCAACCGGGCCATTCCACAGGATAGTTTTCGCGTTTTTCAGGATTTCAGCCAGTTTCTCAGCGGACGCGTCGCCCAGGTCCAGAATCTGCTCGTCATCTTTGATGTCGTTGACAGATTTCAGGGTTGCGGTCGCGGTTTCAGAGAACTCGGTCGCTACGCGAACGTCGGTCGGAACCGGGATGTCACAGGTGGTCAGCAGACGCTTAGCTTCATCAACCAGGTCAGCTTCGTACAGGGATTTACCGACGTTGTGGCCTTGCGCAGCAACGAAGGTGTTCGCGATACCACCGCCCACGATCAGCTGGTCAGCGATTTTAGACAGAGAGTCCAGAACGGTCAGTTTGGTAGAAACTTTAGAACCACCAACGATAGCCACCATCGGGCGAGCTGGTTCTTTCAGTGCTTTACCCAGCGCGTCCAGTTCTGCTGCCAGCAGCGGGCCTGCGCACGCAACGTCAGCAAATTTGCCGATACCGTGGGTGGAAGCCTGTGCACGGTGTGCAGTACCGAATGCATCCATTACAAACACGTCGCACAGTGCAGCGTATTTTTTGGACAGCGCTTCGTCGTCTTTCTTCTCGCCTTTGTTGAAGCGAACGTTTTCCAGAACAACCAGCTCACCGGCAGCAACTTCAACGCCGTCCAGATAATCTTTAACCAGACGAACCGGAGCAGACAGTTTGTCTTTCAGGTAATTAACAACCGGCAGCAGAGAGAATTCTTCGTTGTACTCGCCTTCGGTCGGACGACCCAGGTGAGAAGTCACCATCACTTTCGCACCCTGTTTCAGCGCCAGCTCGATAGTTGGCAGTGAAGCACGGATACGTGCGTCGCTGGTTACTTTCCCTTCTTTAACTGGTACGTTCAGGTCCGCACGGATGAAAACGCGTTTACCAGCCAGATCCAGATCGGTCATCTTAATTACAGACATGGTGAATCCTCTCGTTGATACTTAAAGTTTTGTCGACGCTCAAGCGTCGAGCCTGAAACCAATAGCGGCCATTGCTAACGTGGTGTCGAGCATTCGGTTAGCAAAGCCCCATTCGTTATCACACCAGACCAGCGTTTTGATCAGATGCGCTCCACTCACCCGCGTCTGCGTGCCATCGACGATGGCGCTGTGCGGATCGTGGTTAAAATCAGTTGAGACCAACGGTAATTCCGTATAGTCAACTATACCATGAAATGCACCCTGTGCTGCTTTTTGCAGCAACTGGTTGACTTCACTTGCTTTTACAGGTTTTTTCACCGTCACGCTCAGGTCAATTGCCGTCACGTTAATGGTCGGTACGCGCACCGCAATCGCCTCAAATCGGTCACTGAACTGCGGAAAAATACGGGCGATGCCCGCTGCAAGTTTGGTATCAACCGGAATGATAGACTGGCTCGCCGCGCGCGTGCGACGGAGGTCGGGATGATAAGCATCAATCACCTGCTGGTCGTGCATCGCAGAATGAATGGTTGTCACCGTTCCGGACTCAATGCCGTAGGCATCATCCAGCAATTTGATGACGGGAATGATGCAGTTCGTGGTACAGGAGGCGTTGGACACAATACGATGTTCCGCACGCAGCTCATGCTGATTGACCCCATAGACGACGGTTGCGTCGAGATCGTTGCTGCCAGGATGTGAAAAGAGCACCTTCTTTGCGCCTGCGGCGATATGCGCTTCACCGTCTGCACGGCTACCGTATACGCCGGTACAGTCGAGCACCACATCAACCGACAGTTCACGCCAGGGGAGCGCGTCAATAGAGCGCTCGTGCAAAAGACGGATAGCATCATCGCCGACAAACAGCTGCTCGCGCTCCTGGCGAACATCCCAGGCGAAGCGCCCGTGGCTGGTGTCATATTTCAACAAATGCGCGATGCCAGCGGCATCGGCCAGTTCGTTGATGGCCACCACGGTGATTTCCGCACGGCGTCCGGATTCATACAAAGCACGAACCACATTACGTCCAATGCGGCCGAAGCCGTTAATCGCTACGCGTACGCTCATAGGTCTCCTGCAAGGTTGTCCCGACGCTAAGTGGCAAACAGAGTAATGCAGCCGCACGTTCAGGGAAACCTTACCCGCCACAAACCGTGACTGAATGGTTAAATGTCGAACAATTCATCGACTGAAACGCTTCAGCTAGAATAAGCGAAATATGGAATAAAAGGAATGTTTGTCCAGACAAACGCGCCAGTAATCTGACATACATCACATTTTTACAGGAATAATCTGCGGAGAAATTCCATGCCGCCCTTCGCTTATCCCCCTTCTCTGTAACCGGCGTCGGCAATCAACCTCAACCGCACCAGGCTAATATTATTAGCTAAAGATGACTTTATCGCTGTGCGAGTCACAGAATCCTCTTTTCGTAATGATACACTCACCAGCCAATATAAAAACGCCCGAAAAATAAGCATACGCTTTAATTAATAAATATCACAAAAATATATCAACCGAAAATATATGCATTAAAGAAATATTTCTGACGCTAATGACGAATTTCATTATTCACCCACAATTATCGCCATCATTCCGGTTTAAATATTCACAAGGATGATTTATGAAGCAGCAAATGCAAATGATTGGGCAAGCCATGCTGGTCCCCATATCAATTATTACTATTGGTTCCATGTTTATGGGATTCGGCAGTGCATTGACGAATAAAGAAACGCTGGAGGCATTACATCTCGGCGCTTTATTTAATCAAGAATCACTATGGTTTATCACGTTCAGCGTAATGAAGGCGACGGGGGACGTGGTATTTCGCAATTTACCGCTGTTCTTCTCGATCGGCGTCGCCTTTGGTCTGGCAAAAAAAGAGAAAGGCTGGGCCGCCTTTTCCGGCGCCGTTTGCTTTATGTCGATGCATTTCATCCTCAGCACATTACTTACGCTTCATGGTCTTAGTGAACAAACGACGACGGCCAGTTGGTTTATCAATCAGCGCCACCTCGACCCGGTCGCCGCGGTGCAAGAAGCCTCTATCTATACCACCGAATTAGGCATGTTCACCTACCGCATGAGCGTCTTTGGCGGCATGGCGGTCGGTCTTGTGACTGCCTGGCTGCATAACCGACTTTACAACGTAAAGCTACCGATGGTGCTCTCCTTCTTCGCCGGTACGCGCACCGTGCCTATCGTCACGCTCGTCGTCGGTGCGCTGATGGGGTCAGCGCTCTATCTCATCTGGCCGCCTATCGGCTGGATGCTGGCGCAGTTCAGTAAGCTCATCGGTGATTCCGGTTTATTTGGCACCTTCCTCTGGGCAGTGGCCGATAAATCGCTGCTGCCGGTAGGCCTGCACCACCTGATCACAACCCCCATTCGCCTGACCGAGCTCGGCGGTTCAATGGAAGTGTGCGGCAATCTGGTCAGCGGTACCACCAACATCTATATGGCCCAGTTGGGCTGTAGCGACACGCAAGAGCTGCTGGTGCGCGGCTTCCAGTCCGGACGCGTCGTCACCCACTTCGGCGCGTTGCCGGGAGCCGCGCTTGCCATGTACCACTGCTCCCGCTCTCAGCATAAAAAGGTCGTTGCGGGCCTTCTGCTGCCGGTGGTGGCAACGATGATACTATTTGGCGTAACGGAACCTATCGAATATACCTTCTTGTTTGTCGCCCCCTGGCTTTTTTATCTGGTCCACGTACCGCTCACTGGTTTAATTTTCGTTTTAACGGAAATGGCTAACGTTTCTGTCTACGGCGGCTGCCTGAAAGAT
Source organism: Kluyvera genomosp. 2 (assembly GCF_036759865.1). NCBI lineage: Bacteria > Pseudomonadati > Pseudomonadota > Gammaproteobacteria > Enterobacterales > Enterobacteriaceae > Kluyvera > Kluyvera genomosp. 2. Next base: position 171,408 of record NZ_JAPKIA010000002.1, read on the forward strand.
ATTCTGCCGGTATTGCTTCAGCCCAATAAATTAAACCTGTGGGGATATCTCTGGTTAACCCCTCTCTTTTTTGTCGTCTACTATGCGCTATTCCGCTATTTAATTACTCGTTTTAACGTGATGACCCCGGGCCGTGAAGAAGAAGTTACCGGCGGTGATGACGTGAAGCTTTTCAGCAAACAGGATTTTAAAAGTAAAAGCGCAGCATCCCCGGTTAAAGCACCGAGCGATGAATTTTCCATGCAAATTATTGCCGCTTTCGGCGGCAAAGAAAATATTGCTCAGTTCGATAACTGTATTTCCCGGCTACGCGTCGAGGTGATCGATCCTTCACGCGTCGCAGACGATGACGTGTGGAAGAAAACCCTGCGCGCCAAAGGCGTCGTGCGCGTCGGCGAAACCGGCTGGCAAATTATCTACGGCACCGAAGTGGTGATGATTGCCGGCGACTGTAAAGAACTGCTTGAGGAGGACTAATGGATAACCTCTCAACGGAGCATATTGAGTACGTCGCACATCCCTACGAACAAAAACGGCTTATCGCGCTGCCGTTCGATCCCGGGCCCGACGTTGAACGGCTGGAAATCAGCTACCGCGTCAACGACGGTAACGTGGTCGATTTAGGACTAAAAATCGGTGAAGAAACCCTCGGCTGGAGTGGCGGAGCGCGGCAACACATTGCGGTCAGCGAAAACTTCGCCACGCCCGGCTACCGGCGAGGCGCGTTGCCCCGAGGTAAAGGATACGTGCTGCTGGGGCTGCATAAAATCACGACCGTGTGCCGCATTCAGGTCGAGATCGTGCGCTACCACAAGGCGCTACGCTGGCTGCGCGGGGATACACATATGCACTCCGAGCACAGCGACGGCAAGCTAAGCATAGCAGCGCTGATCGCCAGAGCTCGCTCACTTAATCACGATTTTCTCTGCTTTACCGACCATAACACCATGACGCAAAACCGGGAGATCGACGGCATCAACGTACCACAATGCCTGATTCCCGGTATGGAGCTCACCACCCCGCTCGGGCACGTCAACTTTCTCGGCGTTGCTCAGCCTGTGCACAGTTTTCTGCCCAGCTTCAGCGCAGCGGAGATCGCACAGAAGATGGCCGAAGCTCGCAGCAACGGCGCCTGGATTGGCATTAATCATCCGTTCTGCCAGCACTGCCCATGGCTGCTGCCCTTTATCAATTTCGACTGGCTTGAATTGTGGAACGGCCCCTGGGAGGCAACGACCCATAACGAAGCCACGTTTCAGTACTGGCTACAGCAGCTGCGCCTGGGGCAGAACATTGCCGTTACCGCCGGCAGCGATTTCCACAAAGAAAAATCGCTGACGCTGCCTACTCTTGCCGTGCACAGCCGCAGCGCTGAACGCCGCGACATTCTGCATGCCATCGCCAGCGGTCGCAGCTATATGCAGAGCCACGATGATATTCGGCTGCGGCGTTTTGCCGCCGGAGACGCCGGGGCCGGGGACACGACCGTAAGCCCGGCACTGCATGTCGATCTCAACGTGCCAGCCCACCACCAGGTGCTGCTCTATACCGAGAAGCAGGTGATTGAATTGCCGCACCGCAGCGGCGTAGTACAACGGGACATTCACTGGGCCAACAGCCGCTTTGCCTTTTTACGGGTGAACGATGGCTCCCGCGCCCAACTGATTAGCAACCCCATTTTCAGGGAGTGAACATGCAGCGCGTGCATATTATTTATAAAACGCATCTCGATATCGGCTTCACCGATTATGCCCAGACAATTGAAGATAAATACCTGACGGAGTTTATTCCGGCAGTGATAGCGCTTGCCCGCGAGGTGAACGCCGGAGCAGAGAAAAATTTTATCTGGACCTGCGGTTCCTGGCTTATCCACCGCTACCTGCAGCGCGCGGCTCCCGAGGATCAGGCCAGGCTTTGCGAGGCCATAGCGGCTGGCAACATCGTCTGGCACGGTCTGCCGTTTACCACCCACAGCGAGCTGTTTACGCCCACGCTGATGCGCCACGCGCTCTCCTATAGCCAGGCGCTGGACGCGCGTTTCCAGCGCCGGACGATTGCCGCGAAAATGACCGACGTCCCGGGTCACCCGCAGGCTATCGTGCCATGGCTAGCCGACGCCGGGCTGCGCTACCTGCATATTGGCGTGAATGCGGCCTCCTGCCCACCGGATGTCCCGTCGCTGTTTATCTGGAAATACGGCCAGCGCGACATCGTCGTCAACTACTCTTTCGGCGGCTACGGCAACGAAACCTGGTGTGAAGCGCTGGACGAGCTGCTGGTCTTTTGTCACGCCGAAGATAACTGTTCACCGCCGACGGCAGCCGACGTCATGCAGCTCATTGAACGCTACCGCCAGCGTTATCCCGAAACACAGGTCAGTGCTTCAACGCTGGACGCGTTCGCCGCCCGCGTGGAAACCCTCCGCCCGACTCTGTCGATCATCGATGCTGAAATCGGCGATACCTGGAACCACGGGCTGGCCAGCGACCCGGGGAAAGTCAGCCGCTATCGCCGTTTAAGCCGCCGTCTGCAGCAGGAAATTGTCTGCCCGCCTGAGGCCCTTGATGCCCTTCTGATGGTGCCGGAGCATACCTGGGGAATGGATCTCAAACTGCATCTTCCCGATTACTGTCATTACCTGCCAGAAGCGTTCAGCGCCGCGCGCGCCGCGGACAGCATTCACGCCCCGGTGCCGGAAAAATATGCATCGCTGAGTCAGTTTATTGCGCAGTCTCCCCACCAGGCCACCCGCAGCTATGGTCACTTTGCACGGTCGTGGGAAGAACAGCGACGCTATCTCGATAGCGCCTGCGCACATCTCCCCGCGCCGCTGTGTGACATCGCCGGAGCAGGCCCTATCGTCGCCAAAGGGATGGCAACCGAACTGCGTCAGTTCACCTTCGGTGACTACGACTTTGCCCTGGCGAATGACGGCAGCCTGTCGTCGCTCAACGTTGACGGCAAGCCGGTGCTCGACGCCCCGTTTGCCCGCCTGATCTATCGGCAGGTCGGGCCGCAGGAGTATGACCATTTTCGCGACCGCTACCTGCAAAATCTCGATGCCACCGCCCCATGGGCGCTCTCTGACTTCACCCGACCCGGTCTGGAGCTCACCCCACGTCCGGTCACCACTCAACAGGTCAACTTTGCACTTAAGCAGGTGCGCTTTCGCGGCGAGCTGAATGCCTGGTACGTGCAGGCCACCGTCCGGCCCGACGCCGCGCCCGGCATTGAATTACGGCTGCCTGAAGGGATCGTTCTGGAATACGGCTTTAGCAAGGTCCGCCGCGCACTGTCGCTGCGGGTCAGCATCCGCGGGAAACAGGCCAACCGCCTGGCGGAGGAAATCTGGCTACAGCTGGGGCTGGCCAACGTGGGCCAGAGCATGTGCCAGAAACTGGGCTACCCCACCGACTGGTTTAACGTGGTCAGAAACGGCAACGCCAACCTGCACGCGGTGGAGTTTGCGCGCACCGAACAGTGGACGCTGGAGCCTCTCGACGCGCCGCTGCTGGCGCTATACCAGCCGAAGATCCTTTGCTTTGGCGAGCCGACCGCTTCACGCGTCAGCCTCTACGGGCAGCTCTATAACAACATCTGGGGCACCAACTTCCCGATGTGGTACGACGACGATATTCACGCGGAGTACCGCGTCTATTTTAAAGACAAAGGGGAGGCGCAATGAACGACGTCCGCACCATCCACGCCGTCTCGCATACCCATTGGGATCGCGAATGGTATTTCTCCACGCTCGACACCCAGCTTTTCGCGCTCAAAGCCTTCAGCGAGCTCATTGAAGCGCTGGAAAACAACCCCCGCTTCGTTTTCCATCTTGATGGCCAGAGCTCAATCTTTGATGATTTTATTCGCCTTAAACCCAAAATGGCCGAGCGGGCGCGCAGGCTCGTTCAGCAAAAACGGCTGCTGATCGGCCCGTGGTACACCCAGCCGGATCTGTTTAACATCGCCACGGAATCGATGTTTCGTAACCTGCGCATCGGCATCCACCACGCGCGTGAAGCAGGCTACTGCATGTCGGTGCTGTACCTGCCGGACACCTTTGGCAGCCACGCCCAGTTGCCGCAGATTGCCCGCGCGTTCGGGCTGCGGCATATCCTGCTGCGCCGCGGTTACGATCCGCAACTGATGGGGCCAACGGAGCTGTGCTGGGAGGCGCTGAACGGCGATTGCGCCACCACCGTGATAACGCCCTTTGGCTACTCGCTTGCCCACCCCGAACGCGGTGGCCGCTGGCGCAACTTCCGCCCCGCGCATTTCGACGAAGAAACGTTCCCACTCATTACCCGCATGAAGGCGCTGTCGGCGTCGCCGGATCTCCTCTGCCCGATCGGCGGCGATCAGGTCAGCTGCGATGCTGACTTCGACCGGCTTATCGCCGCCGTTAACGCGCTTAGCGAAGACCGCTGGGAGGTCAGCAGCTATGAACGTTACTTCGCCACGCTGGCCAGTCAGACGCTGCCACGCTGGCGCGGTGAGTTTCGTACGCCGCGCCTTTCCCGGGTACACAAAAGCATTGGTTCTTCGCGCTACGACATTAAAAAAGCCAATGCTGATGCGGAAAGGTGCCTCACCCGGCTGGCAGAGCCCATGCTGGCGCTGGCACGGCGTAACGGCTTTAGCGAAGGTGAAGAGATGCTGGAGCAGGCGTGGCGCTGGCTACTCGAGTCGCACGCCCACGACAGCATGGGCGGCTGCAACAGCGATGAAACCAACCGCGACGTGCTGCACCGTTGCCGTCAGGCGCAGCAAATCGGCGAGGCAATATTCAGCCTCCACGCTCGTCAGCTTCTGGCGAATCTTGAGATCCAAACGCCCTATCGCTTTCTGGTACTCAACGGGACCAGCAGCCCCGCCATCGACGTCCGCCAACAGACGCTTATTACCCCCACGGCCCAATTTGCGCTCATCGGTGAGAATGGCGAACCGATACGCGTCGTGGTTCATCGACAGCGCCAGGTTCAACTACCGCGCCATGTTCTGCTGACGCCGGATGGCGAGGTCGAGACAGAACAACAGTGCTGGTACTACGAAAACATCGTCGACCTGCTCAACGTACCGGTGCCACCGCTGGGCTTCGCGCTCTTTTACGTCGCCCCCAGCCAGCGGCCGATGCTCTTTCCCCTCTCCTGCCCTGAAGCGCTGGCGATCGAAAATGCGCACTATCACCTGAGCCTGCGGGACAACCAGCTACAGCTGTTGGAGAAAAACACCGGCCGCAGGCTAACGCCGCTGCTGCAACTGCGCGATATCAGCGACGATGGCGATCTCTACGACTTTTCGCCCCTGCCCGGCGATAGCGGGCTGCTCTTCTCGCACTTCACCCTCAGCGAGGTTCAGCAGCATCCGTGGCAACAGTCTCTGCGCCTGCACGCCGCGCTGCGGCTGCCGGAAGGGATTAATGACGACCGACGGGCGCGTAGCGATCGCCTGCGCGTCGTTAACGTCACACTGACGCTGACCCTTGAAGACGATATGCTGCACGGCGAGCTGACTATCGAAAATACGGTACGCGAGCACCGTATGCAGCTGCTGTTCAATACCGGGCAAACCATCGCCGCGGTGTGCGCCGACGTGCCGTTTGGCACGCTCATGCGCACCAATCAGCAGATTGCCGATAGCACAGGCTATGCGGAGCGCCCGGTTGATAGCGAACCCTTTATGCACCGGCTGAGCCCACACGCCGATTTTCACGTTTTCGCCCGCGGCCTGAAAGAGTACGCCTATCAGGGGCAACAGCTTCGCCTGACGCTGTTTCGCGGCGTCGGCCAGCTTGGTAAAGACGATCTGCTGTATCGCCCTGGGCGCGCCTCCGGGCAGCGCCAGGCCACGCCGGAAGGTCATCTCCCCGGCGAGCTGAGCTTTCACTTTGCGCTGTGTCTCGGCACGCATTCCCCGGCGCAGCTGGCGGTACGCGAACAGCGCTTCAGCGCGCCGGGGCGACTGTGGCAATGGCAGCACGATCGAACGGGTCTTCAGCGCTTAGATAATTTTGATGTATTTATTCCCGAACGGGACATTGCCCACCGCCAGCTGCTGAGCCATTTGCCCCAGGGCTGGGTAATCAGCGGCGTTGACGTGCTGTACGGCAAAACGTTGGTGCGGCTGTATAACCCATCGTCAGAAGCCCTGACCATACCGGAAGACTGGCGCGGTTATGTCTGTAACGCGCTGGGAGAAAAAATAGAGAAAGCGGTTTTACGGGGCAACGATCATCTGACGCTTGACCTCAGCCAGCTGGCTCACGATAGGCCGGTCTGATATCCCCACGCCATAAAAAAAGGCCGCTTTCGCGGCCTTTTTACTCAGGAGCAACGGATTACAGCAGGCCTTTCGCCTTCGCAACCACGTTATCCACGGTGAAGCCAAACTCTTCGAACAGCTGCTCTGCTGGCGCAGACTCACCGAAGGTGGTCATGCCCACGATAGCGCCGTTCAGGCCCACGTATTTAAACCAGTAGTCGGCGATGCCCGCTTCGATAGCGACGCGTGCACTCACGGCTTTCGGCAGCACGGATTCACGGTAAGCCGCATCCTGCTTGTCGAACGCGTCGGTAGACGGCATGGAAACCACGCGCGCCTTCACGCCTTCAGCGGTCAGTTTTTCATACGCCGCAACCGCCAGCTCAACTTCAGAACCGGTCGCGATGAAGATCAGTTCAGGCTGACCGTCACAATCTTTCAGCACGTAGCCGCCGCGCGCCACGTTAGCCAGCTGCGCTTCAGTACGTTCCTGCTGCGCCAGGTTCTGACGGGAGAGGATCAGCGCGGTCGGGCCGTCATGACGCTCAACGCCGTATTTCCACGCAATCGCGGACTCAACCTGGTCACACGGACGCCATGTGCTCATGTTCGGCGTCACGCGCAGGGAAGCAATCTGCTCTACCGGCTGGTGCGTCGGGCCGTCTTCGCCCAGACCGATAGAGTCGTGGGTGTAGACCATAACCTGACGCTGTTTCATCAGCGCTGCCATACGCACGGCGTTACGCGCGTACTCAACGAACATCAGGAAGGTAGAGGTGTACGGCAGGAAACCACCGTGCAGCGCGATACCGTTCGCGATTGCGGTCATACCAAACTCACGCACGCCGTAGTGAATGTAGTTGCCTGCGGTATCTTCGTTGATCGCTTTTGAACCAGACCAGATGGTCAGGTTAGACGGTGCCAGGTCAGCAGAGCCGCCGAGGAATTCAGGCAGCAGATGGCCAAAGGCTTCGATTGCGTTCTGAGAAGCTTTACGGCTGGCGATTTTCGCCGGGTTAGCCTGCAGCTTAGCGATGAACTCATTCGCTTTCGCATCGAAATCAGACGGCATATCGCCTTTCATACGACGGGTGAACTCAGCCGCTTCCTGAGGGAATGCTTTCGCATAGGCAGCAAACTTGTCGTTCCAGGCGGCTTCTTTCGCTTTGCCTGCTTCTTTGGCATCCCACTGCGCGTAGATGTCAGCCGGGATTTCAAACGGCGCGTATTTCCAACCCAGCGCTTCACGGGTCAGCGCCACTTCGGCTTCGCCCAGCGGGGCACCGTGAGAGTCGTGCGTACCTGCTTTGTTCGGTGAACCGAAGCCGATAACGGTTTTGCACATCAGCAGCGACGGTTTGTCGGTGACTTTACGCGCTTCTTCTACCGCACGTTTAATCGCTTCAGCATCGTGACCGTCGATATCGCGGATCACGTGCCAGTGGTAGGCTTCGAAACGCTTCGCGGTGTCATCGGTGAACCAGCCTTCAACGTGGCCGTCGATGGAGATACCGTTGTCATCATAGAAGGCAATCAGTTTACCCAGCTTCAGGGTACCGGCCAGGGAGCACACTTCGTGAGAAATGCCTTCCATCATGCAGCCATCGCCCATGAATGCATAGGTGAAGTGGTCAACGATGTCGTGACCCGGGCGGTTGAACTGCGCCGCCAGCGTTTTTTCTGCAATAGCCATACCTACGGCGTTTGCAATACCCTGCCCCAGCGGACCGGTGGTGGTCTCAACGCCAGCGGTGTAGCCAACTTCCGGGTGACCCGGCGTTTTGGAGTGCAGCTGACGGAAGTTTTTCAGCTCTTCCATCGGCAGATCGTAACCGGTGAGGTGCAGCAGGCTGTAGATCAGCATGGAGCCGTGGCCGTTAGACAGCACAAAGCGGTCACGGTCAGCCCAGGACGGATTTTGTGGGTTATGGTTCATAAAATCACGCCACAGGACTTCGGCAATGTCAGCCATACCCATCGGGGCACCCGGGTGACCGGATTTGGCTTTCTGTACTGCGTCCATGCTCAGCGCACGAATAGCATTAGCAAGCTCTTTACGTGAGGACATTTTGACTCCAGTTCGGACTGTTGAAGGCCAACCCTAACGCCACGAGGCGCGCACGTTACGGGCTATGCCAGAAAAAAGTGCCAACAATGTAACCTATGCGACAAAGCATGTACATGGAGCATCCTTTTGCGTATTCAGAAATCTCTGGAAGCGGGGTTAAGAAGATGTAATCTCCTCGCCCACAACTCGCGATATTCTTTATACTTAGCCTCACTCTGGCGTCGCAATTCCAGGGCATTTTCCGATAAACGACTTTGGAAGCAATCTTATGAAAAAACGGGCGATGGTTCTGGCTTTTGGCGCAACCTTACTGCTTAGCGGCTGCCAGAATATGGATTCTAATGGCTTATTAAACTCCGGCTCCGGCGCACTGCAGGCGTTCACCCTGAGCGATCAACAGGTACAAGCCTTGAGTGACCAGGCCTGTAAAGATATGGACAGTAAAGCGACCATTGCCCCGGCCGATAGCGCTTATACCCAACGGTTGAATAAAATCGCCGCGGCGCTGGGCGATAACATTAACGGCCAGCCGGTGAACTACAAAGTCTACGTCGCGAAAGACGTCAACGCCTTTGCCATGGCTAACGGCTGTATTCGCGTCTATAGCGGCCTGATGGACTTAATGAACGACAACGAAGTCGAAGCGGTGATCGGCCATGAAATGGGCCACGTTGCGCTCGGCCACGTTAAGAAAGGCATGCAGGTTGCCATTGGCACCAACGCGCTACGCGCGGCGGCGGCCTCAGCGGGCGGTATCGTCGGCAGCCTGTCGCAATCGCAGCTGGGCGATCTCGGCGAGAAGCTGGTGAACTCGCAGTTCTCACAGCGTCAGGAGTCAGAGGCAGACGACTACTCCTATGATTTGCTGCGCAAACGCGGCATTAACCCCACCGGGCTAGCGACCAGCTTCGACAAGCTGTCTAAGCTGGAAGACGGCCGCCAAAGCTCGATGTTCGATGATCACCCGGCAACCCAGGAACGCGCGCAGCACATCCGCGACCGTCTCCAGGCTGACGGCATTAAATAATCATTTTTCCGGGGGGTAATTTTGCCTCCCGGAATAAATAAGATAAAAATAGAATAACTGACTTAACGGCACCAATTGATAACTTAAGCGCACAAACTGTTAAATATGTTCAGATGTCAACCAGGATGAATATATAACGCATCGCGCAACAGACCAAACATTTATACTAGAAACAAACACGGCGATATATTATTTATCTTTCACAAAGGTCATTTGCCGTATTTTTAATTAGTCTATACCTTGCCCACCAGCCCAGCCGCGACGGCTGCCGCTCAACAAAAAAGGCCCAAAACCTATTAATACAATGATTGCTTTTGCGGCTTATTCAGGCGACTATAAAATTGTAACAATACAATTTGACAGTTTATAAACAGAGAAGTTCCCTCCGTGAAAAAGAAATTAACATTAGTTGCCTTAAGTATTATTGCCTCTGCGCCGGCTTTCGCTAGCCAGCAATCTGACAGCCAGGGTTTTATTGACGACAGTCATCTGGATATCTTTTTACGTAACGCCTATATCAAACGCGATTACCGCGATGGCCTGCACGATAAAAGCGAATGGGGTCAGGGCGTTATTGCGACCTTCCAGTCCGGCTTTACCCAGGGCCCAATCGGCTTTGGCGTAGACGGCATCGCCCAGTACGGCGTGCGTCTTGACGGCGGGCGTGGCAACAGCGGCGCGGGTGGTATTGACTTCTTTGCGCAGGATAACGACGGTCGCGCGAAATCCGATCTGGCCAAATTTGGCGCAACCGCCAAAATGCGTTTTTCTAACACCGTGCTGAGCTACGGTAACCAGCGCCCGACGCTGCCCATTCTCTACGCCGACGACTCGCGCCTGCTGTATGAAACCTACACCGGGACGATGCTGACCTCAAAAGAGATCGCCGGTCTGGAAGTTAACGCCGGTTACTTTACCGACGAACAGCGTAAAAGCGACGACAGCCACAACAGCGGTCTGAAAAGCATCACCTTCGGCGGTGCCAGCTATCAGTTCAACGACCAACTGAGCGGCGCGCTGTACGCGTCTCACGTGGAAGATGTCCTGAACAAGCAGTATCTCGGCCTGAACTACGCGCAGCCGTTGAGCGAAAAACAAAAACTGGTCTTCGACTTTAACGGCTATAACTCACGCCTGGAGCAGGAATACGCCGACTCGCTGAACACCGGACGCAGCAACAGCATCTGGAGCCTGGCGACCAGCTACATCTGGGATATTCATACCTTCAAGATCGCCTACCAGCAGAGCAGCGGCAGCACCGGCTATAACTACGGCGGCTATCAGAACCGTGGCGGCGTCGGCGATGGCGGCAACACCATCTGGCTGGCGAACTCCTACTGGTCTGATTTTAACGGCGAAGATGAGCGCTCATGGCAGGCATCCTACGGCCTGGACTTCGGCGGCCTCGGCCTGCCGGGTCTGAGCTGGACCACCGCTTACGTTCGCGGCGATAACATCAAGACGGCTGAGACCAATAACGGTAAAGAGCACGAGTGGTTTAACCAGGTGCAGTACCAGGTTCAGGACGGCCCGGCAAAAGATCTGAAGTTTAAAGTGCGCTACTCGGTGCTGCGTGTGTCCAGCAACGCCAGCGACTATAACGTCAGCGGGAATGAAGTGCGCGTGTACGTCGAGTATCCGTTTAACGCATTCTAACTATTGTAAGACCGCCGGATGGCGGCTAACGCCTTATCCGGCCTACCGTGAAGGGTTCCGTAGGCCGGATAAGGCGTTAGCCGCCATCCGGCACAAACACCGCCTTACTCGCCTTTTTTCGCCGCCTGGATATAGAGCATTTCCAGCGCCAGCGTCGCCGCGGCCAGCGCGGTAATCTCGGACTGGTCATAGGCCGGAGCCACTTCCACCACGTCCATGCCAACGATGTTCAGATCTTTCAGTCCGCGTACCAGTTTAATCGCACGATCGGAGGTCAGACCGCCGATAACCGGCGTGCCGGTACCCGGTGCAAACGCCGGATCCAGGCAGTCGATATCGAAGGTCAGGTAGACCGGCATATCGCCAACAATCTGCTTCACCTGCGCGATGATATCGTCCACGCTGCGATCGTTCACCTGGCCCGCATCCAGCACGGTGAAGCCGTTGTCTTTGTCGAACTCGGTACGAATACCAATCTGTACAGAGTGGTTCGGGTCGATCAGACCTTCGTTCGGCGCGGTGAAGAACATGGTGCCGTGGTCAAACTCGCAGCCGTTAGCGTAGGTGTCGGTGTGGGCATCAAAGTGCACCAACGCCATTTTGCCAAAGTGCTTCGCATGTGCGCGCAGCAGCGGCAACGTCACGAAGTGATCGCCGCCGAAGGAGAGCATACGCTTACCGGCCGCCAGCAGTTTTTCCGCGTGCGCCTGCAGCTTCTCACTCATTTCACGAGCGTCACCGAAGGCATAAACCAGGTCGCCGCAGTCCACCACGTTCAGGCGCTCGCGCATGTCGAAGTTCCACGGGAAGCGGTTATGCTCCCAAGCCAGGTTAGTCGAAACCTGACGAATCGCCGCCGGGCCGTGACGGCCGCCGGCACGACCCGACGTGGCCATATCAAACGGCACGCCGGTGATGACCCAATCCGCATCGCTGTCGTACGGCATGAAGTTCATCGGCAGGCGAAGAAAACCGAACGCGTTGGAAACCAGGGAGTTATCGTACTGATGCCCTAAGGTGCTCATGTGCTGACCTCTTTTAAAATCACTGTAAAAAAAATCCCCTCCGCGTCGTTAGGCCCGACGAGGAAGGGATTGATTTGGTATCTGCATATTTGCGGCAAATTATCGCCGTTATTTTGTACGGATTCAAGCTAGCATCGTCAATGCCGGATGGCGGCTTCGCCTTATCCGGCCTACATCGTAGGCCCGGTAAGCGCAGCGCCACCGGGCCATTACCGTTACTCGTCTTCCAGATAAGTATAGCCGTACAGCCCCGCTTCAAACTCTTCGAGGAACTGCTGTTGCAGCTCAGCGTCGAGATCGGTGTTTTTCACCTGATCGCGGAACTGGGTCAGCAGCGTGTTCGGATCCAGCTGCACGTACTGCAGCATATCCGCCACGGTATCGCCCTCATCGGACAGCTCAACTTCGACGCTGCCGTCAGGGAAGACGAACACGTCCACCGCTTCGGTATCGCCGAACAGGTTGTGCATGTTGCCGAGGATCTCCTGATACGCGCCAACCATGAAGAAGCCCAGCATCGGCGGGTTCTCCGGGTCGTATTCCGGCATCGGCATAGTAGTGGCAATCCCGTCGCCGTCGACGTAGTGGTCGATGGCACCGTCGGAGTCACAGGTAATATCCAGCAGCACCGCGCGGCGCTCCGGCGCCTGGTTCAGCCCTTCCAGCGGCAGCACCGGGAACAGCTGATCGATACCCCACGCATCCGGCATTGACTGGAACAGGGAGAAGTTGACGTAGATCTTATCCGCCATACGTTCCTGCAGCTCGTCGATAATCGGACGGTGCGCACGGTTGCTCGGGTCGAGCTGCTTCTGCACTTCATGACACATGTTCAGGTAAAGCTGTTCGGCCCAGGCACGTTCGTGCAGGCTGAAGGTGCCAGAAGAGTAACCGACGTGCACATCATGCAGATCCATCTGGCTGTCGTGCAGCCATTCACGCAGCGAGCGGCGGTTATCCGGCTCGTGCATCTCTTGCCAGGTTTCCCACATGCTTTGCAGCGCGCGCGGCGCATCGTCAGCCGGCGGCGTGGCTTCGGTGTGTTCGCTACGCTCAACGCCGATAATGTTCGACACCAGCACCGTGTGGTGCGCGGTCACCGCGCGGCCCGACTCGGTGATCACCGTCGGGTGCGGCAGCCCGTGCTCTTCACAGGCATCGCCAATCGCCCAGATGATATTGTTGGCGTATTCGTTCAGGCCGTAGTTCACGGAGCAATCTGACTGTGAGCGGGTCCCTTCGTAGTCCACGCCCAGGCCGCCGCCCACGTCGAAGCACTGAATGTTCACGCCCAACTTGTGCAGCTCAACGTAGAAACGGGCGGATTCACGCACGCCGGTGGCGATATCACGGATGTTCGCCATCTGCGAGCCCAGGTGGAAGTGTAACAGCTGGATGCTGTCCAGACGGCCACGCTCGCGCAGAATTTCCACCAGCTGTAGTACCTGGTTTGCCGCCAGGCCAAATTTAGATTTTTCGCCGCCGGAGGACTGCCATTTACCAGAGCCCTGAGAGGCCAGACGCGCACGCACGCCAAGGCGCGGCACCACGTTCAGACGCTCAGCTTCTTCCAGCACGATGGCAATTTCAGACATCTTCTCGATGACCAGATAGACTTTGTGGCCCATCTTCTCGCCCACCAGCGCCAGACGAATGTATTCACGGTCTTTATAGCCGTTACAGACGATCACGCTGCGGGTCATGCCAGCATGCGCCAGTACCGCCATCAGCTCGGCTTTTGAACCCGCTTCCAGACCCAGCGGCTCACCGGAGTGGATCAGCGACTCAATCACGCGGCGGTGCTGGTTCACCTTAATCGGGTAGACCAGGAAGTAGTCGCCGTTATAGCCGTAAGATTCGCGCGCGCGTTTGAACGCGGCGTTAATCGAACGCAGACGATGCTGCAGGATCTGCGGGAAGCAGAACAGTGCAGGCAGACGCTGCCCCTGCGCTTCACGGGCTTTTACCAACTCGGCGAGGTCAACGCGCGCTTCTGGTACATCCGGGTCCGGGCAGACGCTGATGTGCCCCAGTTCGTTGACGTCGTAGTAGTTATTGCCCCACCAGGCAATGTTGTATGTGCGTAGCATTTTGCTGGCTTCCTGGGAGCTCATCGCAACCTCCTGCATGGAACGTAGTACACCGCGTTCGCCTGCTGACGAAGGCGAATCCAATGAAATGTCGTCAGACATAGCGAACCTCAATTATTTATACCAAGTGTAAAACAGTTAACTACTATCGCAGCGTAACGTTGCGATAACAACCCATAAACAGCCCGCCGAGACAGCAGAACATGCTGACGCGCCGACTGTGCGACCGGTTTCTTATTCATATCATTGTAAAACACGCACCTGAACCCGGTATGACGGTTCAGCGAAACCACGAGAAAACCCTTGCCGTAACAAGAGCGCCCTTGTTCAGTCTTCCGTTACCTACCGGCTCTGGAGTCCTGAGAAGCGCCGAAATGGGTATAACATCGGCTGGTATGCAAAGTAGAAATGGGGGTTGCGGGGAACATGCTCGCGCCAGGACGGCACGATAGAATCAGCAGAATACAACGGTTCATTATCTCGTATCACCTCCACGGCCGCCTCGTAAGACGAACCTTTAAGCCAAAGCAGTGTTTTAGCCCGGCTGGAAGTGGCGACACGAGGAAAACGTCGTGTGCTTTTTGGTATGAGCCGCGCGCGGCGTTTTATACCGAGAACCCACCCAAAAAGCAAAATATAAATGTGGGCATTGCCAACACTGTCAGGAAAAATTTCCATCTCATTGAGCAGCAGAATGGGAGCCCAATCAAAAAAAACTGGCAAAGAGGTGAAGAAGTAACCTAGAATAGCCATCCAGATGTTAATCCATCTATACCGATTAACACTCAGACTGCCAGTGACAGTCATCTATTCGTCTGTGGTATAATCCGCCACCGTGACTATGCAGCACAACAGTTTGAGCTAACCAAATTCCTATTGGGTGAAATTTAATATGGCAAAACACCTTTTTACGTCCGAGTCTGTATCTGAAGGGCATCCTGACAAAATCGCAGACCAAATTTCCGACGCCGTGCTGGACGCCATCCTCGAGCAGGATCCGAAAGCCCGCGTAGCGTGTGAAACCTACGTCAAAACCGGTATGGTGCTGGTCGGCGGTGAAATCACCACCAGCGCATGGGTTGATATCGAAGAGATCACCCGTAACACCGTTCGCGAAATTGGCTATGTGCATTCTGATATGGGCTTTGATGCCAACTCTTGTGCCGTACTGAGCGCGATTGGCAAGCAGTCTCCAGACATCAACCAGGGCGTTGACCGTGCCGATCCGCTGGAACAGGGCGCGGGCGACCAGGGCCTGATGTTTGGCTATGCCACCAACGAAACCGACGTGCTGATGCCAGCGCCAATCACCTACGCCCACCGTCTGGTGCAGCGTCAGGCAGAAGTGCGTAAAAACGGCACCCTGCCGTGGCTGCGCCCGGACGCGAAAAGCCAGGTTACCTTCCAGTACGACGACGGTAAAGTGGTCGGTATTGATGCGGTAGTCCTGTCAACCCAGCACGCTGAAAGCATTGATCAAAAATCACTGCAGGAAGCGGTGATGGAAGAGATCATCAAGCCGGTTCTGCCGACCGAATGGCTGAATGCGTCAACCAAATTCTTTATCAACCCGACCGGCCGTTTTGTTATCGGTGGCCCAATGGGCGACTGCGGCCTGACCGGTCGTAAAATCATCGTTGATACCTACGGCGGCATGGCTCGCCACGGCGGCGGCGCGTTCTCCGGTAAAGATCCATCAAAAGTGGACCGTTCCGCAGCCTATGCCGCACGCTATGTGGCAAAAAACATCGTTGCGGCTGGCCTGGCTGATCGCTGTGAGATTCAGGTTTCTTACGCTATCGGCGTAGCAGAACCGACCTCCATTATGGTGGAAACCTTCGGTACCGAGAAAGTGCCTGCAGAACAGCTGATTGGGCTGGTACGCGAGTTCTTCGACCTGCGTCCATACGGCCTGATTCAGATGCTGGACCTGCTGCACCCGATCTACAAAGAGACGGCTGCGTACGGTCACTTCGGTCGCGAAACCTTCCCGTGGGAAAAAACCGACAAAGCCGCGCAGCTGCGCGAAGCAGCCGGTCTGAAATAATCCCAGCCCCCCTTTTCCAGAAGCCAGCCTCGCGCTGGCTTTTTTTATGTCTGTAACCTGCATACCGTACGCTCGGTTACATTCTCAGACAATTTAATGAAAGCGATTACACACACATACCCATGGCTGGTAAAGCCCTCAATACCCTCAATGAAACGACCTTTCATTTTATTGCGCTGTGTTTCAGTAAAATCTTATTATCGTGATTTCCCTCTCAGCCAAATCAAATCTATCGTTATGATTTTATTTAAATTTAACCATTAAATAACATAAACACCAGTGTAACCGATTACACAGTCGTGATTGTTATCACATTTTTTTACCTCACAGTCTCCTACCCTAAGCATCGATAGAATCAATGACTCATTTGGAGAGCATCATGCCTAACAATAAAAAACAGGGTCGCTCGAACAAGACAATGACCTTCTTTGTCTGCTTCCTGGCGGCGCTGGCCGGACTGCTGTTCGGCCTTGATATCGGCGTTATTGCCGGTGCCCTACCGTTTATTACGACCGATTTTCAGCTGAGCTCGCATACGCAGGAATGGGTTGTCAGCTCCATGATGTTCGGTGCCGCCGTCGGCGCCGTCGGCAGCGGCTGGCTCTCCTTCAAGCTGGGCCGTAAAAAAAGCCTGATGATCGGGGCGATCCTGTTCGTTGCCGGTTCGCTATTCTCCGCCGCCGCGCCAAACGTTGAAGTACTGCTGATTTCCCGCGTTCTGCTGGGGCTGGCGGTGGGCGTGGCCTCTTACACCGCGCCGCTGTACCTGTCTGAAATTGCACCGGAAAAAATCCGCGGCAGCATGATTTCCATGTACCAACTGATGATCACCATCGGGATTCTCGGCGCGTACCTGTCGGATACCGCATTCAGCTACAGCGGCGCATGGCGCTGGATGCTAGGCGTTATCATCATTCCGGCGATTCTGCTGCTGATCGGCGTGATCTTCCTGCCGGACAGCCCGCGTTGGTTCGCCGCGAAACGACGCTTTAACGACGCTGAACGTGTGCTGATGCGTCTGCGTGATACCAGCGCCGAGGCCAAACGTGAGCTTGATGAAATTCGTGAAAGCCTGAAGGTAAAACAGAGCGGTTGGGCGTTATTCAAAGAAAACAGCAACTTCCGTCGCGCGGTGTTCCTCGGCGTACTGCTGCAGGTGATGCAGCAGTTCACCGGCATGAACGTCATCATGTACTACGCGCCGAAAATCTTTGAACTGGCGGGCTACACCAACACCACCGAACAGATGTGGGGGACGGTCATCGTCGGCCTGACCAACGTGCTGGCCACCTTTATCGCCATCGGTCTGGTTGATCGCTGGGGTCGTAAGCCAACCCTTATTCTTGGCTTTATCGTTATGGCCGTCGGTATGGGCGTACTGGGCTCAATGATGCACGTCGGCATCCACTCAGCAGTGGCGCAGTACGTCGCCGTCCTGATGCTGTTGATGTTCATCGTCGGCTTTGCGATGAGCGCCGGTCCGCTGATTTGGGTACTGTGTTCTGAAATCCAGCCGCTGAAAGGCCGTGATTTCGGTATCACCTGCTCTACCGCCACCAACTGGATTGCGAACATGATCGTCGGGGCCACCTTCCTGACCATGCTGAACTCACTCGGCAGCGCCAACACCTTCTGGGTTTACGGCGGTCTGAACGTGCTGTTCATCTTCCTGACCCTGTGGCTGATTCCGGAAACCAAAAACGTCTCTCTGGAACACATTGAACGTAACCTGATGCAGGGCCGTCCGCTGCGCGAAATTGGCGCTCGCGACTAACCTGAACAACGCTTCCTCCCGCCAGGGAGGAAGCTTCTTCTTGCGCCCCCCCGCTTCTCGCTCTATTCTCAGCCGTTATGAAAACCCCTCGAATTCCTATCGCAATCCAGCAAAACATCATGCGCAGCCTGCGAGAAAAACTCGCTCAGGCCAACCAGGCGCTGGGCCGCAATTACCCGGAGCCAAAGCTGGTTTACCAACAGCGCGGTACGTCGGCGGGCACCGCCTGGCTTCAGCAGTATGAAATTCGCCTCAATCCGGTGTTGTTACAGGAAAACCAGCAGGCGTTTATTGATGAAGTGGTGCCGCACGAGCTGGCGCACCTGCTGGTCTGGAAACACTTTGGCCGCGTCGCGCCGCACGGCAAAGAGTGGAAGTGGATGATGGAAAGCGTGCTCGGCGTACCGGCGCGTCGTACCCATCAGTTCGAGCTGGAGTCCGTGCGCAAAAATACCTTCCCCTACCGCTGCCGCTGCCAGCGGCACCAGCTCACCGTGCGTCGGCATAACCGCGTGCTGCGTGGTGAAGCCACCTACCGCTGTGTACACTGCGGCGAGCCATTAGTTGCAGAAATGTAACCACCGGAAATAACAGGAAGTTTTCCGTTCTAACTGATTGCATCTGACAACCACATTCGTTACGTTGCGGGCTCGTTTTGAGATGGAGTTCGTGATGTACCGTAATGTGTCTTTAGCCGCCGCGTTTCTGGCAGCGGCACTCTCCGGCCAGGCTATGGCCGAAGGGATCAACAGTTTCTCCCAGGCGAAAAGCGCCGGCGTTAAGATCAATAACGATGTCCCCGGCGACTTCTACTGCGGCTGCAAAATTAACTGGCAGGGGAAAAAAGGCGTTATCGATCTGGAATCGTGTGGCTACAAAGTGCGTAAAAATGAGAACCGCGCCAGCCGCGTCGAATGGGAGCACGTCGTTCCTGCATGGCAGTTTGGCCATCAGCGCCAGTGCTGGCAGGACGGCGGCAGAAAAAACTGCGCCAAAGATCCGGAATATCGCAAGATGGAAAGCGATATGCATAACCTGCAGCCCGCCGTGGGCGAGGTGAACGGCGACCGCGGTAACTTTATGTACGGACAGTGGAACGGCGGCGAGGGCCAGTACGGTCAGTGCGCGATGAAAGTCGATTTCAAAGAAAAAGTGGCCGAGCCGCCGGAGCGCTCACGCGGTGCGATTGCGCGTATCTACTTCTATATGCGCGATCAATATCATCTGACGCTTTCCCGTCAACAGACCCAGTTGTTCAACGCGTGGGATAAAATGTATCCGGTCAGCGCCTGGGAGTGCGAACGCGACCAGCGCATCGCCAAAGTACAGGGCAATCATAATCCTTATGTGCTGCAGGCTTGCCAGGCGCAAAAGAGCTAACCTACACTAGCGACAATCGTTAATTTGCTCCAGCCCTCTCCCGGCGGAGGGGGCATACAGCCACAGATGGAAGTCAGACTTATGCGTATCCCTCGCATCTACCACCCGGAACCTCTTACCGTCGGCGCGCAGATTGCGCTTTGCGAAGATGCCGCCAACCACGTTGGCCGCGTCCTGCGGATGGGTAAAGGCCAGGCCGTACAGCTGTTTGACGGCAGTAACCAGCTGTTTGAGGCCGTCATTACCGACGCCAGCAAGAAAAATGTGATGGTGGATGTCCAGAGCGCGACGATGGACAATCGTGAATCGCCTATCCATATTCACCTGGGCCAGGTGATGTCGCGAGGCGATAAAATGGAATTCACCATCCAGAAATCGATTGAACTGGGTGTAAGCCTCATTACGCCACTTTTTTCCGAGCGCTGCGGCGTTAAACTGGACGCCGAACGCCTGAATAAAAAAATTCAGCAGTGGCAGAAGATCGCCATCGCCGCCTGCGAGCAGTGCGGCCGTAACGTCGTGCCGGAAATTCGCCCGGCAATGGACGTTGAAGACTGGTGCGCCGAGCAGGATGATGCGCTGAAGCTCAACCTGCACCCGCGCGCGAGCGCCAGCATCAATACGCTGCCGCTGCCGGTGGAGCGCGTACGCCTGTTGATTGGCCCGGAAGGCGGCCTGTCCGCCGATGAAATTGCCATGACCGCTCGCTACCAGTTTACTGATATTCTGTTAGGGCCTCGCGTTCTGCGCACAGAGACTACCGCACTCACCGCCATTACCGCACTGCAGGTGCGCTTTGGCGACCTGGGTTAAAGGAGAACAATAATGATCAAGCTCGGCATCGTGATGGATCCCATCGCAAGCATTAACATCAAGAAAGACACCAGCTTCGCTATGCTGCTGGAGGCACAACGTCGCGGCTACGAACTCCACTATATGGAGATGAACGATCTGTATCTGATCAACGGCGAGTCGCACGCCCGTACGCGTCTGCTGAGCGTCGAGCAGAACTACGACAAATGGTACGAATTCGGTCATGAGCAGGAAATTAAGCTCGCCGATCTCGACGTGATTCTGATGCGTAAGGATCCGCCATTCGACACCGAATTCATCTATGCCACCTATATTCTTGAGCGCGCTGAAGAGAAAGGTACGCTGATCGTCAACAAGCCGCAGAGCCTGCGCGACTGTAACGAGAAGCTGTTCACCGCGTGGTTCGCCGACCTGACGCCGGAAACGCTGGTCACCCGTAATAAAGCCCAGCTGAAAGCGTTCTGGGAAAAACACGGTGACATCATCATGAAGCCGCTGGACGGCATGGGCGGCGCCTCAATCTTCCGCGTGAAGGAAGGCGATCCGAACATTGGCGTCATTGCCGAAACCCTGACCGAGCTTGGCAGCCGCTACTGCATGGCGCAGAACTACCTGCCGGCAATTAAAGACGGCGACAAACGCGTGCTGGTGATCGACGGTGAGCCGGTACCGTACTGCCTCGCGCGTATTCCGCAGGGTGGCGAAACCCGCGGTAACCTGGCCGCCGGCGGCCGCGGCGAGCCACGCCCGTTAAGCGAGAGCGACTGGGCTATCGCCCGTAAAGTCGGCCCGACGCTGAAGGAGAAAGGGCTTATCTTCGTCGGTCTGGATATTATCGGCGATCGTCTGACGGAAATTAACGTCACCAGCCCAACCTGCGTGCGGGAAATTGAAGCGGAATATCCGATTTCTATCACCGGTATGCTGATGGACGCCATCGAAAAACGTCTGCAAAAATAAGACGTTGTTTGAAGACGGCGGGAGGGATCCCGCCGCCAGCCGGGCGTTGTGCCCTGCGTATACGCAGGCTAGCCTGGTGACAGCGGTCCGCTTTCCCCTCATACTGGGCGCTGCTGCTTTTTGAAACAGGACAAGAACCTCTGATAATGAATTTACAGCATCATTTTCTTATTGCTATGCCATCCCTTCAGGATCCTATCTTCCGCCGTTCCGTAGTCTACATCTGCGAATACAACGACGACGGTGCGATGGGCATCATCATTAACAAGCCGCTGGAAAATTTACAGGTCGAAGGCATCCTCGAAAAGCTGAAGATCGCTCCGGAGCCCCGCGATCCGTCCATTCGTCTGGATAAGCCCGTTATGCTCGGAGGCCCGCTGGCGGAAGATCGTGGTTTTATCCTGCATACGCCGCCGGACTCGTTCTCATCCAGTATCCGTATTTCCGACAATACAATTGTCACCACCTCACGTGACGTACTGGAAACCCTTGGCACTGAACGCCAGCCGTCTGAAGTGCTGGTTGCCTTAGGCTACGCCTCGTGGGAAAAAGGCCAGCTGGAGCAGGAGATCCTCGATAACGCTTGGCTAACCGCTCCGGCCGATTTCAATATCCTGTTTAAAACTCCGATTAGCGAGCGCTGGAAAGAAGCAGCGAAGCTGATTGGCATTAATATCCTGACCATGTCAGGCGCTGCGGGGCACGCGTAATGAGTGGCACACTGCTGGCTTTTGATTTTGGTACGCGCAGCATCGGCGTGGCGATTGGCCAACGTATTACCGGCACGGCCCGTCCGCTCGCCGCCATTAAGGCGCAGGACGGTACGCCCGACTGGAATATCATTGCTCGCCTGCTTAAGGAATGGCAGCCTGAAACGGTTATCGTCGGACTGCCGCTGAATATGGACGGCACCGAACAGCCGCTGACCGCTCGCGCACGTAATTTTGCCAATAAAATTCACGGCCGCTTTGGCGTGCCAATTACGCTGCACGATGAACGTCTGAGCACCGTCGAGGCGCGTGCCGGGCTGTTTGAACACGGGGGATTTAGGGCGTTGAATAAAGGCAGCGTAGATTCCGCCTCCGCCGTGGTGATTCTGGAAAGTTATTTCGAGCAGGGTTACTAACAAACAGGCAGCCCCGGGAATGATTCCCGGGAGCACACCAGAATAGCTATCTCGCCAATCAGTGACGCAGATTTTCGTTCGCCCAGCTCACTGCCTGGGTTCTGTTCTTCACGCTTAATTTGCGGAAAACATTATACAGATGCGTACGTACTGTATTTTCACTAATAAACAATGCACGCGCGATATCCATATTGGTCGCACCGTGACGTAATTCATTAAGAATTTCACATTCACGCTCGGTCAGCGGTACGCTATCGTGATTTTCCGGAGTATGTTCAACGGCATACATTGCCGGATGCATCACGCTCAATTCAGCCGTCTGCTCGCCATTCAGCACCGCTTTGACGCCCTCAATTAAGCGCGATTCTTCGTCGTCATGACGGAATACGCCATACAGCGCTGGCCATTGTGCCATTTCGTACAATTCATACTTCTGCGCGCTATTAATAATCAACAGACGCGGGGCATCAAACTGGGTGCGGATAATATCGCGCCAGATGCCATTCAGCTTTTTGTTGGAAACAGCAATATCAAACAATACCACGGCACCTTTACTCAGGCGCTGAACCAGCGGCTTGTTGATATTATGAACATCAACAGAAACTGACAGTAATTCAGTAAGATAGTTTGCAAACGCGTTTGCTTGTACTGACGGGTGGGTGATTAAGATAATCTTGCGGGAATTAGATACACTCTCAGTTACTTCAAACATTTCGAAACTCTCCATAGTCTATATCCACCATCATGGTGATTTAATAAGTCAAAGCAAAGGCAAACCTAATACCATTAGCAATTAAAACCAACCAGTCCAGGAAAACCTATTTCATAAGATTAGTCCTAATTACATAAACAGGATAGAACGAAGACCTTAGAAGTGTCAAAAGAATATCAACCTTTTTTTGTAAGCCTACGCAACATAATGTAATCGACAAATTACAAACAAAACATACCGATGGCTTACGCGCAAAAATCGTATTAGAATAAATGTCGTAGGAAGTTTTTCTTCCGCCTTATAAAACATCACCCGATAATCACAAAAAAATACATTCCGGCAACAACGAAAAAAGTAATATTTACAAATTTAAAAAACTGACGGTTGAATAATTAATCAGTTAGCCAGAAATAAAACAGCCATCACATTATTTAATATTCCAATGTGATAGCTGAAAATAAATATTTCCGAATTCATCTGTACAAAAATAACCAGAAGATCGTGCTACGCAGGACTATACGCGCTTTCTCTCACGATAACATCCCCGCCTTAACTCGCTGTTGATAGCTTTGGCTGAAGGTCTGCATGCCGCTTTGCAACCCGGTCTGCATCACACCTGCTATCTGGTGCGTTTTCCCTTCGCGAATGAGATTACCCACCGCCGGCGTGTTAATCAGCATTTCAAACAGCGCGACGCGCCCGCCGCGATTGTCCGGCTGCAGCTTTTGCGCCAGCACCGCGCAGAGGCTGCTGGCCAGCTGATTGCGCACGGGCTCTTTTTCCTGTGCAGGGAACACGTCCACCAGCCGCTCTATGGCCTGTGCCGCGCCGCGCGTATGCAGCGTTGCCAGCACCAGGTGCCCGGTTTCCGCCGCCGTCAGCGCCAGACGAATGGTTTCGCTATCGCGCAGCTCACCCAGCAGAATCACATCCGGATCCTGACGTAGTGCGACTCGCAGCGCATCGGCAAAAGACGCGGCGTGCTCACCGACCTCGCGCTGGTGAATCAGACACCCCTCGCTGGTATGCAGAAACTCAACCGGGTCTTCCAGCGTCAAAATATGCCCGGCCTGATGATGATTAAGGTAATCCACCATCGCCGCCAGCGTGGTGGATTTTCCGCTGCCCGTCGCCCCGGTCACCAGAATCAGCCCGCTCTCCTCCTGTAGC
Organism: Kluyvera genomosp. 2; assembly: GCF_036759865.1. NCBI lineage: Bacteria > Pseudomonadati > Pseudomonadota > Gammaproteobacteria > Enterobacterales > Enterobacteriaceae > Kluyvera > Kluyvera genomosp. 2. The sequence goes on from NZ_JAPKIA010000002.1 coordinate 195,517, forward strand.
ATCTCCGCTAACGCCACCGGCGGATGCAGTTCGTCAAGCGTAGGGCAGCGCGTCGGCAGTATGCGCAGCACCAGCGAGACACCGCCGCTGTGGGCAAACGCACTGGCACGCAGGCGCGGGCAGCCGGTCAGCGACAGTGAAAAATCAAGCTGTCGCTGCCGCAGCCACGTCTGTTGCTGGCTTTCACTTAGCCAGCCGTCCATTAGCACGCCGAGATGCGGGGCGCTAAACGGCGCTATTTCCAGCTTACCCGCCCTACGCCAGCGCGCGTTTCCACTGCTACATAGGTGTAGATCGGACACGTTATGCTTTACACTAAGCGTCACGATTTCTTGTATATCCATAGACCCACCAGCCCATATGAACGATATTGCGCATAACCTGGCACAGGTCAGGGAGAAAATCTCAGCGGCAGCAGCGCGCTGCGGCCGGGATTCAGAAGAAGTAACGCTGCTTGCAGTCAGTAAAACGAAACCTGCGAGCGCCGTCGAAGAAGCCGTTGCCGCGGGCCAGACCGCGTTCGGCGAAAACTATGTTCAGGAAGGGGTAGAAAAAATCCTCCACTTCCGCGAGCAGGGAATCACCTCGCTGCAATGGCACTTTATCGGCCCGCTGCAGTCCAACAAAAGTCGCCTGGTTGCCGAGCACTTCGACTGGTGCCATACCGTGGACCGGCTGAAGATTGCCGTGCGTTTAAGCGAGCAGCGCCCGGCCGACCTACCGCCGCTCAACGTGCTGATTCAAATCAACATCAGCGATGAGCAAAGTAAATCCGGTATTGCGCTGGAATCGCTGGACGCGCTGGCAGCCGACATCGCCGCGCTGCCGAATGTTCGTCTGCGCGGCCTGATGGCCATTCCCGCGCCGGAAAAAGAGTACGACCGGCAGTTTGCCGTCGCTCGCCAAATGGCGGTAGCATTTGCGCGACTGAAAGCAGACTACCCGACCGTAGACACCCTCTCTCTGGGCATGTCTGACGACATGGAAGCCGCTGTTGCGGCAGGTAGTACAATGGTACGCATTGGCACCGCGATTTTTGGTGCGCGTGATTACACAAAAAAATAAGGAACCCCAAGGAACGCCATGAAGACGTTGACCTTCCTGCTCTCTACAGTGATTGAACTGTACACAATGGTGCTGCTGCTCCGCGTCTGGATGCAGTGGGCGCGCTGTGACTTTTACAACCCGTTCTCGCAGTTCGTGGTGAAGATCACGCAGCCCATTGTTGGTCCGCTGCGCCGTATCATTCCGCCGATGGGGCCGCTGGACAGCGCCTCTGTGCTGCTGGCATTTATCCTGTGCGTAATAAAAGCTATCGTGCTGTTTATGGTCATCACCTTCCAGCCGATCATCTGGATCTCTGCGGTGCTCATTCTGCTCAAGACCATCGGTCTGCTGATCTTCTGGGTTCTGCTGCTGATGGCCATCATGAGCTGGGTCAGCCAGGGACGTAGCCCGGTTGAGTTCGTGCTGATGCAGCTTGCTGAACCGCTGCTGCGCCCGATTCGCCGTCTGCTGCCGTCGATGGGGGGCATTGATTTCTCGCCGATGGTGCTGGTGCTGCTGCTGTACGTTATCAATATGGGCATTGCTGAAGTCCTGCAAGCCACCGGCAACATGCTGCTGCCAGGACTGTGGATGGCGTTATGAGTGCCGTGACACTCTGCGATGACGGGCTGGTGCTGCGGCTGTACATTCAGCCAAAGGCCAGCCGGGACGCAATTGTTGGGGTTCATGGCGACGAATTAAAAGTCGCCATTACCGCCCCGCCCGTGGATGGGCAGGCCAATGCCCATCTGGTGAAGTACCTCGCCAAACAGTTTAAGGTCGCCAAAAGCCAGGTCATCATTGAGAAAGGTGAACTGGGGCGGCATAAACAGGTTAAAATTATTCATCCGCAACAAATCCCATCGGGCGTCGACGCCCTGACACATTAGGATATCCCATGCAAAAAGTTGTCCTCGCGACCGGTAACGCCGGTAAAGTGCGCGAGCTTGCCGCGCTGCTCGGCGATTTTGGTCTTGATATCGTCGCTCAGACCGAGCTTGGCGTGGAGTCCGCCGAGGAAACCGGGCTGACCTTTATTGAAAACGCCATTCTCAAGGCGCGTCACGCTGCGCAGGTGACCGGCTTACCGGCCATTGCCGATGATTCCGGGCTGGCGGTCGATGCGCTCGGCGGCGCACCGGGCATTTACTCCGCACGCTATTCCGGCATCGACGCCAGCGACCAGCAGAACCTGGAAAAGCTGCTGGAAACGCTCAAAGACGTGCCGGACGACCAGCGTCAGGCGCAGTTCCACTGCGTGCTGGTGTATCTGCGCCACGCGGAAGATCCCACGCCGCTGGTGTGCCACGGCCGCTGGCCGGGCGTCATTACCCGTTCGCCGGCGGGTCAGGGTGGCTTCGGCTACGATCCGATTTTCTTCGTCCCGTCGGAAGGTAAAACCGCCGCCGAGCTCACCCGTGAAGAGAAAATCGCCATCTCCCACCGCGGTCAGGCGCTGAAACAGTTACTGGAAGCGATGCGCAATGGTTAATCTGCCGCCGCTGAGTCTTTACATTCATATCCCGTGGTGCGTGCAGAAATGCCCGTACTGCGACTTCAATTCGCACGCGCTCAAGGGCGAAGTGCCGCACGATGACTATGTGCAGCATCTGCTCAACGATTTAGACGCTGACGTCGCCTATGCGCAGGGACGTGAAGTGAAGACCATTTTCATCGGCGGCGGGACGCCGAGCCTGCTCTCCGGCCCGGCGATGCAGGCCCTGCTGGACGGCGTTCGCGCACGTCTGCCGCTGGCCGCTGACGTGGAGATTACCATGGAAGCCAACCCGGGCACCGTCGAAGCCGACCGCTTTGTCGAATACCAACGGGCGGGCGTGAACCGTATCTCCATCGGCGTTCAAAGCTTTAGCGAAACCAAGCTCCAGCGTCTGGGCCGAATTCATGGGCCGGAAGAAGCCAAACGCGCCGCGCATCTGGCGAGCGGGCTTGGGCTACGCAGCTTTAACCTCGACCTGATGCACGGCTTGCCGGATCAGTCGCTGGAAGAAGCGCTCAGCGACCTGCGCCAGGCCATCGAGCTGTCGCCACCGCACCTTTCCTGGTATCAGTTGACCATCGAGCCGAACACTCTGTTCGGTTCACGCCCGCCGGTGCTGCCGGACGATGACGACCTGTGGGATATCTTCGAGCAGGGGCATCGCCTGCTGACCGCCGCAGGTTATCAGCAGTATGAAACCTCGGCCTACGCGAAGCCGGGCTATCAGTGCCAGCACAATCTCAACTACTGGCGTTTTGGCGACTATCTGGGCATTGGCTGCGGCGCGCACGGCAAAGTGACGTTCCCGGACGGCCGTATTCTGCGCACGGCGAAAACCCGCCATCCGCGCGGCTATATGGAAGGGCGCTACCTTGAACGCCAGCACGATGTTGAAAATGCCGATAAACCGTTCGAGTTCTTTATGAACCGCTTCCGTCTGCTGGAGCCGGCTCCGCGTGCAGAGTTCAAGGCCTACACGGGCCTTAACGAGCAGGTGATTCGCCCGCAGCTTGATGAGGCGCTCGCGCAAGGCTATCTGACCGAGTGCAACCAGTACTGGCAGATTACTGAACACGGCAAGCTCTTCCTCAACTCGCTGCTGGAACTGTTCCTCAACGAATAAGTTCAAATATATTTCGCCATTAATTCATAATGGCGAAATATATAACATCGTCTTTTCCGAGCAATAACCAAAATACTTCCCGAACAATTCTAACGCTAATATTTAATAGAAATATTAATAGCTAATTACACATACCCCATAAATATAATACAGCGCACAAAAACCGCATTTAATGCGTAGATAATTTAAAAGTGTGAGAGGGATAGCGTAAAGATGTCTGACAACCAGGATAATATGTCATACAGAAAATACAGCTATACCCATAGATATAAACCACCATAATAAATGTGCATGGAGCCTATTAATGAAATCTCTCACTTTTCGCAAAACGCTGATCTGTGCCTCACTTTTTGCCTTACTCTCTGCCGGAGTCAGCGCCGCTGAAAAAGTCACGCTGAAGCTGGCGCATAACCTCGAGCGCAGCCACGTCGTTCACCAGGCATTTGAGGAAATGGCCAAAGAGGTCAAGCAGTTATCAGACGGCAAAATGACCATTCGTATTTATCCCAGCAGCCAGATGGGCAGCGCTCGTGAAACCATGGAACTGCTACAAAACGGCGCACTCGATTTAACCAAGGGGTCAGCCAGCGATCTTGAATCCTTCGATAACGTCTATGCCATTTATAACCTGCCTTTCTTATTTAAAGACCAGGCGCATTTTAATAAAGTGGTATTTGGCGACGTTGGCAAAGAAATAATGGAGTCGACAAAAGATAAAGGATTCTTTGCGCTTTCCGCCTATGTTGCCGGCACCCGCAGCTTTTATGCGAAAAAACCGATTACCAAACCAGAAGATTTAAAAGGCTTAAAAATTCGCGTCCAGGCCAGCCCAACGACGCTGAAAATGATTGAATTAATGGGCGGCTCGCCGACGCCAATTTCTTTCGGTGAAGTCTATACCGCAATGCAGCAGGGGGTGGTTGACGGCGCGGAAAATAACGTCCCGTCCTGGGTGCAAACGCGTCATATTGAAATAGCCAAGGTCTTCTCTGAAGACGAGCACGCCTCTATTCCCGATTTCCTGGTCATCTCGACCAAAACGTGGGACAAGCTGACCCCGGAGCAACAGCAGATTCTGATGAAGGCCGCCAAAGCCTCAGAAACCTACCAGCAGAAGCTGTGGGACAAAATTGACGCCGATACCCGTGCACAGGCGAAAGCCATGGGCGGTGAAATCGTGAAGGTCGACAAAGCGCCGTTCCGCGCCGCCGTTCAGCCGCTGTTCGACGATTTCAAGAAAGATCCAAAACAGGCCGCGCTGCTGGCCAAATTTGAAGCCGCCGCAGAATAACCGCCCTGCGGGCCAGCCTCTGGCCCGCGTTCACCAGGATACTAAACGATGATTTTTACCCGCACTAAACAGGCGGTGGACCGCGCGATCGCCGCGTTTTCCATCGCGGTCATGGTGGCGCTGGTCGTCTGCGTCGTCTGGCAGGTGTTCAGCCGCTACGTGTTAAACCAGCCCAGTACCCTCACCGACGAGCTGGCGCGTTTTCTGATGATTTGGGTCGGCCTGCTCGGCGCAGCCTATACCGTTGGCGCCCAGCGCCATCTGGCCATCGACCTGCTGGCCATGACGCTCAAGCCGCGTAAGCAAACGCTGTTGGGCGTGGTGATTAACCTGCTGATTTTTATCTTCTCTGGCTCGGTGATCGTCACCGGCGGCCTGAAGCTAATCGCGAAAACGCTGGCCACCGCGCAGGTCTCTGCGGCGATGCAAATTCCGATGGGCTACGTCTATCTGATCCTGCCGCTGTCCGGCCTCATTATGATGTTCTACGCCCTTTGGTTTATCGCCAATGGCCTGCTTAGCCTGAAACAAACCGCGGAAGGAGCGTGTTAATGGACGGGTATATCGCACTCACGCTGTTCGGCGCCTTCTTCGTACTGGTGTTTATTGGCGTGCCTATTTCATTTTCTATCGGGATCGCGACCGTCGCCTCGATGCTGCTGATGTTCCCCTGGGATATCGCCGTCATCACCGTTTCTCAGCGCCTGGCCAACGGCCTGGACAACTTTGCCCTGCTGGCGATTCCATTCTTCATTTTTGCCGGTACACTGATGAACAGCGGGGGGATCGCCATACGCTTGATTAACCTCGCGCAGGTGATGGTCGGCCGCGTGCCCGGTTCGCTGGGCCACGTTAACGTGCTGGCCAATATGATGTTCGGCTCGATTTCAGGGTCTGCGGTTGCGGCGGCGGCGGCCGTCGGTGGCACCCTGCATCCTATCCAGACCAAGAAGGGCTATGACCCGGCGTTTTCCACTGCGGTGAACGTTTCATCGTGCATTACCGGGCTGCTTATCCCGCCCTCCAACGTGCTGATCGTCTTCTCCCTTACCGCAGGCGGCGTTTCGGTCGCATCGCTGTTTATGGCGGGCTACCTGCCGGGCATTCTGATGGGCCTGTCGATCATGGTGGTTTGCGCCATCATCGCCAAACGTCGCGGCTATCCCGTGTCGGAACGCCCGACCTGCGCCCAGGCGGCAAAAGCATTCCTTGATGCGCTGCCGAGCCTGCTGCTGGTGCTTATCGTAATGGGTGGCATTCTGGGGGGGATCTTCACCGCCACGGAAGCCTCGGCTATTGCCGTGGTCTACACCTTTATCCTGTCGGTCATCATCTACCGTGAGGTGAAATGGCGCGATCTGCCGAAGCTGATTTTAGAGTCGGTGGTCACAACCTCCATCGTGCTGCTGCTGATTGGTTTCTCCGTCGGCATGTCGTGGGCGATGACCAACGCGGATATTCCCTACATGATCAGCGACACGCTGATGGGGATCTCCGAGAATCCGCTGGTGATCCTTCTGCTTATTAATATCGTGCTGTTGATCGTCGGTATTTTTATGGACATGACGCCGGCGGTGCTGATCTTTACGCCGATCTTCCTGCCGATTGCCCAGGACCTGGGGATGGACCCGGTACATTTCGGCATCATGATGGTGGCTAACCTGTGTATCGGCCTGCTCACGCCGCCGGTCGGCAGCGCGCTGTTTGTCGGCTGCTCGATCTCCGGTGTGAAAATTCAGCAGCTGATTAAACCGCTGCTGCCGTTCTACGCCGCCCTGCTGGTTGCGCTGATGATGATTGCCTACATCCCGCAGATTTCGCTGTTCATTCCGCAACTGCTGGGGCTGATGTAATTCCAGGAAATAACCCGGCCGAGCGCAGCGAAGCCGGGGTATTTCCGCTCGCGCAGGGCGCCTTATGGAATCACCCCCTTCTCACGCATTCTCTCGACCCCTTCCTGCCAGCGCGTTGCCTCATATTGCAATTCGTCATTACTCGACTCCAGCACCACCATTTGCCCGCGCAGCGCTTCACGTTTCTTACGCAGCGGCTCAACCTTTTCCTCCATCGCCGCCATGCGCGCATTGACCTTGTCGCCGATCGCCTTATGCTGGCGATAATATTCCTGCTTCTGTTCTTCCAGCGCCTTATCGCGGGCGGCACGAATGGGCTCTGCATCACACACCGCTTTCTTCTGGCAGGCCACCAGCGCGGGCTCATACACGTTGATATAGTATTGATTACCAAACTTCGCCATATCGTTTCGGCGGTCAACGGCGTAGATTTCGGCGTTCATCGCCTGCTGTACCGCGCTGCGGTCCAGCGGCTTGCCGTTGGCGTCCGTTCCCCACGAGCGCGCCATCTGTTCATCTAACTCGACCACCTGTGTTTTCAATACATCATACTGTTTTTTCTGCTTTTCTATCGTTGTGCGGCTGTCGGCAAACTGGGCGTCAAGCCTGGCGAACTGCGCCATAAAGCCGCTATCGTTCACCACCAGCAATTTGCTTAAATCCTCTCTTTCACTGAACGGTCTTCCCGCATTTTTGGCGGCCATCTGCATCGAAAAGAAGGTCGTCGTCCAGCCGGAAGCCGGGGTTCCCACGGCGGTCATCATCGCCGAAAATTTGACCGGACGCCCTTTAGTCCAGGTTTTTTCATAGAAAAGATAATCCCCGGCCATGCCAACCGGCGTGTAGAGATTATCGTCAGAAGCCATATCACCTTCGAGGGTGTACGTCGCCTGGTTGCCTGTCGCATCCAGCTGGCGCAGGCTGATGCGCTCAAGATGCATCATGCCGCCAGACTGTTTCGCGAACTGCTGTTTGATAACGTCGTCGGTGGGGGTATTGCTGTCGGCGATAACCGACAGGGAAAAACTACACAGCAGGAGCGTCCCGCATTTCCAGGCGAGCTTCATCGGCAAATTCCTTTTAGGTATGAAAAGCGCATCATACGGAATTTGCGGCGGAGGGAAGGATAAACGAAATCTGATTCTGGCTACCCGTAGAACACAGGTAGCCGATAACCACTTACTTGAGGGTGCCCACCAGCGCCTTGCGGCTGTCTTCCAGCGACACCACGCGGCTGCACACGTCTTTACCGAACGCCTGGAAATCCGCTTCCTGGTTTTTCCACTCGTTCTGAATCGCAGTTTGCAGGCCGCCCAGGCTGCCCAGCACGCCCTGCAGCGGGTTACCGCCGCCTTTCAGTACGGCTTTGGCGCCCATCTCGTTGATGCTGTCCTGCAGGATGCCGCCCATCGCCTGATTCACCAACTGCTGGCCGTCGGCACGCACCTGGTCAATCGCTTTATAGTGGAAGGTCAGGCCGTCACTGCGGCGCTCAATAATGCGGTTCATCTGCGTTTTCAGCTGCGCGTCGAGTTTGGTCAGACGACCGCGCATATTGCTGTCCTCGCCGACTTCTTTGGCGATAATTTTGTCCAGCGCCACGCGGCCTTTTTCAACCCGGTTACGCGCGCCTTCGTCAATCCACGGCAGCGCGCTACGCAGTTCCGTTTGATAATCTTTGGCCTGCTCGCGCTGGGCCGCGGTGAGCGTGTACGCCTTGCCGTTGTAGGTGACGTCGCCGTTGGGGGTAATAATAAGATTGCCGTTTTCCCCTTTCACCTGCACGGTTTGCGGGTTGAGCACCACGTCATCACGCGGGGTGACGCTGCACTGGTAGTCAGCGTGGGCGGCGGTCGCCGTGAACGTAAGAACTGCCGTCAGCAGCGTTTTGCGCATCATAACTTTCCCTCAAGATAAATCGGGCCAGCAAATGCTGGCCCCGTACACGCGTCATCGTTCAAGCGGCCTCTGCGTTGGCTGCGTCTGAACGATATTGTGCATATAAGATCTTAGTCCCACCAAACGTCAAAAAGTTCGCTGGTGCGCACCTCTTCAAACTTACGGTCTTCCAGCCACTTACGAACCAGCGCCTGATGTTCTTCAGTACACTTGCCCACTTCCTGGGTGCAAATCAGACCTTCCCAGGCCAGATAGCCGCTGCCGTCAAACGCCAGCTTGTTCGGCTCGATCACTTCATCGATAAACTGGTCGACGGTTTGATCGATCTGTTCTTCGCTGGTGCCTTCCGGGAAACGCCACGCGACGGAGAAGCCGATTTCCTGAAATTCATCGATATGCATTTTTTTACGCAAACGACGGCTACGATTCTTTGCCATTTATTTCACCCTCTCGAACATTAAGTCCCATACGCCGTGGCCAAGACGATGGCCACGCTGTTCAAATTTGGTTACCGGGCGCGATTCCGGGCGCGGTACGTAATCTTTTGTTTCGGACAGGTTCTGGTATCCACCAATGGAGGACATCACTTCCAGCATATGCTCAGCATAGGCTTCCCAGTCGGTCGCCATGTGGAAAACGCCGCCCAGCTTTAATTTCGTCTTCACCAGCTCAGCGAACGGTACCTGCACGATACGGCGTTTATTATGACGCGCTTTGTGCCACGGGTCAGGGAAAAAGAGCTGAACCATGTTCAGAGAGTTGTCCGGGATCATCTTGTGCAGCACTTCGACCGCGTCATGGCACATGACGCGCAGGTTATCAACGCCCTCTTCGTGCGCCGAAGCCAGACAGGCGCCAACGCCAGGTGAGTGTACCTCAATACCGAGGAAATTCTGGTGCGGACGTGCTTTCGCCATCGTCACCAGCGAGGCCCCCATGCCAAAACCAATTTCCAGCGTCACCGGCGCTTCGCGACCGAACAGCGCGGCGAAATCGACAGGCTCTTCGCTGAACTCAACGCCCATCACCGGCCAGTAGTTTTCCAGCGCGTGTTCCTGCCCTTTGGTCAGTCGCCCCTGGCGACGCACAAAACTACGAATGCGGCGCAGCGGGCGGCCGTTTTCATCAAAATCCGGTGAAATGACGTCGTTCTTCATAAAAATATGTCTGCTTGTGAGAGTGTTCGGGAAACGGGCATTATCCAAAGTTAGTTGCCGGATGCAAGCACCGGAAAGTTCCTGTTTACAGCATAGTACCGCTGTGCTGCAATCTGGCCCCCTAATCGCACGATAACGGAAGCACTGCTTTGACCATGCAAGCGTCTCAATTTTCAGCCCAGGTGCTGGACTGGTACGACAAATACGGGCGTAAAACCCTGCCCTGGCAAATCGAAAAAACGCCTTACAAAGTATGGCTGTCAGAGGTGATGTTGCAACAGACGCAGGTTGCCACCGTTATCCCCTATTTCGAACGCTTTATGTCGCGCTTCCCGACGGTCACCGATCTCGCGAATGCCCCCCTCGACGACGTGCTGCACCTGTGGACGGGGCTCGGTTACTATGCGCGCGCGCGCAATCTACACAAAGCGGCCCAGCAGGTGGCGACGCTGCACCACGGCCGTTTTCCGGAAACCTTCGATGAAGTCGCGGCGCTGCCCGGCGTAGGACGCTCAACCGCAGGCGCGATACTGTCGCTGTCGCTGGGCAAACATTTCGCGATTCTCGATGGCAACGTTAAGCGCGTGCTGGCCCGTTGCTATGCCGTCGGCGGCTGGCCGGGTAAAAAAGACGTTGAGAAGCGGCTGTGGGACATCAGCGAGCAGGTTACGCCCGCCGAAGGCGTTTCGCGCTTTAACCAGGCCATGATGGATCTTGGTGCGATGGTCTGCACCCGCTCGAAGCCCAAATGTTCGCTTTGTCCGTTGGAAAAGGGCTGTATCGCCACCGCCAACGGCAGTTGGGCACAGTATCCCGGTAAAAAACCGAAGCAGACGATCCCCGAACGTACCGGCTATTTCCTGATGATGCAGCACGAGCGCGACGTGTTTCTTCAGCAGCGCCCGCCCAGCGGTCTGTGGGGCGGTCTATACTGTTTCCCGCAGTTTGCAGATGAAACGGCGCTGCGCGAGTGGCTGGCCGAGCGGCATATTCCGGCCGAAAACCTGACCCAGCTTACCGCCTTCCGCCATACTTTCAGCCATTTCCATCTGGACATTGTGCCTATGTGGCTTAGTGTGTCCTCATTCGCCTCATGCATGGATGAAGGCAGCGCTCTCTGGTATAACTTAGCCCAGCCGCCCGTCGTCGGGTTGGCCGCACCGGTTGAGCGCCTGTTGCAGCAGTTACGCGCCGATTCACTCGTCTAGCGAGCGGCGAACTAAGAGGATTTATTATGAGCAGAACCATTTTTTGTACTTTCCTGCAGCGCGACGCCGAAGGACAGGATTTCCAGCTCTACCCTGGCGAGCTGGGAAAGCGCATCTATAACGAGATTTCGAAAGAGGCCTGGAAGCAGTGGCAGCAAAAGCAGACCATGCTCATCAATGAAAAGAAACTCAATATGATGAACGTGGAGCACCGTAAGCTTCTGGAAGAAGAAATGGTTAATTTCCTGTTTGAAGGCAAAGATGTGCACATTGAAGGCTACACGCCGCCAGAAAAACAGTAAGGGCCCTGCGGGCCTTTAAGACAACAACAACACGCGCTCCCGGAATGATGAAAAAAAGAATTTATGCACTGGCGTTGATAGCACCGCTGCTGGTTTCCTGTTCCTCAAATAAAAAGGGCGATGCCTACAATGAGGCGTGGGTCAAAGACACCAACGGCTTTGATATCCTGATGGGGCAATTCGCCCATAACATTGAAAACATCTGGGGTTTTAACGAAGTCCTGATCGCCGGACCGAAAGACTACGTAAAATACACCGACGGCTACCAGACCCGTAGCCATATCAACTTCGATGAAGGCACCATCACCGTCGAGACCATTGCCGGTACAGATCCCGCCGCCCGCCTGCGTCAGGCGATTATCACCACGCTGCTGATGGGCGACGATCCCGGTTCGGTCGATCTCTACTCCGACGCCGACGATATTCAAATTTCTAAAGAGCCGTTCCTGTACGGCCAGGTGGTGGACAACACCGGCGAGGCCATTCGCTGGGAATGGCGCGCGGCGCGCTTTGCCGACTATCTGCTGCAAACGCGGATGAAAAAACGCAGTAACGGCCTGCATATCATCTACAGCATCACCATTAACCTTGTTCCAAACCACCTCGACAAACGTGCGCATAAATACCTCGGCATGGTACGCCAGGCTTCGCGTAAATACGGCGTCGACGAATCGCTTATTCTGGCGATTATGCAGACCGAATCATCCTTTAACCCCTACGCCGTCAGCCGCTCCGATGCGCTGGGGCTGATGCAGGTGGTGCAGCATACCGCCGGTAAAGACGTGTTCCGTTCACAGGGTAAATCCGGTACGCCAAGCCGCAGCTTCCTGTTCGACCCGGCCAGCAACATTGATACCGGGACCGCCTATCTGGCAATTCTCAGCAATATTTATCTCGGCGGCATCGACAACCCAACCTCGCGCCGTTATGCGGTCATCACCGCCTATAACGGCGGTGCGGGCAGCGTGCTGCGCGTGTTCTCCAACGATAAAGTGCAGGCGGCGAATATTATCAACAGCATGACGCCGGGCGACGTCTACCAGACGCTGACCAGCCGCCATCCGTCCGCCGAGTCGCGGCGCTATCTCTACAAAGTGAATACCGCGCAGAAAGGCTATCGTCGTAAGTAACAATTCTCACAAATATGGCCGTCACAAGCGCTGATGTTCACCGCGCGTGGCGGCCTCTCCGCCTGAACCTCATACAAAAATGTTAGTTTTGTCACTATTTCGTTATGCAAAGTAAAAATAATTGCAATTTTTTGCGGCGCTTAACAATGTCACATCTATGCCGTTGATAGAATCAGCACAAATAATGCTTTCGGATGTTATTAAACGAACGCGTATCCGGCCATTTTTGTGAGGAAAATAACATGAATTTAAAGCTGCAGCTTAAGATACTGTCCTTCCTGCAGTTCTGCCTGTGGGGGAGTTGGCTGACCACACTCGGTTCCTACATGTTTGTGACGCTGAAATTTGACGGCGCGTCTATTGGCGCGGTGTACAGCTCGCTGGGTATTGCCGCCGTCTTTATGCCGACGCTGCTGGGCATCGTGGCAGATAAGTGGATTAGCGCCAAATGGGTCTACGCCTTCTGCCATCTGGTGGGCGCAGGCACGCTGTTTATGGCCGCCCAGGTCACCACGCCGGGAGAAATGTTCTTCGTTATCTTGCTCAACTCGCTGGCCTATATGCCAACGCTGGGTCTGATCAACACCATCTCCTACTATCGTCTCAAAACGGCAGGCATGGATATCGTGACCGACTTCCCGCCAATCCGTATCTGGGGCACCATCGGCTTTATTCTGGCGATGTGGGCGGTGAGCTTCTCCGGGTTCGAGCTGAGCCATATGCAGCTCTACATCGGCGCCGCGCTGTCAGTCGTCCTGGTGCTGTTTACCCTGACCCTGCCGCATATTCCGGTCTCTAACCAGCAGCAAAAGCAGAGCTGGAGCAGCATGCTGGGGCTGGACGCGTTTGCGCTGTTTAAAAACAAACGCATGGCGATCTTCTTTATTTTCTCCATGATGCTGGGCGCCGAGCTGCAGATCACCAACATGTTTGGCAACACCTTCCTGCACAGTTTCGATAAAGATCCGCTGTTTGCCAGCAGCTTTATCGTGCAGCACGCCTCGGTAATGATGTCGATTTCACAAATCTCCGAAACGCTGTTCATCCTCACCATTCCGTTCTTCTTAAGCCGCTACGGCATCAAGAACGTGATGCTGATTAGTATCTTCGCATGGATGCTGCGCTTTGGCCTGTTCGCCTACGGCGACCCAACGCCGTTCGGCACCGTGCTGCTGGTTCTGTCGATGATTGTTTACGGCTGCGCCTTCGACTTCTTTAACATCTCCGGCTCGGTATTTGTGGAAAAAGAAGTGAAGCCGGAAATCCGCGCCAGCGCGCAGGGGATGTTCCTGATGATGACCAACGGCTTTGGCTGCATTCTCGGCGGTATGGCCAGCGGCAAGGTTGTTGAGATGTACACCGTGGACGGCATTACCGACTGGCAGAGCGTGTGGCTGATTTTCGCCGCGTACTCTCTGGTTCTGGCGGTGGCATTTGTGGGGCTGTTTAAATACAAACATGAACGTACGCCAGCTGGCATACAGACGGTTGCCCACTAAGTTTCCTACCCACGTAACCCGGCCGAGCAAAGCGACGCCGGGTTCAAAATAGTAGGCCGGATAAGGCTACGCCGCCATCCGGCAATCTGTTCCATTCTGCCTGATGGCGCTGCGCTTATCAGGCCGACACCTTCGATAGCACCCATCCTACTGACAGCAAATCTGCGCTGCCGCCGGGGCTTAAATTCCGCGTAATCAGCGCGTTATCCATTGCTATCAGCGCGCCTTCATCCCAACCGTTTTCCAGTAAATCGTGGGCGTAATCCTGTACGTAGCGCAGACCGTTCATTCCGCCGCGCGAGACCAGATTACTGTCCGGGTTCACCGCCATTAAACGCAGCAGCAGCGCGTGCAGATGGCGACGATTCCAGCCTGAAAGCGCCTTGCGAACCGTGGCGAATCCGCTCTCTGCTTCCCCCCGCGCCCCGGTCAGGCCAAACTGATGAAACTGGCGCTCGCCCGCGGTCGCCAGCGATGAGCGGGAAGCCAGCTCCCGTTCAACCAGACCGCGGCAGATATCGCTCACTTCACGGCACAGCCGCTGCGGGTTTACCTCACCCAACCGGCCCGCGGCAAAGCAAAGCAGCCCCAGCGCGAAAATACCGCCTTTATGCGTATTCACGCCACCGGTTGCTGCATACATCGCCTGTTCGCAAGCGATACCCATCGGGCGAATCATTCGCAGCTGTTCGCCAGCAGGGCGATGCGCATGTTTATCGCCCAGTTCGGCAAACCGGGTGAACCACGGCGTAATGGCCGCAATGCTGCGAACAAACAGCGCATGGTCCATGTCCCGGTGCGCGCCGTTGTTGTATTTATCCACCAGCCCTGGCTTCGGCGTCAGATCCAGTTCCTGCCACAGCGCCTCTTCGGCCAGCGCCGGCACATCGACGTTGCGGGTATTAATCGCGAATAAACCAGCCATCGATCAGCGCCTCCACGCGGCCAATAACCTGCTCAAGCGGATGCTGGCGCGAACGAGAGCAGACGTGCGCTGGCTCATCGCAGATCAGACAGCGGCGCATATGGCGGCCTAATGCCAGCCGGCCAATATGCCCGGCGTGCGGACAGATGACGTCCAGATCCCAGAGCCTTCCCAGCGGATGGGACTGTTCCAGCGCCGCGCAGTGGGCTTTGATCTCCGGCGCCTGATGCCCCATGCACCAGAGGGCTTCCGGGCCGGTAGGCAGCCACAGCACCTGCCTGTCCAGAACCTGCCAGTCGTTTTGCCACAGCATCTGATCGCACATCTGTAGCGCTACACCCATGGTATTGCGATAGCGCAGATTATTTTTTACCGCGCCCGGCGTCACCAGCGTGAGCGAGATAACCGGTTGTCCATAATGGGTTAACCAGTCAGCCTGACGCGCCGCGCGGCTCTCTTTTGCCGCCAACAGCGCTTCGAGGCTGACACCCGGGCTAACGGGTGTCACCGTCGTCATCATGCTACTCCTTAACCTGACGCACGGTATCAATCACGCTACCGTCGCGATAGCGAATCACACCGACAATTTTATCTGTGAACTCAATCGGTTTCGGCTGGCCGGTCAGCGAGATAGCCCGCGCATATAGCGCCTCAATCTCAACCACTTTCAGCCCTGCGGCGATAAGCCGTTCGCGAATTTCCGGACGCGCCGGGTTTACCGCAATACCGTGGTCGGTCACCAGCACATCGATGCTTTCCCCCGGGGTCAATCGGGTTGTCACCCGCTTGACGACCGTCGGAATACGGCTGCGCAGAAGCGGTGCCACGACGATAGTCAGGTTAGCCGCTGCCGCCACGTCGCAGTGGCCGCCCGATGCGCCGCGCATCACGCCGTCGGAACCGGTAATCACGTTGACGTTAAAATCAACGTCAATCTCCAGCGCGCTGAGGATGACCACATCAAGCCGATCGCAGCAGGCAGCCTTACTGCCCGGATTGGCGTAGACGTTGGTGGAAATCTCTACGTGATTGGGGTTACGCGCCAGCGACGTCGCCGCCTGCCCGTCAAAACACTGGGTATCGAGCAGCTTTTCAATCAGCCCTTTTTCATGCAGGTCGACCAGGCTGCCGGTAATGCCGCCCAGCGCAAAGCGCGCCTTCACGCCGCTGCGCTCCATCTTCTCTTCCATAAAGCGCGTGCAGGCGGTGGCGGCCGCGCCGGAACCGGTCTGCATCGAGAAGCCCGGCGTAAAGTAGCCCGAGTGTTCAATCACATCCGCCGCATAGCGGGCAATCATCAGTTCACGCGGGTTGCTGGTCACGCGCGCCGCACCGACGCTGATTTTCGCCGGGTCACCCACACTGTCCACCGGCACAATGAAGTCAACCTGGTCCTGCACAATGCTGGCGGGCATATTCGGGAACGGCACCAGCGCTTCGGTCAGCAGCACCACGTGGCGAGCAAATTGCGCATCAACCATGGCGTACCCCAGCGAACCGCAGCATGACTTACCGTGGGTGCCGTTAGCATTACCAAACTCATCGCTGCACGGCACGCCGAGAAACGCCACGTCGATTTTCAGCTCGCCGTCCTGCAGCAGCTTCACGCGCCCGCCGTGGGAGTGGATTTGTACCGGTTCATCCATCAAACCGTGAGAGATAGCGTCCGCCAGCTTACCTCGCATACCGGAGGTATAAATACGCGTAATCACGCCGCTTTCAATATGCTCGATCAGCGCATCGTTGCAGGTCATCAGCGAGCTTGAAGCCAGCGTCAGGTTCTTGAAGCCCATCTTCGCCAGCAGCGCGACGACGTGATTAATGACCCGATCGCCTTCGCGGAATGCGTGGTGGAACGAAATGGTCATGCCATCTTTTAAGCCGCTGCGCGCCACCGCGTCTTCAATCGAGGCGCACAGTTTTCGGGTGCGTTTCTCCTGCGGAGAGTTCAGCCACGGCGTTGTGCTGTGGGCCGAATCAAAGGGTTTTAGCGCCCGCAGGTGGGGGAAATGAAGGTGGAGAAGTTCTGTCTGATTCATTATCAAGTCCTTAACGACGCACGCCGGAGGCGGCTGCACGTTCCAGTACCATTTGCGCGTGGTTAATAATCGGGGCATCGACCATTTTGCCGTTGAGTGATACCACGCCCAGGCCGTTGCGTTCACCCTCTTCTGCCGCTTCAATCACCCGTCTGGCGTGATCCACTTCCTGCTGCGTTGGCGCATAGGCATTGTGGAGCAGGTCAATCTGACGCGGGTTAATCAGCGATTTACCGTTAAAGCCCATCTTGCGAATCAGTTCCACCTCACGCAGGAAGCCGGCTTCATCGTTGACGTCAGACCACACGACGTCAAAGGCATCAATACCGGCGGCACGCGCCGCGTGCAGTACCGCACAGCGGGCATAAAACAGCTCGGTGCCATCGCCGCGTTCGGTCTGCATATCCATGACATAGTCGAATGCCGCCAGCGCGATGCCGATCAGGCGCGGCGAGCTGCGCGCAATCGCCACGGCGTTAATCACGCCAACCGCCGATTCAATTGCCGCCATCACGCGGGTCGAGCCCACCTCACGCCCACAGGCGCGCTCAATACGTTCAAGATGGCCTTCCAGCTCAAAGATATCTTCAGGCGTGTCGGTTTTCGGCAGGCGAATCACGTCCACACCGGCATACACGGCGGCTTCCAGGTCAAGCAAGCCGAACGGCGTGCTAAGCGGGTTAATGCGTACGACGGTCTCAATATCCTGATACATCGGATGCTGAAGCGCGTGGAAGACCAGCAGGCGGGCGGTATCTTTCTCACGCAGCGCGACCGCGTCCTCCAGATCGAACATGATCGAGTCCGGGCGGTAAATAAAGGCGGTGGAGAGCATGGCGGCGTTGGCCCCGGGCAGGAACAGCATACTGCGACGAAGTTGACTCATTGCAGCGCCCCCCAGACGATCGTCTGCTCTTCTGCGGCACGCAGAATCGCGCTTTGCAAACGGGCGCGAATCACACAGTCCAGCGCCCCTTTATCTTCCACGATAATCAGCCCCTGCTGCACGTCCAGCGCGCGCAGTGTCTGCTCAACAACCTGGCGAATCTGTTCGCCAAACTGCTTCATCACCTCACTGTGGATGACAATCTCCAGCTCGCCGTCGGCGGGGGCGATTTTCACCATCAGGTCGCTGGACTCCTGCGTTCCGGCCAGCGCCTCCCTTATGATTTTCATGATAATGTCCTGATAGTTATGCAACTTCCGCGCTGTAATGCGCTTCGAGATGCGCGAAAGTGGATGCCGGAACAATGTCCCGGATACGAGAAAACTGCTGCAATGTTAATAAACGGCGGACTTCCGAAGCCGAAATCGCGCTCCCGGTGGCTTTCATGCGCGGCATCTCTACCACGGTCATGTTGTCGCCAAGCAGCATATGCAGCGTCTGGTTGTACTGGCGGGTCACGTCGCAGAACGGCTCCGAACCGATAAAGCGATGCGTGATCCCCAGCGCGGGCGCAATGTAGTTGCGGAACAACAGCACGTCGATTTCACTCCACGCCTGCTGCACCTTGCCGGTTTCCTTTAAGAAATAGGCCGGGAAGGTGGCGCGCGAGATGATGTACTGCGATCCCTCGTGCACCGTGACGTTCGCCAGATGCGCGACGCCGGCACGCACCATCTCCAGACGAGCGCGAAACGGAAAGAACGACGCATCTTCACGCACCACGAAAAGATGCAGCCAGCCGCACTGTGCCGCCGCCTGTTCCACCAGATAACGGTGTCCCAGGGTGAAGGGATTTGCATTCATCACAATGGCCCCAACCTGGGTAGCCGGTTGGCGCTGGAGGCTCAGCGTACGGCAGTAGCGTTCAATCCCCTGCGGCGTATTTTCCATCAGCACCGCATTGTTGCCGCTCTGGGCAATCGGCCAGAAGCCGCTGCGGGCGAAGCGCGCAATGTTGCAGGGGCGAGTACAAAGAAAAAGATGGAAATAACCCTGCGCTAACGCTACGTTCTCCACCTCGGCCAGCAGCCGAGCGCTCAGATTCGCGCCGCGCTGTTGTTCATCGACCGCCACGCACTTAATCACGTTTGCCGCCAGACCTGCGCAGCCCACCAGCTTTGTGCCGTCCCAGGCTTCAACGAACAGCGTAATATCGCTATCCAGCCCGAGGCCGCTGTCCACCAGCAGCGCACGGATAGGGCTTAAACGTTCCGGGTGTTTTGCCACCATGCTGACCCGAAAATCGAGAGTGGGTTGCGTGTACATCGTGCCGCCTGCCTTACTTAGTGCGCCGCCGTCAGCGTATTCGCTGGCGCTTCCATGATGATGTTGCTGAGATGGCCAATATGTTCAATCTCCACCTCGATACGGTCCCCCTCCTTCATAAACAGCGGCGGGTTACGTTTCTTGCCGACGCCGCCCGGCGAGCCGGTGATGATGACGTCGCCAGGGCTTAAGCGGGTGAAGGTACTGATGTACTCAATCAGCTCGGCCACTTTATGAATCATGCTGCTGGTGTTGTCCTCCTGCACCATCCGCCCGTTCAACCAGGTACGGATAGCCAGGCTATGCGGGTCGGGGATCTCATCGGCGGTCGCCATCCACGGCCCAAAAGCGCCGGTCTGTCGCCAGTTTTTCCCGGCGGTAAACCAGGTGTGCTGCCAATCGCGAGCGGAGCCGTCCATATAGCAGCTGTAGCCGGCCACGTGGCGCAGCGCATCCTCACGCGAAATGTTCTCGCCGCCCTTGCCAATGATCACCGCCAGCTCGCCCTCATAGTCAAATTCGCGAGAGTGGCGCGGCTTCAGCACCGGTGCGTTGTGCGCGGTCTGCGAGTCGGGGAAGCGGACAAACAGCGTCGGTGCCGGGTTATGCTGGTCAAATTCTTTGCGTTTCTCGGCATAGTTCATGCCCACGCAGAGAATCTTTTCCGGATGCTCAATCACCGGTAAGAAGGTCACGGCCTCCATGGGCACATCGACGGCATCGTGAAGATAGCGGGTCGCATCGGCCAACCCGTTGCCATCAAGCAGCGCCTTGAGGTCGCCGTAGCGGTCGCCAAGACGGCGTCCCAGATCAATCATTCCTTCTGCATTCACGATGCCGTAGCTGCGAACGCCCTGATAGATAAAGCTTGCGAGTTTCATTGTTCTATTCCATTAAACGAGGAAGTTGCCCAGCACCAGCAGCGACACGGAGACGTTAATTGCACCGCCGATACGGGTCGCAATCTGCGCGAACGGCATCAGGCTCATGCGGTTACCGGCGGTCAGAATCGCGACGTCGCCGGTGCCGCCCTGGCCGCTCTGGCAGCAAGAGACGATGGCGACATCAATCGGGTGCATGCCGATTTTTTTGCCGACGAAGAAACCGGTCGCAACCAGCGCAGACACGGTGCTGACGATCACCAGCAGATTGCTGAGGGTGAAAGCGTTAACCAGCTCCTGCCACGGGGTGATAGCCACGCCGACGGCAAACAGCACCGGATAAGTCACTGAGGTCTGGAAGAATTTATAAACCACCTGCGAACCTTCGAGCAGGCGTGGAGAGGCGCCGTGGCACAGCTTGACCAGCACCGCCATAAACAGCATGCCAACCGGTGCCGGCAAGCCAATCAGCTTGTGACCTAACATACCGAGCATGTACAGCAGCACCGCCAGCAGCGCGCCTGAAGCAATGGTGGTCACGTCAGTTTTGCCCGACAGCGCCGGCTGTGCGGATGCGGTATCGGCGTTGGCGCGGTTAGGCATCAACTGGCCCTCACCGGTCAGGTGCGGGTAGCGTTTGCCCAGTTGGTTCAGGCAACCGGAGATAATGATGGCCGTCAGCCCGCCCAGCATCACCATCGGCAGCACGCGGCCCAGCGCTACGCCCTGATCCATATGCAGTAGCGTGGCATAGCCGATGGATAACGGGATCGCCCCCTCGCCGACGCCGCCCGCCATGATCGGCAGAATGATAAAGAAGAAGATCTGGAACGGCTCAAGGCCCAGTGCCATGCCGACGCCCATCCCAACGATCATGCCGACGATTTCGCCACACAGCATGGGGAAGAAGATCCGCAGGAAGCCCTGAATCAGCACCGTACGGTTCATGCTCATGATGCTGCCGACGATGATGCAGCAGATATAGAGGTACAGAATATTGGTCGATTTGTAGAATTTCGTCGTCGACTCCACCACCACGTCCGGCAGCAGCCCGTAGTAGACCAGCGCGGAAGGGATAAAGGTGGCACAAATTGCCGCCGCCCCTAGCTTGCCGACGATCGGCAGACGCTTACCGAACTCACCGCAGGCAAAACCAAAAAATGCCAGCGTCGCAACCATCACCACGATATCGCTTGGTAGCTTACCGCCCAGGCAATCAATGGCGATAAGCGCCCCGGCCAACAGGAACAGGGGCAGCGGAATAATGCCAACTTTCCAGGTGTCCATAATATGCCACCAGCGCTCCTTGAGGGCCGGTCGCTGAATTTCTATCGGGTCGTGGGTAACAGAGAATGAATCATCAGTAGTGCTCATAATGAAGCCCTTTGGTTATTTTGTGAGGCTAGCTTAAGGGCCAAAAGGCTTACTTTATGTGAGTGATAGCATATTAAAACCGAAGTTTTAATGGCGCCTATGGTTTTAATGGTTTCTTTTATTTAATGTGATTAGCGCCTTATTTAAAGGCGTGGTTTTTATGGTTTCTATTCTGCGCTGAATGCCACAGGCGGATTTATTAATTTAGCCTTAATAAAGAGTACTTTTCAGATAACTCTCGTTCTGCGCCAGGCTGTGCAAGGGATCACAAGTTTCTGGCAAAGCCCGGCAGCGGCGATAAAAAAGATGATATATTGTCGGCTTCCGTCGCTGCCGTGCGTGAGTCTGATGAAAGTATCGTTCCAGATAAAACTGTTTATTTCCCTGGTTGCCTTTTTCTCGGTGCTGTTTGCGCTACTGGGTAGCTATTATTATATTGACGTCGGCCAGCAGCTATATCAGGAAATGAGCGGGCGGGCAAAAATACAGGCAGAAGAAATAGCTGTGATTCCCAGTTTGCGTAAACAGGTTGCCGAGAAAAACGTTCCAGCCATCCGTGACTTTATGCAAAAAATAGCCGCCCGTAGTGACGCTAGTTTTATTGTCATTGGTGATAATAAAGGCCTGCATCTGTTCCACTCGGTATTTGCCGACAGGATAGGTAAAACTCTGGTCGGCGGCGATAATGAAGAAGTGCTCCAGGGCAAAAGCACCACCACCATTCGGCAGGGCGGTTTAGGCATTTCCCTGCGCAGCAAGGCGCCTATTTTCGACGACCACGGCAAGGTTATCGGTATTGTTTCCGTGGGCTACCTTACCAGCTACCTCGACAGCATTACCGTCAACAAAGTGGTCAATATCCTGATCGCCGCAGTGCTTCTGCTGATGGCGCTGTTTGTTTTCTCCTGGTTCTTTACCCGCAGCATCAAGAAACAAATCTTCTCTCTTGAACCGCGCGAGATTGGCCTGCTGGTTCGCCAGCAGAAAGCGATGATGGAGTCTATCTATGAAGGCGTTATCGCTATCGACGACAACCTGCGCATTGAGGTCATTAACCAAGCGGCGCGTAAGCTGCTTGGCCTGAGCCTGCCGGCGCGCCAGCTGCGCGGAAAGCCTATCGGCGACGTCATCGCCCTCGTGCCCTTTTTCGAGCGCAGCGCCATGCTCAGGCAGGATACGCACGACGAAATCTGTCACTTTAACGACCTGACGGTCATCGCCAGCCGCGTGCGAATCATGCTGGAAAATGCGCTTCAGGGCTGGGTGATTACCTTTCGCGATCGTAACGAGATCGATTCGCTTAGCGCTCAGCTAAGCCAGGTAAAACGCTACGCCGATAACCTGCGCATTATGCGCCATGAGCAGCTTAACCGTATGACCACCCTCTCCGGTCTGCTGCATATGGGGCGCTACGACGAAGCAATTGGCTATATTCAGGCCCAGTCGGAACACGCGCAGGAGCTACTGGATTTCATCTCCTCACGCTTCAGTTCCCCCACGTTATGCGGGCTGCTGCTGGGGAAAGCCGCGCGCGCCCGTGAAAAAGGCGTGGTGCTGGAGTTCGACCCGGCCTGCGAGATGCGACGTCCCTTCCCGCCGCTGAGCGAGTCGGAGACGATCTCGATTATTGGTAATCTGATTGATAACGCCATCGAAGCGACCCAGCGATCGCCGCTGCCGCACGCGCCGGTCGAGATCTTGATTAAGCTCAGCGAACAGGAGCTGATTATCGAAGTCGCAGATCGGGGAATTGGCATTACGCCGGCGATCCGCGAACATATTTTTGAGCGCGGCATTACCACCAAAACCCGAGGCGACCACGGTATCGGACTCTACCTTATCGACAGCTATGTCACCCAGGCGGGCGGCCTGATCGAAGTGTCTGATAACGCGCCCAGCGGCACGATTTTCTCTTTATTCATTCCCGCCGCAGGGCCTGCCCGGCGTACCGCACAGCAACTGGAAGATACCGACTATGCAACATGAACTTATCGATGTACTGATTGTGGAAGATGAGAATGAGCTGGCGCAGCTGCACGCGGAGCTCATCGACAAGCACCCGCGTCTGCGGCTGGTCGGTATTGCCTCTTCGCTGGCCGACGCGCAACAACAGCTACAGAGCAAGCAGCCGCAGCTACTGCTGCTGGATAACTACCTGCCGGACGGTAAGGGCATTACGCTTATCAGCGACCCGATGCTGGCCCGCGCCAACTGCTCGGTTATCTTCATCACCGCCGCCAGCGATATGGACACCTGTAGTCAGGCCATTCGTAACGGCGCCTTTGACTACATCCTTAAGCCGGTATCGTGGAAACGTCTGAGCCAGTCGCTTGAACGCTTCGTGCAGTTTGCCGAACAGCAGCGGGTGTGGAAAATCGTCGACCAGCAAAACGTGGACTCACTCTATTTACTGCAGGCGAAAAACTACCGTCAGGACAACGGCAGCAAGGGCATTGAGGAAAATACGCTGGCCAGGGTACAAACGCTGTTTAACGCCCGGGAAAACCACTGTTTCTCGGTTGACGAAGTGGTCAGCGAAACCGGGCTCAGTAAAACCACCGCCCGTCGCTATCTTGAGCACTGCGTGGAATCCGGGTATTTAAGCGTTGAAATGCTGTATGGCAAGATTGGCCACCCGCGCCGCATGTACCGCCGCAGTGCGGCCTAGCCCCTCACCACGCGATGAGGGGCTAGCGCCCATTATTTCAACACGTAGCCGTACAGTCGGCTAATGCCGTCGGCGTCTTTCTCGCTGTACACCCCCTGAAGCTCCGGCGAGAAACCGGGCAGCAGGTTAACGCCCTCTTCCAGCGCCAGGAAATAGCGCTGCACCGCCCCGCCCCACACTTCTCCCGGCACCACGCACAGCACGCCCGGTGGGTATGGCAGCGCCCCTTCGGCGGCAATTCGCCCTTCCGCGTCACGAATGCGCACCAGCTCGACGTTGCCGCGAATAAACTCACCGTTAGCGTCCTGCGGGTTCATCACCACTTTCGGCAGGCTCTCCTTACGGAACATCGCTTTTTGCAGATCTTTCACCTCAAAGCTGACGTACAGATCGTGCATCTCCTGGCACAGTTCGCGCAGCGTATAGTCGCGGTAGCGCAGCGGATGCTTGCTGTAAACGCTCGGCAGTACCTCCGCCAGCGGCGTGTCATCTTCGATATGCTGCTCAAAGCGGGCCAGCATCGCCACCAGTTGGGCCATTTTCTCCGGCGTTTCCGCCGGGGTCAGCAAGAAGAGGATCGAGTTCAGATCGCACTTCTCCGGGACGATCCCGTTCTCGCGCAGGTAGTGGGCCAGAATGGTCGCCGGAATACCAAACTCGGTGTATTTTCCGGTTTCGGCATCGATCCCAGGCGTCGTCAGCAGCAGCTTGCACGGATCGACAAAGTACTGATCCTGGGCGTAGCCCTCAAAACCATGCCAGCGCGCGCCCGGCGCGAAGCTGAAGAAACGTCTATCGCTGGCGAGGGTTTGGGTGGAATGCTCTTGCCACGGGCGTCCGTCAACCATCGGCGGGATAAACGGCTGGATCAGCTTACAGCTGGCAATAATTGCTTTGCGCGCTTCAATACCCAGCTCGACGCACTCGGCCCACAGGCGGCGACCGCTCTCCCCTTCGTGAATTTTGGCATTAATGTCCAGCGCCGCGAACAGCGGATAAAACGGGCTGGTTGAGGCGTGCAGCATAAAGGCGTTGTTCAACCGCTTGTGCGGGCAAAAGCGCGCCTGACCACGAATATGGTTGTCTTTTTTGTGGATCTGCGAGGTTTGCGAGAAGCCCGCCTGCTGTTTATGCACCGACTGCGTCACAAAAATGCCCGGATCGTTTTCGTTTAACGCCAGCAGCAGCGGCGAGGTATCCGCCATCATATCGATAAACTGCTCATAGCCTACCCATGCGGAGTCAAACAGGATGTAGTCGCACAGATGGCCAATTTTATCCACTACCTGACGGGCGTTATAGATGGTGCCGTCGTAAGTGCCCAGTTGGATCACCGCCAGACGGAACGGACGCGGCGCGTCGGCCTTCTCCGGCGCCGCTTCACGAATCAGCTCGCGCAGGTAGCGTTCGTCAAAACAGTGCTCGTCAATACCGCCAATGAAACCAAACGGGTTACGCGCCGCTTCCAGGTAAACCGGCGTCGCCCCGGCCTGGATCAGCGCACCGTGGTGGTTTGATTTGTGGTTGTTACGGTCAAACAGCACCAGATCGCCACGCGTCAGCAGCGCATTAGTCACCACTTTGTTGGCCGCCGAAGTGCCGTTCAGCACGAAATAGGTTTTATCCGCGTGGAATACTTTAGCGGCAAATTTCTGCGCGTGCTTGGCGGATCCCTCATGGATTAAGAGATCGCCAAGCTTCACGTCAGCGTTGCACATGTCGGCGCGGAAAACATTTTCGCCGAAGAAGTCGTAGAACTGACGCCCCGCCGGATGCTTTTTAAAGAATGCGCCGTGCTGGTGCCCAGGACAGGCGAAGGTACTATTGCCCATCTCAACGTACTGGGTCAGGGTGTTGAAGAACGGCGGCAGCAAATTCTCTTCATAGCGACAGGCGGCCGCTTCCAGCGCCAGCCACTCCTGCTCTTTGCCGCTGATGACCGCTTCCACGCCGTCCGGCGCGCGAAGGTCGTCCGTCGAGAACACAAACACCGGCAGATGAAAACCGGTGCGCTTGAGCAACGCAAGAATACCGCTATGGCTGTCGGCCACGGTAATGACGACTGCTGCCACATCGGTAAAGTCGGTACTATCCAGCGCCACCACGCCACGGGGGCTGGACAGGCGAGAGACCAGTTCACGACTGGCAGCAATGTTCATTGATTTCATTAGCGCAACGACCCACTCAGGGAGAGTAAAAGCCCCGGACAAAGCTACTGGCCTTGCCCCACAAAGCGTCTGGGTGCAACTGGGTTACAGCTCCGACCGCCAGACATCAGTAAAAGCAGACGGCGTCTAATCTTACTGTTGTCCTGCAGTGAGCATGCGTTGACCTCACCGCATGGTGAGCAAAACGGAACGGGCAGGCTTTCGCAAGCAAGCGAAGCGGCATTGGCGATGTAATGGCAATAATGTCATTGCAGGCTGCCCCCGTGGAGGAAAGGAGAAATTTCGCGCAATCATGGCACCATTGACCAGAGGGCGCAAGACGAAATTTTTATGCACTAACCCTACGAAGAAACAAATACTGAACCGATTAATCGGTCCATAATAATGCAGGAGTTAGCGATAATTAACAGGAGTTAACGTGGTAATAGGTCCCTTTATTAATGCCAGCGCGGTGCTCGTCGGCGGGCTGATCGGCGCATTGCTCAGCCAGCGTCTGCCGGAACGCATTCGCGTTTCGATGACCTCTATTTTCGGCCTTGCTTCGCTGGGCATTGGGCTGCTGCTGGTCATCAAGTGCGTCAATATGCCGGTAATGGTGCTGGCGACGCTGATTGGCGCGCTGATCGGCGAGTTTTGTCATCTGGAAAAAGGCATTAACAACGCGGTGGCGCGGGCGCAAAAGCGGCTGATCAAACCGGGGAAAAACCCCGAACACGAGACGTTTATTCAGAGCTTCGTGGCGATCATCGTACTGTTTTGCGCCAGCGGTACCGGGATTTTTGGTTCGATGCACGAAGGGATGACCGGCGATCCCACCATTCTTATCGCCAAGTCGTTTCTCGACTTCTTCACCGCCATGATTTTCGCCTGCTCGCTGGGTTTTGCGGTCTGCATCATCAGCGTGCCGATGCTGGTCATTCAGCTGTCGCTGGCGTTTTGCGCGTTTATGATCCTGCCACTGACCACTCCGGCGATGATGGCCGACTTTACCGCCGTCGGTGGCCTGCTGCTGCTGGCAACCGGCCTGCGCATCTGCGGCATTAAGATGTTTGCGGTGGTGAATATGCTGCCAGCACTGCTGCTGGCAATGCCGATTTCCGCCGCCTGGACGGCATTTTTTGCCTGATGCAGCGTGCAAAACCGGAAAAGCGGTGATATGTTGTGCAACTCGCCGCAAATTTTATAAATTTCATTGACGAGGCGCGGCGATTACGGTTTAATGCGCCCCGTTGCCCGGATAGCTCAGTCGGTAGAGCAGGGGATTGAAAATCCCCGTGTCCTTGGTTCGATTCCGAGTCCGGGCACCACTATTTAAAGAACCCAGCCTATGGCTGGGTTTTTGCTTTTCAGAGTTTAATCCCCCAAAAGACCTGCACAATAACGGCACTATTTGAGGTCGTCTGAACGCTGGCTTTCGCCCAGCAACCGCGCATGGGCATACTCACCGCTCGCAAACGCACGGTATTCATCTTTCTTTACAGGCACAAACAGCGCGTATATCAAAAAGGGAACACGATCCCATCACGATCGTGTTCCCTCGCCGCCCAAACCTCCCCGCCCCTTGCCAGGGAAGTTACCCTAAGCTACTGATAAACAAACGTCACCCCAATAATTGACTGCACGTTGCCCGCCGTCACCTGGCCGCTGGTTCGCGCGTAGTTAGCCGTCAGGCCCAGGCTGACCGCCGACGTGCTGACCGTACCAAGCGACACCGTGCTATTGGTTGGAACAATGTTACCGTTGCGGGTGAGCTGCACGCCAATGCCCTGCGCCGGAGAGGCGGTCGCGGTATTGGTAAAAATCGAGTTGGCGGAGTCCGCCGTTGTCCCCGTGAGGTAATAGGCCAGCTTCTGGCTCTGCGCACAGTACACCGTCAGCGGAATCGCCGTTGAGCCCGGGTAGTCGGGCAGCGTAACCGTCACGTTACGCGCAGAAACGTCGCAGCCGCCCGTGGGCACCACCACATTATTTTTGGCGTAAATGTTCCAGACGAACTGGAAGTCATCGCCGTTTTTGTTGTTGGTCTGACGCAGGATCAGAATCGCGATCAGCGTCCCGGAGGTGATCGCCACGCCGCCCGCAGAGCTAATCGGCGTCAGGTACAGAACGGTTGGCCACGGCTGATCGGTTCTCGAGTTGTAGATAATGCGCGAGGTTTCACTGGTGGTCGGAAACGGATAGTTGCTGCCGTTGTACTTCACGGTGCCAGAGAAGCTCGACAACACGCCGCCGTAGGCCGATCCGCGCTGGAGGGTGACGTAGTCAGTGATGGTCTCCGGGTAGTCGTTATGGCAAAAGATCTGCGTGGAGAGATCGACCACCAGGTTTTGCCCGACGTTCACCGCGGGCGCAAGGTCGACGTAAACGTCAGCGCTGCCGCCACCGATAGGGATCGTCGCCCCGCTGGCGGTCTTACAGGCAAACGACCAGGCATTCACAGACCAAACGGCCAGCAGCAGCGTCGTCAGCAGGGTTATCGCTTTTTTCATGACTCTCTTCTCCTGGTCAGGCGTAGGTATAGGTAACGTTAATCACCGCCTGGATAGTTCCCTGGGTGGCACCGCCGTTTACCGACAGCGCCCTCACCTGCAGCGGAAAACGCGCGGACTGTGATGACTCATCCACCTGCACTGCCGTACTGGTCCCGGTATTCAACGTATTGCCTCCGTTATCCTGTAGCTCAAGCTGGATGTTACGGGCGGTACCCTGATTCTGGTAATAGCCGGTGGCATCAGCGGTGCCGCTGAAACTGGCGGTTACCCGCGACGTTCCCACCGGACAGTTGCTCAGCTCCAGCGCGACGCTGTGCCAGGCGGAGGACGATCCCGCCGACATTAAACTGAAGGTATACAAATCGCCGAGCTCAACGGCCGCATTGCTGGTTGAAACCGTACACGGTTTCGCCACCACTTTACCGTTGACGGTAATGGTCACATCGGCGGCCAACAGCGTTGGAGAAGCAGTCACCAGCGATACCGCCAGCAGCCAGCTGTAACAGGTGCGTTTCATCAGCGCCTCCGCTTACTGAAATTCAAGAGTGAACGTCGCCGTGGCATTCACGTGGCCCGGCGTAATCGGGAGCTGCGTGGCCATCAGGCGGGCATAAAAGTTCAGCGTATTGGTCTGGCCGGGGGTCAGCGTGGTCCAGGCAATCGCAGAAGACGCCGCATTAAGCGGCAGCGTGGTCTGCTGCCCATCGAGGATTTCAATCCCCATCCCCGCCGCGGCTGATGTTCCACCATCCACCTTCAACAACCGGGTGTTTTCAGCGTCGGCTACCCCAACAAAACCCACCTTCACCGCGCTCACCGCGCCGCCGCAGGGGGAAAGCACAATGCGAAACGGAACGGCTGGCGTGGTCGCACCTACCGTGCTGAACTGCTTAGCCGCGTTGTTCATCAGGTCGACGGTAAAGTCTTTGGATTCACCGGCGACGGCGCAGCCGTTATCCCTGACGTTGCCGCTGATGGTGATCGTGCTATCGGCGGCATACGCGTTCGCAGCGGCCAGCGCGAAAATGGCGCTCAGCCAGTACTGGGGTTTCCTCATCTTCCTTTCCTTAGCGGCACACGGCCGATAGCTGAACTAACGGCTGCTGCTGACTATCGGCCGGCAGGCGGTAGTCCGCCGTGCAGCTGCCGTTCGCACCGTCACCCCATTTGACTCGTACCTTTCCGGCAAGCGGCATCCCGCTCAGGTACACAAGGCCGTTATCGGCGACGATGCTACCGTTCTGGTTGCTGTCTGAAGTCACCATCGCGCCAAACGGCACGGCTTTACCGTCGTAGGTGAGCGTCATCAGCAGCTTCATACCGACATGGGTTTTAAATTCCGCGCGGACAATCGCGCCATGAGTCGGCACAACGCTGACCACCGCATCGTCCAGATCGACGTTATCCGCCAGCGAGTTGGTATCCAGCGCCACGCGGTTTTCCCGGTATTCAGTGGCGTACGGCAGCACCGCATAGCCACGCCAGTCGGTACGTACCCCGGTCTGATTTTCCACTTTTGTGCCTTCCGCACCCGGGGCGCGAATCAGCACGACGGTGTCGTTCAGCGGCTGGCTCAGCGTAATCCCATTGGCGTGAGCCAGTACGCCGCCACTCATGCCGTAATAGAGCTGTTTGATGCCGTCGCTGCGGCTGTAGCCGACGTTGGCGTTGCCGTAGCCGCCGCGATAGTTCAACGAGGCGTAGCCGGTGCTGCCGCTGCTGCTATCCCCGCCGCCCGCATAGCCGGTCTGCACGCTGTAGCTCAGGTTATTCCCCTCCAGCATCGTGCCGTACAGCCCCGCGAGGTTGCTCATTCGCCCATTAAGATCGTCCGACATGCTGTAGCTAGCGCTGGCGTGCCGCCAGGCGGACTGGCTGTCTGAACGCAGCCAGTGGCTGAACGGAATATTGACGTTAATCGCCAGCATCTGATCCCGGCCTTCCTGCCAGGCGTTTTTAGTGAGGCTGTAGCTCAGCGTCCAGTTGATGTCGTTAACCGCCGTGTTCAGGCCAACCTGAAACTGTTCATCCGCATTGCCGGTTCCCCAGTAGGTCTGGTGGCTGCCGCTCACATAAAGCGTGGAGGTACGCCCCAACTGCTGGGTGATGCTCGCCTGTAACCTGCCGCGTTTGCTGTAGGCCAGGTTGTAATAGTCGGTGAATTTTGGCTTCACGTAGACCGGACCATCTTCGGTTTCAACGCTGTGGCCGCTCATCCGCTGATAGGTGGTATCCGCGAAGCTATAGTAGCCACGGGTGGAATAACGGTAGCCCACCAGCTGGATATTGGTGCCCAGATCGCTGAGCGATTTGTTGTACAGAAAACGAATCGATTGACCCTGCTGTCGGCTGTCGTCGGGCAGCGTGGCGTTCGCCTGGGTGATATCCACCGACAGCGCGCCCAGATCGCCCATGTTTTTACCGACCCCGACGTTAACGGCGCGATAGCGGTCCGCCAGCTGGGTGCCGCCATACAGCGTCCATCCTGCCGCCATCCCGTGCAGTATCGTGCTTTGAAAAAACGTCGGCTCTTCCTGCTGATCGTTGCCGCTGCGATATTCCCCGGCGGTCAGGGCATAGCGCGTGTGGCCTTCACGCTGTAGCACCGGCACCGAAGAGTACGGCACGCTGAAATTCTGGCTGCTGCCATCCGCTTCCTTAATGGTGACCTGCAGGTCACCGCCGTTGCCTGCGGCATAGAGATCGTTAATGGTGAAAGGGCCAGGCGGCACCGTGCTGTGGTAAATCTCATAGCCGTTTTGTTTGATAGACACCTGCGCCGTGCCGCGGGCAATACCGTGGATAACCGGCGCAAAGCCTTTCTGGCTATCCGGCAGCATATTGTCATCAGAAGCCAGCTGTGCACCGCGGAAGTTAATGCCGTCGAAAATGTCGCCGTTGGTATAGCTGTCGCCAAGCGTCAAACGCGAGCGCAGCGCTCGAATATCGCGCTCAACCCAGGTGTTAATGTGCTGCCATTTGTTCTGGTTGCTCGAACCGCTGCCGCCGCTGCTGTAGCTCCAGGTACTGTTGTCGCGCAGCCGCCACGCGCCCGCGTTAAGCCCGCTTTGCAGGTTTAAATAGGCGTACTGGCTGCTGCCACCGACCGTGTTATGCACGTTATTGCCGGTAAAGTTGTAGTTCAACAACCCGGCGGTAATCCCGTCATCCCACTGCTCCGGCGGAATATAGCCGCGCGCACGGTTGCCCATAAAGGCCTGCGGAATGGTCAGATACAGCCGCTGCTGGCCTACGTCCAGGCGCTGAGTCGCATCTTTAATCGTTTCGGCCAGCGGCACGCAGGCATCGGGCGCCAGCGCGCTCATGCCGCCGACCGCCGCGGTATTCAGCCCCATAGCGGCCAGTTGGCTGCGCGTCAGGCAGGCAAGCAGCCCCTGGCCGTGTTCGCCGGCGTTGAACGTCACATCACGGGTCGTAATGTAGCCATCGTTCAGGTAGATATCGACGCGGTAGGTCCCCGGCGGCAGTTCCTGCCCCTTCTCAAAACCGGAGAGATCCGCTACTGCGGCAGGATCGTCGGCCAGAAAACGGGGGTTAAAATACAGCTCCGCCTGGGCGAAAAAAGTCGGTGACGCCAGCATAATAGCCACCGGAAGCCGCGCAAGCGCGCTGACCGAGCGTGACGCCAGCTGTCGCAAGCGACGGGCCTCCAAATGGTCGAGGCCAAATTTCAGATATGGCATAGTCCCTCCGGTTCGACATCGCCCGGCCGTCAGTTATTATTCTGTTCTGGGAAAACGAAGACGCTCTCGCGGCTTATCGCATCGCGCCGATCATGCGCGGCGTCAGTGCGCCATAGTCATTAATAGTTCGGTAGGTAATCTCACCACCTGCATCTGCCGGTATTTTGACCCGTGTTTCCCCCATTGGCGGCACCAGCGCATTTTCCAGCACCCGCGTTCCGGCATTCAAATCGGTCACCGTCAGGTAGTAAGGCGTGGGGTTGATAAGCGTCAGCGTGCCGGCATCGCGGCGAAACGTCAGTTTTTCCGCAGCCTGCTCCGGCGGCATAGCCAGTTTGGCCGGTCGGTAATAGAGCTTTATACGGCTGATAATCGCCAGCTGCAGCGTGTTATCGCTGAGTTTTGATTTATCCATCGCCGGAATGGCCTTCACGTTCATCCAGAACAGGCTCTCACGGTCCTGCGGTAGCTGATTATTCGTGGCATCAAGAATGCGCAGGGTGTTCTCTTTTTTACCCTGCATGGCAAACAGCGGCGGCGTAACGACAAAGCGCCCGTCTTTCGCGCCAGCGGCGTTTTCCACCCATGACTGGATCAGATACGTGCTGCTATCGTCGGTGTTGGTTACCGCCAGCGGCACCTGCTTCTGCCCCGCCGGGTAGATGACCCGAGTGGCGCCCAGCGCAACGCCGGCCTGCGCACGGGAAACCAGCCCGCTTGCGGCCATCAGCAGCGCCGCCACCAGCAGGCCACGCATCATCAACGTTATTTTCATGTTTACCCTTGTTGTACTCACCGTCATATCCTGTATTCGGTTAATTACTCGTAGGTCAGAGCGAACCAGGCCTGTGCGTTGGCCGTGCCCCCCACAACCTGACGATCGGTCGAGCGATATTTCGCCACAAAATGCAGCGTCGTCGGTCCGTCGTTGAGTTTGGTCCAGCGAACCGGAGCCTGATTGAGCGGGATGGAGCCGCCCTGGTCATCAAACAGCGCAATGCCAATACCGGTGGCGATCCCCGCGCCCTCACCTACCGAGAGAATGTTGGGATCTTTACCGTCGGCGACGCCCTGAAACGACACGCCCACGCGCTGGCTGACTTCCGTACTGCAATCTTCCAGATGAATATCAAACGCAATCGGCCTGGATTCTTCACCTACGGCGTGAAAACGATGACTGCTGATTTGCCCCATGGTCACCGTCATCATGCGGTCACTTGCCGCGACGCTACAGGCTTCGGCGATAACAACGCCCTGAAACCGCATACTTCCGCCAGGCAGCGTGACGTTCCAGCGATTCCCGGCCAGGGTGACGGTAGGCAGCAGAAAAATCAGCAGTCCCCATTTCATCCATTGCATGGTTATCACCTCTGTTCCTTTACCAATAGCGAGCCATCCTGGCCCGGTCAGCATCCCTGCTTTAGGGATTACTCGTACTGCACTTTGAAGGTTGCGTCGGCGTTCGCGGTACCGGCCGTTGCCGCACCGGTCGCGTAGTAGCGCGCCTGGAACGGAATGACGTTGGTGCCGTCGTTCAGCGTGGTCGCGTTGCTGAAGGTTGCGCCATCCAGCGCCAGCGGCGTACCTTTGTTATCCAGGATCTGCACGCCTACGTTGGTCGCGCCGCCGGAGGCGGAGCCCTGCAGAGCCAGCACGGTGGTATTGGTGGTATCAATCGCCGTACCGGAGAAGGCAACGGACGCCTTGGTCGATACGTTGGTATCACAGTCGTTCAACTGGATATTGAAACCGACCGCCGAGCTGGTGCTGCCCGCCGTTGCCAGTTTTGCTGAACGCACCTGACCCATCTGTACGGTCTGATCAACAGAGCCCGCATCGACGGCGCAGGCCGCGTTAACCACTTCCCCTTTAAAATGAACGGTGCCGCCGTTAACGGTGGTAGTATCTGCCGCCAGCGCAGCCGCTGAACTCAGAGACAGCGCAGAAATAATTACCAGCGCAACTTTATGAAAGCCCATAAAACCTACTCCTTATTAATTGAGAATATTATTCTCAGCGTGTTACAAACAACGATGAAGGCGGGCACCAAAGGCTCCACCTGACGTACTAAATTTATTTATGTAAAAACGACTCGTTCCCAACAATAGGCATGATTATCCGGATGGCTGCAATAGCGCTACCATCGAGGGTTTAGCTTTGATATATTCAGATAAAACGAGATTGTCGCGGCACTATTCCCACGCAGACCAAACATCTTTTTGGTCTTCTGCCTCAAATAATAAATATGCTTTTCGCTGAGTCCTGCCAGTTTATTTATTTGTGAGACGGAATACCCTTCGCAGAGATAGCGAAAGACAATCATCTCTTGTTCAGAGAAACCTCTCTGGTCAAAAATAGTTTTACTCGCCTTGTACAGGCATGAGTAAAGCTCTGAAAAGCTAATCTTTTCAGAGACTAGCCAAGGAAACGGCCCCTGAAAAGCATAGCTGGAGGAAACATCCATCTTGTATAACAGTATAATTCGGCAATGAGACGTAGACGAAGCCAATAAGCCGAGTATCCGATGTCGCTCAACGATATCAGAAATATAAACAATAAAAATGTCGCTGATCGAGGTGCGTAAATAGCACTTCGACCGCAGCTGCCAGGAGTGGATTGTCGAAACGTTACCATCCTGAATAACTTCGTCGTCTTGCAATGCCAAAAGAAAAAAACTGTTATCCGAGATAATACACTGCCTCATATATTACCCCAACGACCATGTCCGAATTTTTTATTTAGTATCCATAATTCCTGATTCTAAAACTGAGTTACCTAAACTTCGGTTTAATTATATACACAGCCAATATATATCGTCAAAAACGATCAATTCATTATTATTGATAGATATCATCAATTGATTTTATGAATATAGATCGCCCTAATCGATCAATTGCTTAATAAAAACAAGAAGATCAATGAAATAGAGAATTTGTTTTTAGGATTTTTCTAAGAATAAGAAGTTATACGTATTGATATACGCCACGCGCAAATTGTAATTTTATGTAAAATTTATATCCTGATGCGCAATTTAACTTAATTTTTACAAACATATAAATTGATCCAGATCAATTAACGCCATTTAAACAAAAATACCATAATTGATTCGCAAGGGATTCGCGCTGCAGAATTTACCCCTGAAAGCGTATCTATTACGACAGCTAACTACCTGATAAAGAGTATAGACGTCGTTTTACGACCTGGATAAACGCGTGCAGGCTGGCGTGGCGATGCGGGAATAACAAAGAGGGGGGTTACAATCTAATAACAGAAATGACCAGGCATAGCGTCCCATGATAAACGCCACGCCTGAAGAAACGATTAGCGCAGTTGTTGCAGCACCTCGCCGGCCAGCGATTCCGGGTTGGCAAATCCTGCGCCTACCCGATGCGTCAGCAGTTTCGAACCGTACTGGCGGGTGATTTGCGGCAGACAGGCATCATGAAACGCCTTAAGATCGGCAAAGTAGTCCAGCGAATACTGGCTTTCTCCGGGTCGACCTCTTGCCCGGCAGGCATCAAAGCAGGCCCTTGCATCACGGTCGATATACACCACCAGATCGATCGGCGGGTAACACTTAAGATAATGCTTAATTTGATAAAAGTAGGACATATAGCGGGCCGACGGTTGCTCGGTGGTCAGAAAATTCGCGTGGCAGAACACAATATCGCTAAATAGCGAACGCTCAATCACATAATTTCCCTCCGCAATATTGCTCAACAGCGCCTGGCGGCTGCGAGTGATATATAGCTGAAAAGCCACCCGGGCATCCGCATCATTGGGGCTTTCCACAAAAAGCTGAAGCAGTTCCAGAAATACCGGGTCTTCATCGACAGGCTCCCGAACAACCGTCCAGACGCTACCCGTCTGTTTCGACAGCGCCTGGGCCAGCGGTTCAAGCAGCGTGGTTTTTCCTGCGGCGATATTCGCCTCAATGGCAACAATCTGCATTGCACTATCCTTAGGCAGGCTCCCCCTCTTTACAGGGGGAGCGTCGGGCTATGATTTTTTCGCGCTGTATACGTCTTCGCCGGAGAATGTCGGCTCGGCCCAGAAGTTGATATTAAACTGCGCATCGTCGGTCATCTCGATACGGTGCCAGTACTGCGGAGGACTGGTTGCGAAGCTGCCGGCGTTGATGACCACTTTCACTTCCGGCTCGGTTGCCTGCTCGTCGGCGAAACCATAGTAGGTCACGGTCCCTTCCATCACGCACAGCTGACCAAAAATGCCGGCGGCAGTATTGTGGTGGCTCAGCAGCGCCGCAGGAACATTATCTTTGGTAAAAAACGGGGTTGAACGTTTGATGGTCCAGTTTTTCGGGATTCTGCGATGGCTCATATTCACCTCCAGCTCTATAAGATGCATTTAAAATACATCTTATAATTTTGCCTGTAAAGCCATTTTGATAATAAATCTCATTATCAAATGAACAACATTCTTCGTCAGCCATCACACTTTTGCACATCGCCATTTGTCGACAATCGACATTTATATACAATTTAAATGTCGAAAAACAACAGAGGCTACGCATGAATCCGCTCGCTTTTACCATCTCGCAAGAACAGAACGTCGATACCTGCCACCTGGCTGACCTGCCGCTGGCCGAAATGCTGTCGCTGCTGAACGAACACGACGCTCGCGTACCGCAGGCCATTAGCCGCGTGCTCCCGCAGGTTGAACAGGCTGTACGGCTGATTGTCGCGCAGATGAAAAGCGGTGGCCGGCTGTTTTACGTCGGCGCCGGTACCAGCGGTCGCCTGGGCGTACTGGACTCCGCCGAATGCCCGCCAACCTTTGGCACCGACCCGGATCGGGTACAGTCGGTCATTGCCGGTGGGCTGGACGCCATGCTGCGCGCCGTGGAAAACGTCGAAGATGACACCGAAGCATCGGTAGCCGAACTACGTGCTCGCGGGCTGAACGCGCAGGATGTTGTTCTCGGTATTGCCGCCAGCGGGCGCACGCCGTTCGTGATGTCGGCGCTCGACTACGCGCGCCAGATTGGCGCAAAAACCATTGCCCTCACTACCCGTGGCCCAGGTCTCATCTCGCAGCAGGCAGATGTCGCGGTAGCCCCGGACGTCGGAGCCGAAGCGCTGGCCGGTTCAACACGGATGAAAAGCGGTTCCGCGCAAAAAATGCTGCTCGGAATGATCAGCACCGCCACCATGATTCAGCTGGGACGCGTTCACGGCAACCTGATGATTGACGTTAAAGCCTCCAACGAAAAGCTGCTGCGCCGGGCTGAACATATGGTGGCGCAGATTTGCGATGTCGATAATGCCGAGGCGCAATCGCTACTACGCCCGGTGAACTACAACGTACGTGCGGCGGTGCTGAGCAACCTGCTGAATCTCTCCCCGCAGGCAGCGCTGGCGTTAGCCGCTCAACCCTTTGTCGCCCTAAAAGATCAGCTATTATCAGGAGCCGCTCATGGCCAATAAAATAGAACATCTGGAGCATATCGCTGACGCCATTGAGGAACATATTGGCGGCTTCGACAACGTCGTCACGCTGACCCACTGTATGACCCGCGTGCGCGTGGTGCTGCGCGATCGCGGCCGGTTTAACGCCGAAGCGCTGCGTAAAACCGACGGCGTGAAGGGCGTGGTAGACGCCGGGGAGCAATTCCAGATTATTGTCGGTGCGGGTACCGCCTCGAAAGTGACCGGCATCCTGACCAAACGCCTGAATCACGCCGGCGTCACGCCAGCGGTAGACGACAATGTGCGTAAACCCTTCTCCATTCGCCGCAGCCTGAATATCCTGGCCGCCATTTTTGTCCCCACGATCCCCGCGCTGATCGGCTGCGGGCTGATCCTTGGGCTGGTCAACGTCTGCCGCTTGATTGGCCCCGAGTTTGTCGCCAGCCATCAGGATCTGTTTGCGCTACTGACGTTGATGGGTAAAGCGGTCTTTACCGTACTGGCGGTGATGATCGGCATGAATACGGCGAAAGAATTGCAGGCCTCCCCCGCTATCGGCGCGGTGATGGCGGCAGTGCTTGCCGCGCCGGATCTGGCCAATATTAAACTCTTCGGCAGTGCGTTGACGCCGGGCGGCGGCGGGATTTTCGCCGTGCTGCTGGTCTGCGTCTTTGCGGCAAAATTTGAGCTGTGGTTCCGTCGTTACTGCAAAGAGAGTCTCGATCTGATTTTAACGCCGATGGTCACGATCCTCGTGTCATCGCTCGCCGCGCTGTTGATTCTCCAGCCGCTGGCGCACGCGGTTAACCAGTGGCTGGGCGATCTGGTGGCGCTGTCTTTGCTGAATAACTCCGCGGGCTCGGTCGCCGTTGGCGCGCTGCTCGGCGGCGGCTTCCTGTTCCTGCTGTTGACCGGCTTACACCAGGGGCTGATTCCGATTCATGCGCAGATCCTCGACACGTTCGGGCTCAACTATCTGTTCCCGATTCTGGCGATGGGCGGCATGGGTCAGGTTGGCGCAGCGGCCTACGTTTATTTGAAAACGAAAAATCCGCGCCTGAAAAAAACCATCTCCGGCGCGTTACCGGTCGGCATCATCGGCGTCGGCGAGCCGCTGCTGTTCGGCGTCTCTCTGCCGCTGGGTAAACCGTTTATCGCCGGCTGCATCGGCGGCGCGGCGGGCGGCGCAGTGATGGCGGCCTGCAAAGTGGGCATTATCATTCCCTTCGGCACCGCCGGGCTGTCGCTGCTGCCGCTGGTTGGCGCCGGACAAATTCTGCCTTTCCTGCTGGCGGTACTCAGCGCATGGGTTGTAGGTTTCATCGCCGCCATGATCCTGGGCTTTACCGATCCGCAAGAATAGTCATAATCAGGCACTGGGCGCACCGCGCCCATTCCCACGACGAGAGATAAGGTACGTAATGGAATCGATCATCAGCAAAATTCAGGCCCTGGCAAATGCCAAAACCAGCGGCGATCGTCGTATCTCGACGTTCCTGATTGCACGAAATTTTGATATTTCCGATCTCAGCGCTACCCGTATGGGGCAAGAATTGGGCATCAGCGACTCGTCGGTTATTCGCTATGCCAAGGCGCTGGGCTGTAGCGGTTTCCCCGAGCTGAAGCTGCGGCTTGCCGCCGCCAGCCGCCCCCAGCAAAACGCTGGCCGGCAGGAAATCTATGAGGGTATTGAGGCGGACGATCCCACCGATCTGATGATTGAGAAGGCCAGAGTACTGTTCGCCAGTAAGATCGAACGGTCGCTGGATCTTCTCGACGCGCCCATTATCGACACCTGCGCCCGGAGACTGATCGACAGCCGTAAGATCGTGCTGGTCGGTATTGGCACCTCGGCGCTGATCGCACTGGATATCAACCACAAGCTGATCCGCTGCGGTCTGAACGTCCAGTTCAACTACGATTACCATACGCAGATTGTGCAGGCTTCTCTGCTACAGCCCGGCGACGTCCTGCTGGCGGTATCCGCGCGCGGCGAAACGGTGGAAGTGGTTGAGGCGCTAAGCCTGGCCCGCGAGCGCGGGGCGCACACGATGGCGATTACCCGCTACGGTAAAAACAAAGTTAGCCAGCTTGCTGAATATGTGATCCCCTATTGCTATAGCGAGGCGCACGAGAAGCTCGGCATGGTCACGCCGCAAATCTTACAGATGATCGCCTTCGATATTCTGTTCTTCCGCATCAACAGCCTGGTCTCGCCGGACAGCATGTCCACCGCGCTGCGCACCATCGATCGACGCCAGCAAAAAGGCGGCACGTCATGAAAATGGGCAAAGATCCCGACTACCGATTTTCGCTCGCCAATGAGCGCACGTTCCTCGCATGGATACGGACCGCGCTGGCGTTTCTCGCCACCGCAATCGGCGTCGATATCTTGCTGCGCGAGCATCATCTGGGGGTCATGCGTCACGGCCAGTGGCTGGTTATTCTGCTCGCGCTGGTCGCCATTTTCGCCGGTGGCTGGGCGTTTTTGCGCTGGTATCAAAACGAAAAAGCAATGCGGCTGGAACAGGCTTTTTGCTATAGCCGCAGCCTATCGCTATTGACTGGCGTACTGATGCTGCTGGGCGCGCTGGTGATTGGCCTGGCGCTATGATCTCGCGCGACCCAGGGTTACAAAAAGAGCGCACCCAGCTTTCCTGGGGGCGCAGCTCGTTGGTACTGGCGGCGATGGTGATGATGCTGGTCAAGCTCGGCGCGTTTTCTGCCTTTCAACTGGCGCTGGTCCTGATAGGGCTACGGCTGATTCTGGGCGCCGTCAGCGCCCGCAAAAAGGAGCTGGCCCAACCGGAAATCTGCGTCAACGCGCGAGTGATAGGCCGACACTTATGGCTGTCCCTGAGCGTGGTACTCGCCGGTATCTGGTTCCTGTTGCACCGCTAGCGAGCCGACGCTTTAGCAATCACCACCGGTACGCTTTTATACGCTGGCGTCAGGCTTTGGCTGTCTACCGCGTCCAGCGAGAGCAATACATTGGCTTCCGGCAGATAGGCGCCGAGCGATCCCGCGGCCATACTGTAAATCACCACGGTCAGACCGTACATCGCGCGATCGACGCTCGGCGTTCCGCTCTCATCCAGCGCCTGGATGTTAATCACGTCGCCTTCCGCCAGCCCGCGCGCGTCGGCTTCCTGCTGGCTTAAAAACGCCACATCGCGGCGGCCGCTAATACCCCGATAGCGATCGTTCATACCATAAATGGTGGTGTTGTACTGATCGTGGCTGCGCAGCGTTGCCAGCACTAAGGCTTCGGCGGGCTGCTGCTCGCGCTCGACGGCGCGCCGCTGGCTGACCACAAAATTGGCCTTGCCCGTCGACGTATGCCATTCGCGGCGCGATGCCGGCGTATCCATACGGAAACCACCCGGCGCGACAATGCGGGCATTGTAATCGGCGAACGCCGGAATCACGT
Organism: Kluyvera genomosp. 2; assembly: GCF_036759865.1. NCBI lineage: Bacteria > Pseudomonadati > Pseudomonadota > Gammaproteobacteria > Enterobacterales > Enterobacteriaceae > Kluyvera > Kluyvera genomosp. 2. Next base: position 236,846 of record NZ_JAPKIA010000002.1, read on the forward strand.
CGGCAATCGCTTCGCGAATCAGGTCGTAGTTGCCCACCAGCGCTTCCCAGTTGACCGGCGAGTCCGGCAGCGTGGCCCGCGCCAGCCCGGCGACAATGGCCGGTTCCGACTTCAACCAGCGCGAGGCCGGTTTGAGCGCACCGCAAGAGGCGTGCACCATCGACATGGCGTCCTCCACGGTGACAGACTGAATGCCGCCTGCCTGTATATCGCGCTCGGTGCGGCCCAGCGCCGGTAGCAGATAGTTATGCTGTGCCATCAGCAGATGCGAGCGGTTCAGCTTGGTCGCCACATGAACCTGGAGATCCAGCTTTTTCATCGCCTCAAAAGTACGCTGCGGCTGCGGCATCGCCACCGCCAGGTTACCGCCCAAGCAGATCAGCGCCTTCGCCTCGCCGCGTTCAATCGCGCGAATGCTCTCTACGCTGGCGCGCCCGTGCTCACGCGATACCTGAATACCAAAGCGTGCTTCCAGACGCTGAAGGAAATCCTCTGAAGCGGCTTCGTTGATGCCTACCGAACGATCGCCCTGCACGTTTGAGTGGCCGCGCAGCGGGCAAATCCCCGCGCCGGGTTTGCCAATATTTCCCTTCAGCAGCAGCAGATTGATCAGCTGCTGAACGTTTTCGGTGCCGTTCTTATGCTGCGTGATCCCTAAGCCATAGCAAATGATGGTGGCGTTAGATTTATCATAGCGGTAGGCAAGATCCTCCATCTGGCTGCGGGTCAGGCCGGAATCCTGCTCCAGATCCGCCCACTGGCAGCGGTGCAGATCATCATACAGCGCCTGATAGCCGTGGGTATGCTCAACCAGAAACGCGCGGTCGAGGCACGGTTCCTGGCCAAGCAAAATACGGGCTTCATCCATTTCAATCAGCGCTTTCATCACCCCTTTTAGCAGCGAAGCATCGCCACCCATTTTGACCTGATAATAGTCATGGCTGAGCGCCGTGAAATGGCCTTTGAACATGTCGGTCGGGCTTTGCGGGAAACTAAAGCGTTCCAGGCCACGCTCTGCCAACGGGTTGATCGCGATGATGCGTGCGCCGCGCTGCGCAACTTCCCGTAAGGTGCTCAGCATGCGCGGGTGGTTAGTCCCCGGGTTATGACCAATACAAATGACCAGCTCGCAATGTTCAAAATCCGCCAGCTCAACGGTGCCTTTGCCCAGGCCAATCGCCTGCGTCAGCCCGACGCTGGTCGGCCCATGGCACATGTTGGAGCAGTCAGGGAAGTTGCTGCTGCCGTATTCCCGGGCAAAAAGCTGGTACAGAAACGCCGCTTCGTTGGAGGTACGCCCGGAGGTATAAAACTCGACCTGCTGCGCAGAGGCATAGCTGCGCAGGCGCGCGCCGATTTCCGCGAAGGCAACCTGCCAGTCAACCGGCTGCCAGGTATCGCTTTCACGATCGTACTTCATCGGATGGGTTAACCGGCCGCTGTTTTCCAGCTCATAGTCACTGTATTGCCACAGTTCAGCGACGGTATGCTGGCGAAAAAATTCCGCCGAGGCTTTCTTGCTGGTCGTTTCCCAGGAAACGGCTTTTACGCCGTTCTCGCACAGCTCCATCGGCGAACGATGGCCCGGGTCAGGCCAGGCGCAGCCGGGGCAATCAAAGCCCTTCACCTGGTTCATGCGGAACATGGCGATAATATCGCGCGCAACGGCCTTTTGTGAAAATACCGAAGCGGCGACCGCTTTCACCGCCCCCCATCCCCCTGCTGGCCCTTGATAACCGCTTACACCCGGAACGCCGTTGTTCATTTTTACCGCTTATTTTTTACGCCCTTTCAATAGCGAATACGGTAGCAAGTTCCCTTGCCTAATGATTTCCTCTTCACGGGGTACGGTGGGCGTACGCTCAACGGGTTAGTGCGCTGCCCCCAACGGGTGGCATAGTGCGCGCGTTTTTGCCTGGTCATGACGTAAAACACGCACGGACTCCACATGAAAAAAGGGGTTGATCTGATACGAACAACCTCTTATTTTCTTGTCTCTTTTTTCACTGGGCCCTGTGATGTCGACGATGATAAAATCGAACACGTTGGTAAGCAGCAGAATAATAATAAAAATAAGCTGAGGAATTTCTTATGTTGTTATTTATTGGCACCGCCGCCGTCGCCTTTCTGGCATCGCTGATGCTGATCTGGCTTGACGACAGAATTGCCGAACCGGAATAAATTCGGGGAGGGGGTTCCGCGCCAGCCATTGGCGCGGAATATCAAATACTACAGTGACTTAGCCAGACGTTCTACGGCGGTCATCAGCCCGTCTTGCGACACCGTTGAGTAGGATAAACGCAGCGTGCGGGTATCCGGATTGTCGTTATAGAACGCTTCACCCGGCACATACACCACGCCATTTTCCAGCGTTTTTTCCAGCCATTTCATGGTATCAAACGGATAGCGGAAACGCGCCCACAGGAACATCCCGCCTTTCGGACGACTGAATTCCAGATGCTCGCCCAGACGACTTTCCAGCGCGTCGGCCAGCGCATCGCACTTCTTACGGTAATCTTCACGAATCAGCGCGATCTGGCTTTCCAGGCGATTCATGGTGAGATACTCCGCGGTAATCACCTGTGACAGCATGTTGGTATGCAGATCCGCCGCCTGCTTCACGATCACCGTTTGCTGTGCCAGCCAGTCCGGCATCACGATCCAGCCGATACGCATTCCCGGCGCAAGAATTTTCGAGAAGGTTGAGGTGTAAACCACGCGATCTTCACAGCCCAATTCCAGCGCGTGCTGGTACAACGGGCGTTGCACTTCGTCCGTAAAGCTGATTTCACCGTACGGATCGTCTTCAATAATGACAAAGTCATACTGCTTCGCCAGCTCAACCAGACGGCGGCGGCGATCGTCACTCAGGGTTTTGCCGCCCGGGTTGCCGAAAGTGGGCACCAGGTACACGGCTTTAACCCGCGTGGTCGCCAGCCGTTCGGCGAGCTGTTCTACCAGCATTCCGTTGTCGTCGGTATCAACGCTCAGAATATTGGCCTGCGCCAGCTGGAACACCTGTAGCGCCGCCAGATAGGTCGGGCGTTCAACAACAATCGTGTCGCCCGGATCGAGCAGGGTGCGCGCCACGATATCGAGCGACTGCTGCGAACCGGAAGTGATGTAAACATGGCTTGCCTGACAGGCCACGCCGCGCGCCTGACACAGTTCGCTGACGGCCTGACGCAGCGGCGGATAGCCTTCGGTCAGCCCATACTGGAACGCATCGTTGAAGCGTTCGCGCATCACCTTCTGCACCGCCAGCTCCAGCCCTTCGGTATCAAAAAGCTCCGGTGCCGGAATGCCGCCGCCGAGCGAAATAACGCCGGGCAGTTTACTGTGTTTGAGGAGTTCGCGGACGGCGGAGGGTTTAAGCTCCCGCGCGCGGGCGGCGAGTCGCCTGTCGTGCATACTATGTTCCTTTTCTGTCTTGTTGTTGTGTTGATTGCAGGCTTTCTTTACGTCGGCCTGATAAGCGAAGCGCCATCAGGCAACCCAACACAGATTGCCGGATGGCGGCTCCGCCTTATCCGGCCTGCTTGCCTTTATTCGTTATCTTTAATGACCACCAGCGGTTCGATATCACTCTCTTTTTTTATCACCAGAGAATCATCGCCGCGCAGGCAGGTGCCGCCGTAGTTACCGCCGACGGTAAAGGTACATACCTGAATATATTTTCCGGCCACGTTTGGCAAGCACCAAAGTTGCTGGTAAATATTTTTCCGATCGACGAATTTCCCGCTGGTCTGATCCAGCAGCTGGTCGTGGCCGCTGACCAGATCGATATTGCTGCCGCAGCGCCCGGAAATCGGCTTAATGGCGTAGCCCGTTTTCGCCAGATGCTCGCTGACTTCAAAGTCGGTATCCAGCAGGTATGGGTGGTTCGGGAACAGTGACCACAGCACCGGGAGGATCGCTTTGTTGCCGGGGATCACCGTCCATAGCGGTTCAAAGACCATCACTTCCGGGCGTAGCAGCACGTCGATCAGGCGGACTTCGCCATCAGGGCTGCCGGTACGAATCGGCACCGCCGCGTACTCGTCTTCGCTGACCTCGCGCACCTGCTCAATGGCCGTTTCCCATGCCCAGGTTTTCCACACGCAGTTCACCAGCCGTCCGTCGCCGTCAATCAGCTGGCCGGCAGCATCCCAGTGCAGTTCATCAAGACCGTGAAGAATTTTGCTCTCAAAGCCCGCCTGCTCCAGCGCACGCTGCATAAACTGCGCGTGGTAGTTCTCTTCCAGATCCTTGTCCTGCATGATGTGCACGAACGGCCGTGCCAGGCTGTGCTTCCACGCGCCGACCAGCTCACCCAGCAGATCTTCCGCTGGGTTATGGCCGTTGCCGCGATAGCCAGTTTTCAGCCACTGTTCGAGGATCAGCCCGCCTTCGGTATGACAAGAGGCGGAGTCGGCGTTGTACTCGTACACCTTCAACCCGCGCTCATCCATGCAGAAGTCCATGCGCCCGGTAATCATGTCGTGGCGGCGGCGCTGCCACGAAAGGCGCAGACGCGGCCAAAGAATTTTCGGAATATCAAACAGCGCCAGCAGGTTATCGTCGCGCATGACTTTATCGGTGGCGTGGAGATACATCAGATGCATCTCGTTAGTCGCCTTGATGAGCTCCTGCTCCGCGCTCTCGGTCATGGTGAAGTACTGGTACGGATCGCGGTTAATCACGTGGCCGTTTGCCGCGATATAGGCCTGCTGGAGCGAGTCTTTTTCGTTCAACCATTCACCGTCGAACTGACCGTGGTTGTCGAGGCGTGCGCCGCCCAGCTTCAGCGCTTCACCGGCAATGGCCGGCTGGGGCAGGCTGTAACGCGCATCGTCGGTCTGGATCATCCAGCCCAGAATCGTCGTGTCGTCGAAGGTATCATGCAGCGTGTAGTGCCCGTCTTTTACTTCCAGCGTCAGCTCGCGCGTCCACTGCTGCCCTGCCGGCAGCGGCGAATGCAGCACGTTCTGTTCGGCGATACGCACCTTATTCCCCAGCAACTGGGTAATCACCGCCACGTGGCCGGTTTCGTTAAACTCGCCGCCTTTCTGCCAGATAAGCAGCGAGCCGACGAGCGGCGGGCGACGGGAGCCGTTGGCAAAAGCCTGTAGCGGCAGGATGGCGTCGTTCACCACCTGGCGCAGATAGCGCAGGGAGAAGATTTCATAGGCCATGCTGACGTCGGTGAAGACAAAACCGTAGGTGATAAACAGGAAGCGGCGGGCAAACTCAACGCACTGCCATTTGTGGCCCATGTATTCGTTATCAATGTAGCTACGAAACGAGGCGTCGTCAGGCATGTCGCCCGGTTTTAAGCTGCTGTAATTCGAAGAGTAAATCGCTACGCCACCCGGCGCATACCCCAACAACGTGCCAAATGGGGCGTCACTATTGGTACTTCCCGTGCTCATGAACCTTCCTCAAACGCGCGTCGCGATTTTTATCGCCCCGCACGTTGAAATTAATCCAACAAAAGTGGATTAATCATACACCCGTGCAGGCGAGGATGACCGCTGCGGAGGAAAAATATTCATCTGAAAAATGGGCATCCACAATACCTGGTGGTTTCAGTACGCGGGATGCGCGGCAGGTTGGCGCGGATTTTTGCCTGAGGCTGCTAAACTTGATTGTCCAAACACATCATCAATATAAGGCGAGCGATTATGTCAGAGAACACCTATCAGCCACCCAAAGTCTGGGAGTGGACGCAAAACAGCGGCGGCGCATTCGCCAATATTAACCGCCCCGTCTCCGGCGCAACGCATGAACAGACGCTGCCGGTTGGCCATCATCCGCTACAGCTATACTCCCTCGGCACGCCGAACGGTCAGAAAGTCACTATTATGCTTGAGGAACTGCTGGCACTGGGCGTTACGGAGGCTGAGTACGATGCGTGGTTAATCCGTATTGGTGAGGGCGACCAGTTCTCCAGCGGTTTTGTCGAGGTGAACCCGAACTCGAAAATCCCGGCGCTGCGCGACCACTCGACCACCCCGCCAACCCGCGTGTTTGAGTCCGGCAATATTCTGTTGTATCTGGCGGAAAAGTTTGGCCACTTCCTGCCAAAAGATCCGGCCGGGCGTACTGAAACCCTTAACTGGCTGTTCTGGCTTCAGGGCTCTGCGCCGTTCCTCGGCGGCGGCTTTGGCCACTTCTACAACTATGCGCCGGTGAAAATTGAGTACGCAATCAACCGCTTCACGATGGAAGCCAAACGCCAGCTCGACGTGCTGGATAAACAGCTGGCACGCGGTCGCTACGTGGCGGGCGAAGAGTACACGATCGCCGACATCGCCATCTGGCCATGGTACGGTAACGTGGTGCTGGGCAACGTGTACGGCGCGGCGGAGTTCCTCGATGCCGAAAGCTACAAGAACGTAATGCGCTGGGCAAAAGATATCGCCAGCCGCCCGGGCGTGCAGCGCGGCCGCATGGTGAACCGCACCAGCGGCCCGTTGAATGAACAGCTGCACGAGCGGCATGACGCTAGCGATTTTGACACCAACACGGAAGATAAGCGTCAGCAGTAGCGGCGTTAATCGGGCGCTCTGCGCCCGGTTTTATTGCCCTTCCAGACGGTATCCCGCCATAAAATAACGCACGGTAGTACTGGAATCGTGCTCTCTGAAAAAATCCATGACCATCTCTTTGTCGAGGCCATAGCGCCGCGTCAGAATTCCCGCTTCCCAGGCGCTCAGCTGGCGGTCCCCCGTCTTCTCAAACATCCGGTGCGAAAATCCCAGCACAAACCCGCGTTTATAATCGGTGCAAAAACCAATCACTTTTTGCGCGCTGTCGGCATAAGGCGCCTTCAGACCCGCGATTAACCCTTTGCCAAAATGGTTATCCATCGACGTCCCCCTCAATCGTTGTATATAAAATTATATAGCGATTTTTTAAGCGATGGCTAGCGCTATTTCGGCGCTACCCCCAAAGGGGAAAGCCGCGCCTTTTCGTGCGCCAATTCGCGGCAGTGTGATCGCGACGACGGGCGGCCTGGCGTAAAGCCAGTATTCTGGAAACAGCGTTTCAAAAAAAGAAGGAGAAACTATGGCCTGGCAAGCAAACCCAGCCCGTTATGAAGACATGCAGTATCGCTACTGCGGCCGCAGCGGTTTACAGCTCCCTGCACTGTCCCTTGGCCTATGGCACAGTTTTGGCCACATCCACGCGTTAGAAGGCCAGCGCGCGCTGCTGCGTAAAGCCTTTGACTGCGGGATCACCCATTTCGATCTGGCGAATAACTATGGCCCGCCGCCGGGCAGCGCCGAAGAGAACTTTGGCCGCCTGCTGAAGGAGGACTTCGCCAGCTACCGGGACGAGCTGATCGTCTCCACCAAAGCCGGATACGACATGTGGCCGGGGCCTTATGGTTCCGGCGGCTCGCGCAAGTATCTGCTGGCAAGCCTCGACCAGAGCCTCCAGCGGATGGGGCTGGACTACGTCGATATTTTCTATTCTCATCGCGTTGATGAGAAAACGCCGATGGAAGAGACCGCCAGCGCGCTGGCTCAGGCGGTACAGAGCGGTAAGGCGCTGTACGTCGGCATTTCCTCTTACTCATCTGAGCGTACGCAGGCGATGGTCGCGCTGCTGCGCGAGTGGAAAATCCCCCTGTTGATTCACCAACCTTCTTATAACCTGCTCAACCGCTGGGTCGATAAGAGCGGTCTGCTGGATACGCTAGCGGACAACGGCGTCGGCTGCATCGCGTTTACCCCGCTAGCGCAGGGGCTATTGACCGGCAAATACCTTAACGGCATTCCGGACGGTTCGCGCATGCAAACGGAAGGCAAAAAGGCGCGCGGCCTGACGGAAAATATGCTGAGCGAAAGCAACCTCAGCAGCCTGCGCCTGCTCAACGAAATGGCGCAACGGCGCGGGCAGTCGATGGCGCAGATGGCTCTAAGCTGGCTGCTGAAGGACAGCCGCGTGACATCCGTGCTGATTGGTGCCAGCCGGCCGGAACAAATCGAAGAGAACGTGAAGGCGCTGGCGAACCTGAGCTTCTCAGCAGAGGAACTGGCGCAGATTGACAAGCATGTCGCCGATGGGCAGTTGAATTTGTGGCAGGCGTCGTCGGATAAGTAAGCGCGCCCGGGAGTATCTGTAGGCCTGATAAGCATAGCGCCATCAGGCATTTCGGCGCACTCTGCCGGATGGCGGCGTGAACGCTTTATCCGGCCTACATGTCGTGCATATCACCACAGCCGCGCCGGGAGTATCTGTAGGCCTGATAAGCGTAGCGCCATCAGGCATTTCAGCGCACATTGCCGGATGGCGGCGTGAACGCCTTATCCGGCCTACATCACGACTTTTTCCCGCGGGTCAGGCTATCGAGATAGCCCATCACAAAGGCCGACAGAACAAAGGTCAGGTGAATAATCACGTACCACATCAGTTTGTTATCCGGTACGTTTTTAGCGTCCATAAACACCCGCAGCAGGTGAATAGACGAGATAGCAACAATCGACGCCGCCACTTTATTCTTCAGCGAAGTGGCATCCATTTTGCCCAGCCAGCTCAGCTTCTCTTTGTGCTCGCTGATATCCAGCTGCGAGACAAAGTTTTCATAGCCAGAAAACATCACCATCACCAGCAGGCCACCCACCAGCGTCATATCCACCAGCGACAGCAGCGTCAGGATCAGATCGGCTTCCGCCATGCTGAAAATGTTCGGCAGTACATGCAGAATCTCCTGAAAGAACTTCAGGGTCAGGGCCAGCAGCGCCAGAGAAAGACCGAAATAAACCGGGGCCAGAAGCCAGCGCGATGCGTACATCGCATTTTCCAGAAAGCGTTCCATAATATCCTGTTTTTGAGTCAGATTCGCCCTAGTATATCTCAATCAGGCAACATCACATCAACACTTCAGATCACACATCATGTGTGCGGACAAACGGTCGCTGTAAGTCCGGCCACACCAGCGCCACCAGCTCGGGATAGGCCTCCTCGGCAAACTCCTCGTAGCACTGCTGCAGGCCAAGCACCACCGGGTCAACGTCGGTGACCCGCTCGCCTTTCAGGCAGCGGCGCTTAATCTCATCGTAATATTCATAAACTGCGCCGTTGAGATTGCGACAGCGTTCCTGCGCTTCAAACAGGCCGGGGGTCTCTTTCAACCGTTCGGTGGACATACGCTTAATCGTCGACTGGACAAAATCGATATATTCATGATTAATACGCCAGTACCAGGCAGGCGTGATCCGACTCATCAGCGCGGCAAAATGGTTTTCGCCTTCGTCTTTGTCCAGCGGTGCCGCCGCCGGGGAGGGAACGGTTTCATTATTGGTTTCAGATGTTTCGTTATTTTGGCCATACATAAAAATTAAAATAACGACGGTAAGTAACAGCAACAGCATCACAAAATAAATAATACCGCTCATGGCTTTCTCCACTTTTTTTGATTTTAAAAGTGCACCATGTTAATGTCAACGAACCTCACTATAATAAAAAACACGCCCCAGCCATTCGACAAACGACGCCTATATGATTGCTGAAACCCTTATCCCAGCCCGTTTCTGCATACCGGCATTGGACGCAGAAAACAAGGATGCACAGGCCAGCCAGGGGGGCGAGCCTGAGAAAGTCTCGCTCGCGTTCTGGCAGGACGACGTCTTGATTGGCGGCGGCCAGTCACGTAACCCGCTGCTGGAAGAGCGCGATCGTCATATAAAAGACAGGTTATATCGTATTGCAAAAATTGAAGCTTTTGCACTTATGCTAAATAACCTGGTGGTTCAGGGGGAGATCTCCGCGCTGGAGCTAAGCCAAATTATGGAGATAAAAACCCAGGAGATAAATGAAGACGGTAATAAAATCTGGCTTAATTTAATGACCCAGGAAAGAACCGTTCCCTTATTTTATAATCTGACGGATAAGTGAACATGAAACTTGTCGATGTTAGTGCGGCTAATATACCGTTAAGCCCACAGATCAGTGATGAGACTATCCTTCAGCGTAATCTCCAGACGTTACGCGAGGAAAAAAACTCCGAAGGACGGCGTATTTCCGGCCTCTCTGAGCCTATCCCCGCAGCGCTGGTCAAGATGAAGTGGCAGCATCGCCACGAAATATACGCCTACCAGGTAAAAGAAGAGATTCTGGGCGCCGCGCTGTGTGAAGTGATGGCCCGCTACCCGCACCTGCGCGACAAAATTCTGGCACATACCGAATCCTGCTATCAGCACGTGCTGAACCGCGAGGCCGCGACCCTTGAGATCAGCCGCGGCCTTGCAGATGGTGATTACCGCACTTCAAACGTGATCCTGAAGACCGAAAAAGAGGGCGAAAAACGCCCGGATCAGCCGATTATCTCCATGGCGAAGTGATCGAACGCGCAGTGACCCCGACGCTCGTGTTCCTCCAGCGACACCGCCAGCAGCCCCACTTTTGCCCCCACCCATTTGCCCTTACCGGCGGCGAAAGGCTGAGACAGCGTCTGCCACGGGGAGCTTTCCTCACGCCAGGCAAAGCGACAAATGCCGCCGTAAGATACGTCGACTTTTAGCGCGCAGGCCGCAACCTCAAGCTGGGCCACCGTCTGACGATGCTCACGGACAACGCCCGCATCGCTCATCCAGCCCGTCACCCATAGCAACTGATACGCTGCACCGCGTTTTTCCAGCAGCAGCGCGGCATAGCGCTCACCGTAAACGATCAATCCACCGGCATCACCGCTGGCACCATCGCACAGCTTCAGCGAGGTTTCAGCGCTGAACCGCCAGGCCGGGAACTTTTGCAGCAGCAAATTGGGCTGCCAGTAGATGCTGCGTTTCGTTTCCGGCTGCGGCAGCGAGACGCAGCGGAGATTCAGCGTATTCGTCCCCGGCAGCAGCCAATGCGAGTTTGGGTTCGCCTGCCACTGCCACTGTAACCCGGGTAAACCAGCGGTAAAGTTATCGCTGGTTTGTGGCCTTATCGTCGGCGACGGCAACAGGCTGGCCGGGCGCGGCCAGCGTAGTACCGGCTGCCCTTCTCCATCGTCCCCCAGCGGTTCTCCCAGACGCGGCCAACCGTCAGCCGCCCAGCGCATCGGCTGTAAATGCACAACACGGCCATAAAGATGCGCGTCCTGGAAATGAACAAACCAGCACTCGCCGTCGTCGAGTTCAACCCAACCGCCCTGGTGCGGACCGTTAACCGACGTATTGCCCTGGAACAGCACATTCTTCGCCACCCAGGGACCGGTCATACTGCGAGCGCGCAGCACCGTCTGCCAGCCGGTTTCCACGCTGCCCGCCGGAGCGAAAATATAGTACCACTCGCCGCGCTTGTAGACCTTTGGCCCTTCCAGCGTCGGCTGGTCGCAGCAACCGTCGTAGATAATTTGCCCTTCGCCGCGCAGCGTTGTGCCGTCTGGCGCCATGGCAAAAAGTTGAAGCTGATGCTTGATTCCGCTGCGGCTATGGGCGAAAGCATGCACCAGCCAGGCGTCGCCGTTGTCGTCCCAGAACGGACAGGGGTCAATCCAGCCTTTGGCGGGCTGCACGCAGTGCGGCGCGCTCCACTGGCCCCACGGGTCATCGGTGTGACACATAAAAATGCCTTCATCCGGCGTGCTGAAAAAGACCCACAGCTTATGGTCATGCCAGCGAAGAGAAGGGGCCCATACCCCTTTTCCTGGCTGGTATTCATCATATCCGGCCAGCGGTAACGCCTGGAAAACGTGGTTGATAATCTGCCAGTTGATCAGGTCAGTCGAGTGCAGTATCGGCAGCGCAGGCATATGGTTAAAGCTGGATGAGACCATAAAGAAGTCATCGCCAACCCGTACAATGTCCGGGTCTGAATAATCAGCGCAGAGAATGGGGTTCTGGTAGTCATTCGGTATCATTTCATCTTCCTCAGGCTTTATGCAAAACGCCGCTGACGGTTTCAGGCTCAGCGACGGTCGCCGCCTGTTGGCGCGCGGAAAGATCGCGTTGGATGGTCGCCATTGCGCGGTCGTCCAGCGTATAGAAGCGCGACAGCCACCACAGCACCAGATAGGAAAGCGATGGCCCCAGCGTTAGCAGGCCAACAATGCCCATGGTCGCCATCGGCGTTTGTTCAGCCACGCCAGCCTGATAGCCAAACAGCCCCAGCGAAAAGCCGACCACCGCGCCCGCGACCGCCATGCCCATTTTGAGCGCAAACAGGTTGCCCGAGTACGAAAGGCCGGTGATGCGACGACCAAACTTCCACTCGCCGTAGTCGGCGGCGTTGGCCATCATGTTCCACTTAAACGGTTGATACATTTGATGGAAGAAGCCCACCAGGAAATACAGCGGGAACACCACCGGCAGCCAGGTCGGCGGCACAAAGAACATCACGACGCCCACCGCCACCAGCAGCAGGTTGATGTTTTTAAACAGCGACACCGCACGATAGCGCTTCGCCAGCCAGCCCGCCGCGAGGCTGCCGACAATGGTGCCGACCACGCTGGTTGACACAAACGCCGATTTCATCGCCGTACCGGCGGCAGACTCAACGCCGCCCATCATCAGGTAGGTGGCGTAATACAGCGTCGCCGCGCTGCGCATCACCCCAGCCATACTGGAAAAGAAGGTAATGATTGCCACGATCCGCCACTGATCGTTCGCCAACAGCGAGCGCAGATCTTCACGAATACTCCCCTGCTGTTCCACCGCAGGCGCCACGCGCTCGTTGGTGGAAAAGAAACAGAACGCCAGCATCACAATGGCGATCGCCCCCATAATGCCCATGGTGGCCTGAAAGCCGAACTGTTTGTCTTCTTTGCCCAGATAGTCCACCAGGAACAGCGTGGCGACTGAAACCATCAGCCCGGCGATCGACGAAATGGTAAAGCGGTAGGACTGCGCCGACAGGCGATCTTTTTCATCGCGGGTGATAACACCGCCTAACGCGCAGTACGGAATATTGATAAAGGTGTAACACAGCATGAGTAAGGTGTAAGTCAGGTAGGCGTAAACCAGCTTACCCGATGCGCCAAAGGCGGGGGTGGTGAAGGTCATCACCGCCAGCACGGCGTAGGGAATAGCGAACCAGATAAGCCAAGGGCGGAAGTGGCCCCAGCGGGTTTTCACCCGGTCGGCAACGATGCCGGTGAGCGGGTCGGTAATCGCGTCCAGCACGCGCGTTACCAGGAACATCACCCCCACCGCCGCCGCGGAGAGGCCGTAAATATCGGTGTAAAACCAGGTTAAAAACATCGTGACCGATGAATAGACGATGCCGCAAGCAGCATCGCCCATGCCGTATCCCAGCTTTTCGGTGAAAGACAATTTCCTCTCGTTTACCATGCGTAATTCCTCCTGAATTGAAGAGGCTTCAATGTAGGAGGATGAAAATGGCAATCCTATTGTCATTTTTCATACTGGCATTACGTTTTCTGGCAACTGCGAAAGTTGTCACATAACTGGACGATTTGTCATACACCTTTCGATTTTGTGAGCCTACACCAGCCTGAATACCGAAATCGCCGACTTCAGTTCCCCGGTTTGCTGCTGCTGCTGATGCGCCACCTGAATAGTTTGCGCCACGTGCTGTGCATTCTCCTGCACGCTGGCATCAATGTGGGCAATACTGCCCTTCATCTGGAGAACGCTGACGCGCTGCTGGTCGCTCATGGATGAAAGCACGTCGACGCAGGATTGCAGACTATCAATGTTGCTGATGATCGCCGCCATGGTTTTCCCGGCCCGCTCAACCTGCTCACTCCCCTGATGCGTACGCTCGACTGAGGCGGAAATGAGCTGGCGGATATCGCGTGCAGCGCCTTCACAGCGGAGCGCCAGCGTGCGCACTTCGGCAGCCACGACGGCAAACCCTTTGCCGTGCGCGCCGGCTCTGGCCGCTTCAACGGAAGCATTGAGCGACAGAATATTCGTCTGGAAGGCGATGCCGTCAATCATCTCCAGAATGCCGCTGATCTTTTGCGATTCATCACGGATGTGCGTCATGGACGCCATCGCCGCGCGGATATTCTCTCCCCCTTCTCGCGCTACGCCGCTGGCCTGCTCTGCCAGCGATCGCGCTTCGCTGGCCTTCTCGCTGGTGAGCGAGGCGGCGGCGGCGAGCTGTTCCATGGCGCTGGCGGTGACTGCCAACGAACGCGCCTGGCTGTCCGTACGTTCAGACAGCGCCGTATTGCGCTGCAGCAGCGTTTGCGATGCATCCAGCAGTTGAGAAACGTTGCCGCTTACCTGCTCCAGCGTCGTTCGCATGGCGTCGAGCGTCAGGCTAAAGGTACGGGCAAAAGGCGAACGGCTGGTTTTGCTGTCGCGCTCAAGCGTCAGGTAACCCGACTCGCGGTTAATCACCGCCGCCAGCTTCGCCACCTCGCTAGCCGAGCGAGCATCCTGCTCCATGCGTACTGCCAGAAAGACCAGGAATACCGTCTGCACGACCACAAACAGGCCGTGCATAATCACCATATGCAGGCCGGGGTGCATAAAGACGGCAATATGAAATAAGCCATATTGCTGTAAATAATTAAACACCAGATGATGCAGCGCAATCACCGCCGCGCCCATAATTAACGGCCGCCAATCACGCCAGGCCAGCAGCGCAGAGAGCAGTACAAATACCGAAAAATGATATTCAGTTTCCCCTTCACCAAGCTGAATAAGTAGCGCAGAGTAGGCCATCAAAATAACAGCATAAACCAGCCGGGCGATCAGTCTGCCGGAGAAAAGCAGCGTCATGATGGTGCCAAGGACAGTCAGACAGCTTGCCACCAGCAACGCCAGAGCAGGATTATCATGGCGCCATCCCACCGCGAGCGAAATAAACCACATAACCCAAACCAGCACCAACAGCAGGCGGTCCGCCCTCTGACGAATTGTCGATAACGAGATGAGGTCACGATGCGTACCTTTAGCTTGTCGCAAAGATATTATGGCCATGATAATGTCCGTCCGCTGCAGGTTTATATATTATTGTTAGCGTTCAGAATTAAGCGTAGAAAGGTTATTTCAGGCTAGCCACTCTAACGTTAAAAATATATAACGCGAATGAAGCACTGCTAAATAACATTTAAATATCAGCAGAAATGCCGTGCAGAAAATAAGACTTAAGATAAATATGATATTACCAGGGAGATATAACGGATGGCGCAGAGCGCGCCATCCGGTGTGATTATTTTTTCGCGACGGTCTCTTCGCCAACCAGGCCAATCTTCAGATAGCCCGCCTGATGAAGCGTATCCATAACCTTCATCATCGTTTCATAGTCCACCGTTTTATCGGCGCGGAAGAAGATGGTGGTGTCTTTCTTGCCTTCCGTCAGCGCTTCCAGCGCCGTGACCATGTTGTCATCGGTGATGGGATCATTACCGAGGAACATCGATTTATCCGCTTTCACCGACAGGTAGACCGGTTTTTCCGGGCGTGGCTGCGGTTGGCTAGAAGACGCCGGCAGATTCACTTTGACATCGACGGTCGCCAACGGTGCGGCAACCATGAAGATAATCAAGAGCACCAGCATGACGTCGATAAACGGCGTCACGTTGATTTCATGCATTTCGCCGGTGTCGTCCAGATTTTCATTAAGACGCATTGCCATGGGGCATTAACCTACTCGTAATTTCTGGGCGGTACGGACCGGATGCACGCCGCTGGCGCTGAGATCCAGATCGCGACTCTGCAGCAGCAGAACCTGGGCGGCCACATCGCTAAGGTTGGCCTTGAAGCCGCCGATGAGACGCGCGAAGACGTTATAAATCACCACCGCCGGAATCGCGGCAAACAGGCCAATCGCAGTCGCCAGCAGGGCTTCTGCGATACCCGGTGCCACCACCGCCAGGTTAGTGGTTTGGGTCTGGGCGATACCGATAAAGCTGTTCATGATGCCCCATACGGTGCCGAACAGGCCGACGAACGGAGAGATAGCACCGATGGTCGCGAGGAAGCCGTTACCGCGTCCCATGTGACGGCCTACCGCCGCAACGCGACGTTCAAGACGGAAACCGGTACGTTCTTTAATGCCTTCGTTGTCTTGCGAACCGGCCGAAAGCTCGAGTTCGTTCTGCGCTTCATTAATCAGCTGGCTGCTCAGGCTGCGGGCGTCGAATGCGGCGGCCGTTTCGTGCGCCTGATTGAGTGAACGCGCATCGGCTAACAGCTTCTGTTCGCGCTTGAGGCGGCGCTTGTGAGAAATGAGCTCGGCGCCCTTGCTGAAGAAAATAGCCCAGGTGACGACGGATGCCAGTATCAAGCCAATCATGACCACTTTAACCACGATGTCGGCATGATGATACATACCCCAAACGGAGAGATCCGCCTGCATCAAATTATTACCCACTGTGTATCTCCAGGACATAAATCACAAAATCTGAGACCAATAATATCAAAACAACGTCGAATTGATAGTAGTTCTCATTAGTATTTACATATTGACTCAAATCACACTTATTTTCCTTGCGCTTACGCAGTAAAAAAGTTTTCTGCGCGCTTTTTGGCAAAATTTTCTCCTGTATGCGTTTGCAACGCGCCATCGCATGAACAATCGTGATAGTTTAGACGTCCAGACGTATAAAACAGGTAGACCCAAGATGGCAGACAAGCACCTTGATACCGCGCTGGTTAACGCCGGACGCAGCAAAAAATACACCCAGGGATCGGTAAACAGCGTGATTCAGCGCGCCTCTTCGCTGGTTTTCGAGACCGTTGCCGCCAAGAAACAGGCAACCCGTAACCGCGCCAACGGCGAGCTGTTTTATGGCCGTCGCGGGACGCTCACGCATTTCTCACTCCAGGAGGCCATGTGCGAGCTGGAAGGCGGCGCCGGCTGCGCGCTCTTCCCCTGCGGCGCGGCGGCGGTCGCCAACACCATTCTGGCCTTCGTCGAGCAGGGCGATCACGTCCTGCTGACCAACACCGCCTATGAGCCGACGCAGGATTTTTGCACCAAAATTCTTGGCAAGCTGGGCGTAAGCACCGGCTGGTTCGACCCGTTGATTGGCGCCGACATTGCTGGCCTGATCCAGCCCAACACCAAAGTGGTGTTCCTGGAATCACCGGGTTCGATCACCATGGAAGTGCATGACGTGCCGGCGATTGTTGCCGCCGTGCGCAGCGTTGCGCCCGAGGCGATCATCATGATCGACAACACCTGGGCGGCGGGGATTCTGTTCAAAGCGCTCGATTTCGATATCGATATTTCCATTCAGGCCGGCACCAAATATTTAATTGGTCACTCAGACGCCATGGTCGGTACGGCGGTAGCCAATGAACGCTGCTGGGCGCAGCTGCGCGAAAATGCCTACCTGATGGGTCAGATGCTCGACGCGGATACCGCCTATATGACCAGCCGCGGCCTGCGCACGCTGGGCGTACGCCTGCGCCAGCACCATGAAAGCAGCCTGAAAATTGCCGAATGGCTGGCACAGCAGCCGCAGGTGGCGCGCGTTAACCACCCGGCGCTGCCGGGCAGCAAAGGCCATGAGTTCTGGCAGCGCGACTTCACCGGCAGCAGCGGCCTGTTCTCCTTCGTTTTGAATAAACGTCTGAATAACGATGAGCTGGCGCAGTATCTCGATAACTTTTCGCTGTTCAGCATGGCGTACTCGTGGGGCGGCTTTGAATCGCTTATTCTGGCCAACCAACCGGAAGAGCTCGCCAGCATCCGCCCTGAAGGTAAGATTGATTTTGAGGGCACGCTCATCCGCGTTCACATCGGCCTGGAGAACGTTGACGATCTGATTGAGGATTTAGCGGCAGGATTCGCCCGCATCGTGTAACATAGCCGGGCCCGGCATGGTCAGTGCCGGGCGGGTTAGCAATGTTTTTGGCGCAGCCTACGGCGGCGTCACCGATGTTGAGAACAGTCGGTTCCCGAGTGCCCTCGTCGCCAGGCGTAAACAAATTTCACGTGATTGTCAGCCTGGCTGAACAATACGGCTTCATTTGTTGCGCCCGGGATCAAGGTGTTCTTAAGAATTCGGGCGTACAATAAGTGAAAACGCTGTTCCACAGGAATGTCCATGGTCGTTATTCAAGATATAGTCGCCGCGCTTTGGCAGCACGATTTTGCTGCCCTGGCGAATCCGCACGTCGTGGGGGTTGTTTATCTGGTCATGTTTGCCACTCTGTTTCTGGAAAACGGCCTGCTCCCCGCCTCCTTCCTCCCCGGCGATAGCCTATTGCTATTGGCGGGCGCGCTCATCGCCAAGGGCGTGATGGGCTACGTCCCTACCCTCGTCATCCTGACCACCGCCGCCAGCCTCGGCTGCTGGCTGAGCTATATTCAGGGGCGCTGGCTGGGTAACACCCGAGTGGTAAAAGGCTGGCTCGCACAGCTGCCGGAAAAATACCATCAGCGCGCAACCTGTATGTTCGACCGCCACGGCCTGCTGGCGCTGCTCGCCGGGCGCTTCCTGGCATTCGTGCGCACCCTGCTGCCAACAATGGCGGGCATTTCCGGCCTGCCGAATCGTCGCTTCCAGCTGTTTAACTGGCTAAGCGCGCTGCTGTGGGTGGGCGTGGTCACCAGTCTGGGCTACGCCATCAGCATGATTCCGTTCGTGAAGCGCCATGAAGATCAGGTGATGACCTTCCTGATGATTCTGCCGATTTTCCTGCTGGTTGTCGGGCTGCTCGGCACGGTGATTGTGGTTATCAAGAAAAAGTATTGCGACGCCTGATCGCATAGCACACGTAGGCCGGATAAGGCATTTACGCCGCCATCCGGCAACGTGCGCCGGGTTTGCCTGATAGCGCTGCGCTTATCAGGCAAACCCCTTTATCCGGCTCCTGATTACATGCCACGCAGTCGTGCCGCATCCTCCCCCGGCGTGAGCCCGAAGTACCGCTTAAACTCCCTGCTAAACTGCGACGCGCTTTCGTAACCCACCTGCATGGCCGCTGCGCTGGCCTTCAGCCCATCGTGCGCCATCATCATCCGTGCTTTATGCAGCCGATAGGTTTTCAGATATTGCAGCGGCGAAGTGCTGGTGACTGACTTAAAATTATGGTGGAACGCTGACAGGCTCATGTTTGCTTCGGCGGCCAGCTGATCGACGCTCAGCGATTCGGTGTACTGGCTTTCAATGCGCTTCAGTACCCGGCCTATCTGGCTAAAGTGCGTCTGGCGGCTGACCAGCGCCATCAGCGCGCCGCCGCGCGGCCCGGTCAGCACGTGGTACAGCATCTCACGAATAATCTGTTTGCCGAGAATACGAGCGTCCAGCGGGCGTTCCATCACGTCCAGCAGGCGCTCAGCGGCGCAGAGGATCTCCTCAGACAGCGTCGCCGAGTTGATGCCGCTTTCCGCCACCGAGGGGCGAAACAGTGGGTCTTCGCCAATGTCCATCAGCAGCGCCTGAAGCTGAAACAGATCGACATCAAGCCGCAGACCGGCCAGCGGCGCATCTTCAGTCGCAAAAGTTTCACATTCGAAGGGTAAAGGTACCGTCAGCAGCAGGTATTCGTTCGCATCGTAGCGGAAGGTACGGTCGTTGATATAACCGATTTTATAGCCGGAAAAGAGAAAAACGATGCCCGGCCGGTACATCACCGGCGTGCGCCCGTTTGGCCGGGTGCCGTAGATAAGCTGAATCTCCGGCAGCAGCGCCTGAAGATTTTGTTCGTTATTTTTCAGCTGCTTAATTTTCTCTGTCAGCAGCGCACAGATTTCGTCACGGTTCATCAACGGGGGCTCCAGATGCCTTTTCCAACGCAATCATTGTGACCATGATTAACGTAATTCTCCAGCCATATGGAGAAATGGGCAAGACAAACGCAGAAATGTGCATTGAGAGGTACGGCGACGAGGACCACAATGATGTCATTCGGCGGCGACCTTTCGCCACCTTGTTTTTCACCCACCAAGAAGGGAACGAGCAATGTTTAATTTTGATCTTCACACCCCGACCCGCATCCTGTTCGGTAAAGGCGCTATCGAAAATCTGCGCGCTCAGATCCCGGCAGACGCCCGCGTACTGATTACCTACGGCGGCGGCAGCGTGAAAAAAACCGGCGTCCTGGATCAGGTTCTGGCCGCGCTGAAAGGCCTGGATGTGCTGGAATTCGGCGGCATCGAGCCAAACCCGTCCTATGAAACGCTCATGAACGCGGTGAAGATTGCCCGCGAGCAAAAGGTGACTTTCCTGCTGGCAGTCGGCGGCGGTTCCGTACTCGACGGCACTAAATTTATCGCCGCTGCGGCGCACTACGATGAAAGCATCGATCCGTGGGAAATTCTCGAAACCTACGGCAGCAATGTAAAAAGCGCTATCCCGATGGGCTCCGTCCTGACCCTGCCGGCGACCGGTTCTGAGTCAAATAAAGGCGCGGTCATCTCCCGTAAAACCACCGGCGACAAACGTGCCTTTATGTCTGCGCACGTCCAGCCGCAGTTCGCCATTCTGGACCCGGTTTACACCTACACCCTGCCGCCGCGCCAGGTCGCTAACGGCGTTGTCGACGCCTTCGTTCACACCGTTGAACAGTACGTGACCTACCCGGTTAACGGTAAAATTCAGGACCGCTTTGCCGAAGGCATTCTGCTGACCCTGGTCGAAGATGGCCCGAAAGCGCTTCAGGAACCGGAAAACTACGACGTGCGCGCCAACATTATGTGGGCCGCCACCCAGGCGCTTAACGGTCTGATCGGCGCGGGTGTACCGCAGGACTGGGCAACCCATATGCTGGGGCATGAGCTGACCGCAATGCACGGTCTGGATCACGCGCAGACGCTGGCTATCGTGCTGCCGGCACTGTGGAATGAAAAACGCGACACCAAGCGCGCTAAGCTGCTGCAATATGCCGAACGCGTATGGAACATTACCGAAGGCACAGACGATGCGCGTATCGATGCCGCCATCGCCGCAACCCGCAGCTTCTTTGAAAAAATGGGCGTACCAACCCGCCTGTCTGACTACGGTCTGGACGGCAGCTCCATCCCGGCGCTGCTGAAAAAACTCGAAGAGCACGGTATGACTAAACTGGGTGAAAATCAGGATATTACCCTCGACGTGAGCCGTCGTATTTACGAAGCCGCTCGCTAATCCATCCTCGCTTTACCTTTCGTTTTGGCATATTTAGACCAGACTTAATCCTACAAACCTTATCGGGGCACGCCCCGATAAGCTGATGAAAAGGAGAAATGCATGACACAACCAACCGTGATTAAACTGCACGATGGCAATGTAATGCCGCAGCTGGGCCTGGGCGTATGGCAGGCCAGTAATGAAGAAGTCGTGACCGCAATCCACAAGGCGATTGAGGTCGGTTACCGTTCCATTGATACTGCCGCCGCCTACAAAAATGAGTCAGGCGTGGGTAAAGCGATTAAGAGCGCAGGCATTGCGCGTGAAGATCTGTTTATCACCACCAAGCTGTGGAATGACTCCCATCTGCGCGCCGCCGACGCGCTGCAGGAAAGCCTGGAACATTTGCAGCTCGACTATCTCGATCTGTACCTGATCCACTGGCCAGTGCCCGCATCGGATCACTACATCGACGCATGGAAAGCGTTGATTGCGCTGCAACAACAGGGGCTGGTCAAGAGCATTGGCGTGTGTAACTTCCAGGTTCCGCATCTGCAGCGGCTGATTGACGAAACCGGCGTTGCGCCGGTGATTAACCAGATTGAACTGCATCCGCTGATGCAGCAACGCCAGCTGAATGCGTGGAACGCCACCCACAAAATTCAGACCGAATCGTGGAGCCCGCTGGCACAGGGGGGCGAAGGCGTGTTCGATCAGAAAGTGATTCGTCATCTTGCCGACAAGTACGGTAAAACCCCGGCGCAGATCGTCATTCGCTGGCATCTCGACAGCGGTCTGGTGGTGATTCCAAAATCAGTGACGCCGTCGCGCATCGCCGAAAACTTCGACGTCTGGGACTTCCGCCTGGATAAAGACGAGCTCACCGCTATCGCCGCGCTGGATCAACGCAAGCGTTTAGGGCCGGATCCTGACCAGTTCGGCGGTTAATCTCTCAAGCCCGGCTCACGCCGGGTTTTTTATTGTCTGCGTCTGCTACAGTAACGATTCTACGTTAACGGAGAGGATGCCATGAGCTGCATTTTTTGCCAGATAGTTGAAGGTAAAGCCCCCTGCCATAAGGTCTGGGAAGACGAACATCATCTCGCCTTTTTATCGATTTTCCCCAATACCGAAGGCTTCACCGTCGTGATCCCTAAAAAACACTACCCCAGCTACGCATTCGATATGCCGCCGCAGGCGCTGGCAGATTTAGTGCTGGCGACGCAGAAGGTCGCCAAATTACTGGATAACACCTTCGACGACGTGGGGCGCACGGGGATGTTCTTTGAAGGCTTCGGCGTCGATCATGTGCACAGTAAGCTCAGCCCGATGCACGGCACCGGCGATATGCGCCAGTGGCGGCCGATCGAAAACCGGCAGACAAAATTCTTCACGCAGTATGAAGGGTATTTATCCTCACACGATCATGAACGCGCGGATGACGAACAGCTGGCGGCGCTGGCAAAAAGAATCAGAGATATGCAGGAAAAATCGGAGAGCCGGTAACATTAAGGCGCGTCGGGATAACATGCATCATGCAAAGGAAATGCAGAATGGGAAAAATGATCCGTGGGTTGTTTTTACTGCCGCTCTTGTGGCTGAGCACCAGCGCCCTGGCGCAGCCGACGCTTTCACCACAACAAACCGTTGAACAGCTTTACCACGCCTATCTGAACGATGAGCAGTTCGTCTACTTTGGTGAAACGGGCGAAACGCGAATTATCTCTCAGCGCCTGGTCGAAGAATTAAACGAAAACGATCGCTATATCCTGCCGGGTGATGAAGGCTTTCTGGATTACGACCCGATGTGCGGCTGCCAGGATTTTGAATCCCCCTTTGTGGAAAGCATCCAGGCCACGCAAAGTGATGCCACGCACGCCGAGGTCACGGTGCGCTTTCATCCGCTAAAAAGCGATAGCGCGGTCCTCACGCTCATTACGCTGACGCTGATTGCCGAAGGCGATCGCTGGAGGATTGATGACGTAATCGATAGCGACAGCAATGGCGTTACGCTCTACCAAAGACTCCATGCCGAAAACCAACGGATGCGCGCCAGTCTCGTGGGATTACAGCATCCGCAGCCGCAGATTTTTGTCCAGCGCGTCTATGCGCAGCTTGCTCATTCTCCCGTCCCCTGGACGGCGATGGCGACTCCAACGCTGCTTCAGGCGCTCATCGATTATGAACATGCGGAAGGCAATAGCGGTAAAACGTTTGAAGATCCCCACACGCTGGAATATATCAATAGCAACCCATTATGCGGATGCAGCGAGGGCGACTTTCAAAAAATCATCGCCATGAACGTGGTGGAGCAAAATACCGGGCAGGCCAAAATTCACGTTGCGTATTGGCTCAACGAAAATACACCCGGCGAGCGCGATATCGTGCTAAGCAAAATAGAGAATAATTGGGTGATAGAAGATGTGATTCTTCCCGGGGAAGGCAGCCTTTTACAGCGGCTGCGCAGCGTGGCCGCTGAGGACAGAGCAACCCGCGGCACGCCATCAACCTGATGACACACCGCGAGTCTCAGCGCATTAACGCGCCGGTTTGGCCCGTTTTTTCATCGCGTCGGCCGATGGCCTACGCGGCTGTGCGGCAGGAGCTCTTTTCGCCGCTGTCGGCGTCTGGCGCTGATGTGCCACCGGCGTATGCTTGGTCAGCGCCGGGCGCGTATTGCGATTCTGGCGGCGCGCTTCGCGCATCTCATCCAGCGTTGGCGCCGGGACCAGGCAATCGCGACGGCTGCCGATCAGATGCTTTTTCCCCATCGCCTCTAGCGCGGTACGGATCAGCGGCCAGTTAGCCGGATCGTGATAGCGCAGCAGCGCTTTATGCAGACGGCGCTGTTTATCGCCCTTCGGCACCACCACGTCTTCACTCTTATAGCCAATTTTACCCAGCGGGTTCTTGCCGGTGTAATACATGGTGGTCGAGTTCGCCAGCGGCGACGGATAGAAGTTTTGTACCTGATCGAGGCGGAAACGGTGCTGCTTGAGCCACAGCGCCAGGTTCACCATATCTTCATCACGCGTGCCTGGGTGCGCGGAGATAAAGTAAGGGATCAGATACTGTTCTTTGCCCGCCTGCTTCGAATAGGTGTCAAACAGCTCTTTAAAGCGGTGATAGCTGCCCATCCCCGGCTTCATCATTTTCGACAACGGCCCTTCTTCAGTGTGCTCCGGCGCAATCTTCAGGTAGCCGCCGACGTGGTGCGTCGCCAGCTCTTTAATGTAGCGCGGGTCTTCCACGGCCAGGTCATAACGCACGCCGGAAGCGATCAGGATCTTTTTGATGCCTTTCAGGTCGCGGGCGCGGCGATACAGGTTGATGGTCGGCGTATGGTCGGTATCCATATGCG
Organism: Kluyvera genomosp. 2; assembly: GCF_036759865.1. NCBI lineage: Bacteria > Pseudomonadati > Pseudomonadota > Gammaproteobacteria > Enterobacterales > Enterobacteriaceae > Kluyvera > Kluyvera genomosp. 2. Next base: position 261,160 of record NZ_JAPKIA010000002.1, read on the forward strand.
GGCAAATTTCCGGGTACACGCAGGAGAGACGACGGCAGGTCTGCTCGGCGCGCGGCGACTTACAGCGCAGCATGTACATGTTGGCCGTCGGGCCACCAAGGTCGGAGATAATGCCGGTAAAACCGGGCACCGTGTCGCGAATGGCTTCGATTTCGTTGATGATCGAATCTTCAGAACGGCTTTGAATAATGCGCCCTTCGTGCTCGGTAATCGAGCAGAACGAGCATCCGCCAAAGCAGCCGCGCATGATGTTGATAGAGAAGCGAATCATCTCATACGCCGGAATACGCGCCTTGCCGTATGCAGGATGCGGCACACGCTTATACGGCAGCGCAAATACGCTGTCCATCTCTTCGGTCGACAGCGGGATAGCCGGCGGGTTAATCCAGATATAGCGGTCGCCCTGCTTCTGCATCAGCGCACGGGCGCTGCCCGGGTTGGTTTCATGGTGCAGAATGCGCGAAGCGTGAGCGTACAGCACCTTATCGTTTTTCACTTTTTCAAACGACGGCAGCAGCACGTAGGTTTTTTCCCACGGTTTCGGACGCGGCGGCTGTACGGTAACCACTTTTGCTTCCTGCTTTTTCGGCGCTACCGGCTTGTTGTCGGCGCACGGCAGGTCTTCCCCGTACGGGTGCGGAATGGGGTCGATTTTCCCCGGGGTGTCGATACGGGTGGAGTCGACGCCGGACCAGCCCGGCAGCGCTTCTTTAACGATAATCGCGGTGTTGCGCACATCGCGAATTTCAGTGATTTTTTCGCCCAGCGCCAGGCGGTGAGCCACTTCCACCAGCGGGCGTTCGCCGTTGCCGAACATCAGCATATCGGCCTTGGCGTCGATCAGCACCGAGCGGCGCACGGTATCAGACCAGTAGTCATAGTGGGCGGTACGACGCAGGCTGGCTTCAATACCGCCGAGGATCACCGGCACATCTTTCCACGCTTCTTTACAGCGTTGGGTATACACCAGCGTCGCGCGGTCCGGGCGCTTGCCCGCCACGTTGTCCGGGGTGTAGGCGTCGTCATGACGCAGCTTCCGGTCGGCGGTGTAGCGGTTGATCATCGAGTCCATGTTACCGGCGGTAACCCCGAAGAACAGATTGGGTTTGCCCAGACGCATAAAGTCGTCTTTGCTGTTCCAGTCCGGCTGGGCGATGATCCCTACGCGGAAGCCCTGCGCTTCCAGCATACGGCCGCAAATTGCCATCCCGAAGCTCGGGTGGTCGACGTAGGCGTCGCCGGTTACCAGAATGATGTCGCAGCTATCCCAGCCAAGTTGATCCATCTCTTCACGTGACATCGGCAAAAACGGCGCCGGCCCAAAGCAGGCGGCCCAGTACTGCGGCCAGGAGAAAAGGTCGCGATCCGGTTGGATCAGGGAGATAGCGCTCATGTTGCTTCCAAAAAATGGTAAAAAAATAATCAAAGGTCGGGGATTATAAGCCCGATTGACGTTCTATGAAACGGGATTTTTTAACGCGTTGATAACCCCGGCGTCGCGACGCTCGGCCGGGTTGTTTAGCGATGTCTTACGGCGCGGGGTTCACCAGAATCTGGCCAATGGAGCCGCGATCGGCCAGCTCCAGCGTCTGGCTGGCGAACTGGAACGGGAAGTGCGGCCACGACGGCTGACCGTAGTAGACCAGCAGCTCGACCTGGCCGTCAATCCAGACGGTGTCTTTCCAGCCGCGATCTTCCGGCAACGGCATCGCGCCGTTGACGTTACGAATCTGGAACATCACACCTTCAATATGGAACGACTGCGGCGCGTCCGCGCGCACCGTCCAGCGCTCCCAGGTGCCCTGCTGCGCGGTAATATCAATACGCTGCGGGTCCCACAGCTGACCGTTGATACCAGGATCGTCGCCCAGTCGAATATCACGGCTGCGCAGCGGCGTACCGCTGAGTATTTCCGTCGGCAGGATACGCATCGGTAAGTTATCGGTCACTAACGGCAACAGGCCCGTCGGGCGTAGGGTTAGCACCAGCGTGGAAACCAGTATGCTCGATGGCTCAAAGAAGCCGCGGATGCGATCCATAATGCTGGCAGACTCGCCGCAGGTGATGGACACTTCATCACCGTTGGTCATATCGACCAGCACTTCGCGGCGCTCGCCCGGCGCCAGCGACAGCTGGGTCGTCGAAACCGGTGCCGGCAGGAAGCCCTGATCGCTGGAAATCACGTGCAGCGCGCGCCCGTCGCTCATACGCAGCATATAGCGGCGTGAGTTTGAAGCGTTGAGCAGGCGCAGGCGCACCCAGCCGCGAGAAACCTCGACGTAGGGGCCCTGCACGCCGTTCACCAGCAGCGTGTCACCCACAAAACCGCCGCTGCCCGGTTCGCTATAAACGGGCGTACCGAAGTTATCCAGCCGTTTGTCCTGAATGATGATCGGAAAGTCGTCCACGCCGTAGTGGCTGGGGAACGGTAAGGACTTACTTACTTCATCTTCCACGAGCCACATGCCCGCCAGGCCGTTATAGACCTGCTGCGCCATATGGTTCGGCGTGTTGGCCTGATACCACAGGGTCGCCGCACTTTGGCGGATCGGCAGCACCGGCGCCCAGTCGGCATTAGGCGTCATCATGCGCGCCGCGCCGCCAATCAGCGGACCCGGCACCTGCAGGCCGCGCACGGTCATGGCGACATTTTCGGTGAGGCGGTTACTGTAAATGAGCTTAACGTCATCGCCGTTCCAGACGCGGATAGTCGGCCCAAGGTAGCGGCCGTTGACGCCCCATACCTGCGCGCGGGTGCCCTGGCTAAAAGACCAGTGCGCACGCTGTAGCGTTAAGAAAAGGGGCTGTCCGCGACGAGACTCCAGCAGCGGAGGTACCGGCAGCGCGGGCTGCTGCCCTGCGGCCTGCGCCTTCAGCGGCACCGCGCCTGCGCAAAGCGCAACGCCCGAAGCCTGAATAAACTGACGCCGACTGAGTGACATATAAGCTCCATCAAAACTGACAAATCAAACGTGGGAAATCACTTTCCCAACAGCAAAACGGCATACGGCAAGCGCGTTTGCGCGCCGCCGACGGTCATTATTTTTTAGCGGCAGACTCGCGCGCGGCCACTTCCTGGTCCAGCTCGTCAATTTTCGCCTTCATCACTTCGCGGCAGTGTTTCGCCAGCTCGCGTACCTGATCTTTGCCCCACGCGCTGGTGTCGATCGGGTCCAGCATTTCCACAATCACCAGGCCATTGTTCCAGCGGTTGAGCTTGATTTTGTTCGAGGTGTTCGACACGCAGACCGGAATAATCGGTACGCCGGAGGCGATAGCCGCGTGGAACGCGCCGGTTTTAAACGGCAGCAGGCCACGGCCGCGGCTGCGGGTGCCTTCCGGGAACATCCAGAAGGAGATTTTGCGTGTCTGAAAACTGTTCACCACTTCAGAGATCGTACCGTGCGCTTTCGCGCGGTTGTTACGGTCAATCAGCAGGTTACCCGTTAGCCAGTACAGCAGGCCGAAGAACGGAACCCATACCAGACTTTTCTTCCCAACCGTAACGGTAGGCGGCAGCACGATATTGGCCGCAGTCACCATGTCGTAGTTGTTCTGGTGGTTAGCGATGTAGATAGCGTTGCCAAAGCTGTCGGCATTGGCCGGCTTGCGGGTTTCCACTTTTAAACCGAAGACCGGTGCCAGTCGGCCGAACATGTGGCCAAAGGTGGCAACGTGTTTTGGGTTACGCGGGCTGAACAGACAGTAGATACAGCCAAAGATGCATACCAGAATGCAGTAAATGACAACAATAATGACACGTAAAATAAATAGCATAGCGTCCTCTGAACCCTGAACCGCTTAGAATTATACCCGTCGATGCACCGCTGATATGTACGTAAAACGCACATTTTCAGCCCGCCTGACGGGGCACGTATACCGGACAGGGCTTGGTTACTTGCAGACCCCTGCAAAGGGGTATTGTTAATCGCAATGGTTGAATTAACAACGGTTTTGCAGCAATTTTTCCCCCGCCCGATGACGGGGGAAACGCTTACTCTTCGCTGTCGGCCGACTGCGCGCGCTGCGGCGAATCAATGTCGACACGGTCGATTTTCTGCAGGCCGCGCATCAGCGTCCCACGGCGGCCGCGCTCGCCGGTCACTTTTTGCAGCTCTTCCGGGCGCAGTTTGATCTTACGCTTGCCGACGTGGAAGGTCAGCGTGCTCTGCGGCGGCAGGATGTACAGGTGCGCCAGACTATCGGTACCGCTGGCGGCTTCCGCCGACGGAATATTGATAATCTTGTTGCCCTTACCTTTCGACAGCTGCGGCAGATCGCTCAGCGGGAACATCAGCATACGGCCCGCGGCGGTAATGGCCAGCAGCATATCCGACTCGTCTTCAATCACCAGTGGCGGCATCACGTGCGCGTTATCCGGCAGTGAAATCAGCGCCTTACCGGCACGGTTACGCGCGACAAGGTCATTGAAGGTGCAGATGAAACCGTAGCCCGCGTCGGAAGCCATCAGCAGCTTCGTGTCGTCGCCTTCCATCAGCATATGCTCAACGGTCGCTCCCGGCGGCAGCGTTAGCTTGCCGGTGAGCGGCTCGCCCTGCCCGCGCGCGGACGGCAGCGTGATCGGGTCGATGGCGTAGCTGCGCCCGGTAGTATCAACAAACACTACCGGCTGGTTGCTCTTGCCTTTCACCGACGCCTTCCAGCTGTCGCCGGATTTGTAGCTCAGGCCCTGCGCGTCGATATCGTGGCCTTTGGCGCTGCGCACCCAGCCCATTTGCGACAGCACGATGGTGACCGGCTCAGACGGCAGCATGTCGTGCTCACTCATCGCCTTCGCCTCTTCACGCTCGCGCAGCGGTGAACGACGGTCGTCGCCGAAGGCTTCGGCGTCGGCCTGCAGCTCTTTCTTCAGCAGATTGCTCATCTTACGCTCGGAGGCAAGGATGGCCTGCAGATGATCGCGCTCTTTAGCCAGTTCGTCCTGCTCGCCGCGAATCTTGATCTCTTCGAGTTTGGCGAGATGGCGCAGCTTCAGCTCAAGGATCGCTTCCGCCTGGGTTTCGCTGATGCCAAAGCGCGACATCAGCGCGGGCTTCGGCTCATCTTCGTGGCGGATAATCTCGATAACTTCATCGATGTTGAGAAACGCCACCAGCAAGCCTTCGAGGATATGCAGGCGCTTGAGCACTTTCTCCAGACGGTAGTTCAGACGACGGCGCACCGTGTCGCGGCGGAACGCCAGCCACTCGGTGAGGATTTCCAGCAGATTTTTCACCGCTGGGCGGCCGTCAAGGCCGATCATGTTCAGGTTAATGCGGTAGCTTTTTTCCAGATCGGTGGTGGCGAACAGGTGATGCATCACCGGCTCCATGTCCACGCGGTTGGAGCGCGGTACGATCACCAGACGGGTCGGGTTCTCGTGGTCAGATTCATCGCGCAGGTCATCTACCATCGGCAGCTTTTTATTGCGCATCTGGGCGGCAATTTGCTCCAGCACCTTCGCGCCGGACACCTGGTGCGGCAGCGCGGTAATCACCACCGCGCCGTCTTCTTTCGTCCACACCGCGCGCATACGCACGGAGCCGCGACCGTTCTGGTAAATTTTGCGGATTTCCGCACGGGAGGTGATGATTTCCGCTTCGGTCGGGTAGTCCGGCCCCTGGACGATATCCAGCACCTCGTCGAGGGTGGTTTGCGGTTTTTCAATCAACGTAATCGCCGCTTTCGCCACTTCACGCAGGTTGTGCGGCGGGATATCCGTCGCCATGCCCACGGCAATACCGGTGGTGCCGTTCAGCAAGATGTTTGGCAGACGCGCAGGCAGCATTTTCGGCTCCTGCATCGTGCCGTCAAAGTTCGGCACCCAGTCCGCCGTGCCCTGGCCCAGCTCGCTGAGCAGCAGTTCGGAGTACTTCGACAGGCGCGATTCGGTGTAACGCATCGCGGCGAAGGATTTCGGGTCATCCGGCGCCCCCCAGTTCCCCTGACCATCAACCAGCGGGTAACGGTAGGAGAACGGCTGCGCCATCAGCACCATCGCTTCATAGCACGCGCTGTCGCCGTGCGGGTGATATTTACCCAGCACGTCGCCGACGGTACGGGCGGATTTTTTGAATTTGGCGCTGGCGTTCAGGCCCAGCTCCGACATCGCGTAAACGATGCGGCGCTGAACCGGCTTCAGGCCGTCGCCAATAAACGGCAACGCGCGGTCCATGATGACGTACATGGAGTAATTTAAGTAGGCGTTTTCCGTAAATTCATGTAGCGCAAGGCGCTCTGCCATATCGCTCATTAACAGTGGATCCTCAATCTGCATGCTGACCGTTCGGACGGCAATATTGCCGCAGATAATACCCTATCTCACGGTCTGAGTCACAAACCGTGAGATAGGTTGCGAGGAAGTTAACGCAGCGGCAGATAGATGTCCGTTATCAGCGCGTGCTCGGGGACTTCATGGACGAAATTGCGGTACTGGAAGAAGACCGGGAAATCGCGCGGCGTTTCACCGCTGCCCGGTAGCCATTCGCGGAACAAGTACCAGACGCTGTCAGACAGTGAATCCAGCGAGCCCTGATGACGCACCACCGCGCAGCGCCCGCCGGGGATTTCAGCGTTAACCACGCCAAACGCGTTCTCCGGTATCGGTGCTGCGACGCTGCCGCAGATATCAAAGCGAAACTGCTCCGGCGGCGTCGTTTGCGGGTCGTGCCAGGCAATGCCGTAAGTTTGGCTGCTTTTCACCGGAGAAAACCCGGTGCTGCGTCGCCATTCAATAAAGGTTGCCGCGCTGTCGTTCACCCGATCCGGATGCCCTTGATGGGTCAACATGGCGACGTTGGTATGCGGAAATTCAACGATTTTCACGTCCATTACGTTCTGCTCCTGTAATGCCAGTTTAGGTACGCGTTGGTGCCAGGCCGCCCAGTTCGGTTTTTGACGGAACTGGCGCGGGCTCTGGCCAAACGCGGTTTTAAAGGCACGAGTGAACGACTCCGGATTCTGAAACCCGGCATCCAGCGCAATATCGATAACCTTATCCTGCGGGTTAAACGCCAGCCGCCAGGAAGCGCGGCGCAGACGTAACCACTGGATATAGCGATACAGCGGCAGGCCGCACCAGGCGGTAAACTGCCGGTGGAAATGAAACGGCGAGCTGTGCGCCATCCGACTTAACGCCTCAATCGATAGAGGCTCATCCAGATGACGCTCAATGTGGTCGCAAACGCGCCGCAGGCGTTTGGCATAAGCCGCGCTAATCAGGTCATTCATCACTGCCTCCATGTGGCCCATTTTGCCCTCCGGGCGGCAGCGAATCCTGACCGATCTTGCGCAGTATTGTCGATTATGGATTCACTTTACGAATCTGCTTCACATCAATTTCCACGGAGTTCCAGTCTTTGTCCACTTCACCCTGGATTTCAACAAGATCCTGAGGAGAGATGGTCTGGCCGTTCCAGCGCTTGTGGTCGATATCCACGTTGATGGTGCCGCTGGCATCTTTAAAAATATACAGGTCGTCGGAAATACGCTCGGTAATATTGCCGCGCAGCGTTACCCAGGTATCGTCACGCATTGATTTGGCGTTTGCCGCCGTGGTTACCGTCCCGCTAGGCCCGGTAAAACCGCCGGTTTGCGCGCTAGAAGTGCTGGTGGGGCCGGAAAAACCACCCTGGTTGGCCGCGAAGGCCGGTGCGGATGCCAGTGCCAGAATGGCAGCGAAAGCAGCAAGTTTCTTCATGATGATGTCTCCTTTTTATTGTCTGTGCTCGCTATTACACCGTGCAATTCTTAACAACTTCTTAAGCGAAAAAAAGAATTATTTTTGCTGTACAGCAGCAGCAAAGGCGCGGTTTACTTGGCATTCACGGTGTCGGCAAGGAGCAAAAGATGCGCATTTTGTTGGTAGAAGATGACAAGCTTATCGGCGATGGTATCAAAGCCGGGCTGGGGAAAATGGGCTTTACACTCGACTGGTTTACCCGCGGTGAAGAAGGGAAAATTGCGCTCTATAACGCCCCCTATGACGCGGTCATCCTCGACCTGACGCTCCCCGGCATCGACGGGCTGGATATCCTGCGCGAATGGCGCGAAAAATCCCGCCGTGAGCCGGTGCTGATCCTCACCGCCCGCGATGCGCTCAGCCAGCGCGTAGAGGGGCTGCGCCTCGGGGCTGATGATTACCTGTGCAAACCGTTCGCCCTGATCGAGCTGGCCGCCAGGCTGGAAGCGCTGATTCGCCGCGCCCACGGCCAGCCCAGCAGCACGCTGCGTCACGGCGATGTCGAACTGGACCCCGGTAGCCTCACCGCGACGTTAAACGGTGAACCGCTGGCCCTCAAACCTAAAGAGTTCGCCCTGCTGGAGCTGCTGCTGCGTAACGTCGGGCGCGTACTGCCGCGTAAGCTTATCGAAGAGAAGCTCTATAGCTGGGATGAAGACGTTTCCAGTAACGCCATTGAAGTGCATGTCCATCATCTGCGCCGCAAGCTCGGCAGCACGTTTATACGCACCGTTCACGGTATCGGCTACACCCTGGGTGACCAATGAATCTATTCCGCCGCCTCAGTCTGCGCGTTCGTCTGACGCTCCTGTTTATGCTGCTTTCCGCCATCACTTGGTGTTTTGCCAGCGCGATTGCCTGGAAGCAAACCACCCATAAGCTGGATAAACTCTTCGATACCCAGCAGATGCTGTTTGCCAAGCGCATCAGCGCCATGGATTTTGCCGATTTAACCACCTCACGCCAGTGGGTACGCGCGCCGAAAAAGGTCAAGCACGGCCATCTCGACGAAGATGCCATCGCCTTCGCCATCTACACGACCGATGGGAAAATGGTGCTGCACGACGGCGAGAACGGGCCGTATATTCCTTATCACTACCGGCGCGAAGGCTTTGACGACGGCCAGCTTAGCAATGATGACGACAGCTGGCGCTTTCTGTGGCTGACGACCGCCGATAAAAAGTACCGTATCGTGGTCGGCCAGGAGTGGGATTATCGCCGGGAGATGGCGCTGGATATCATCACCGGTCAGCTGACGCCATGGCTTATCGCCCTACCGATCATGTTTTTGCTGCTGATTGTCCTGCTCAGCCGCGAGCTGGCACCGCTGAAAAAATTGACCCGGACGCTGCGCCAGCGCGACCCGGACGCCGGTGAAGCGCTCAGCACCGACGGCGTGCCTAGCGAAGTTCGTCCGCTGCTGGACGCTCTTAATCAGCTGTTCCGCCGCACCCATGACATGATGACCCGCGAGCGACGCTTTACCTCTGACGCCGCGCACGAGCTACGTAGCCCACTGACCGCGCTGCGGGTACAGGCCGAAGTGGCAGAACTCTCGCAGGGCGATCCGTCGGGCCAGCGTCGGGCGCTGGCACAGCTGCACGCGGGCATCGACCGGGCGACCCGCTTAGTCGAACAGCTGTTGACCCTTTCACGCCTGGATTCGCTGGAACAGCTGGCGGACGTGCAGACCGTGGTGCTCGACGATCTGCTGCAATCTTCGGTCATGGACATCTACCACACCGCACAAAAAGCGGGCATTGAAGTCCGCCTGCATACCGGCGAGCCACCGGTATCGCGCACCGCGCAGCCGCTGCTGCTTGGGCTGCTGGTGCGTAATCTACTCGATAACGCGGTGCGCTACAGCCCGGCCGGCAGCGTGGTCGACGTCACGCTGACGCCTGAGGGTTTTAGCGTGCGCGACAACGGCCCCGGCATCAGCCCGGAGGCGCTGGCGCGCGTCGGTGAACGGTTCTATCGCCCACCGGGACAGGATGAAACCGGCAGCGGCCTGGGGCTGTCTATCGTGCAGCGCATCGCCGCGCTGCATCAGATTTCGGCCACGTTTCACAATGCCCCCGGAGGCGGATTCCAGGCTGATATTCGCTGGTAGACCGATTATTGCTCTTTTAGCAAAAGACTTTGCACATTTTGCACATTTAACCTCTTCGGCACGCCGAGTATTATGGCTGACAAAAGCATTTTATTGAGGATAAATAATGAGCAACATTCTGATTGTTAACGGCGCGAAAAAATTCGGCCACTCCAACGGCCAGCTGAATGACACCCTGACCGAAGTCGCGGAAACCTTCCTGCGCGACCTCGGGCATGATGTTAGAGTGGTTCGCGCCGACGGCGACTACGATGTCAAAGCCGAAGTGCAGAACTTCCTGTGGGCCGATTCCGTTATCTGGCAGATGCCGGGCTGGTGGATGGGCGCACCGTGGACCGTCAAAAAATATATCGATGATGTCTTCACCGAAGGTCACGGCACGCTGTATGCCAGCGATGGCCGTACCCGTTCCGATGCCAGCAAAAAATACGGCTCCGGCGGTCTGATTCAGGGCAAGACCTATATGCTGTCTCTGACCTGGAATGCCCCAATGGAAGCCTTTACCGATAAAGACCAGTTCTTCCACGGCGTGGGCGTTGACGGCGTTTACCTGCCGTTCCACAAAGCCAACCAGTTCCTGGGAATGGAAGCGCTGCCGACCTTTATTGCCAACGACGTGATTAAAATGCCTGACATTCCACGTTATGTTGCAGAATACCGCGAGCATCTTGCGAAGATTTTTGGTTAACTGGTCACCTGGAATTAGAAGGAGTTAATCATGTTGACAGTTATTGCTGAAATCCGTACTCGTCCGGGCCAACATCATCGTCAGGCGGTACTGGAACAGTTCACCAAAATTATCCCAACCGTACTGAAAGAAGACGGCTGCCACGGCTACGCGCCGATGGTGGACCACGCCGCAGGCGTTAGCTTCCAGACCACCGCGCCGGACTCTATCGTGATGGTTGAAGTGTGGGAAAGCGTCGCGCACCTTGAAGCGCACCTGCAAACCCCGCACATGAAAGCCTGGAGCGAAGCGGTGAAAGGCGACGTGCTGGATACGACCATTCGTATTCTGGAAGCGGGCGTTTAAACGCATAGCTTTTGAGCCGGGTGCTTTACTTGCCCGGCTCTGCCTCAGGCCTTGTGCATGATGCTCATGGCCTGCTGGTCGCTATACTCAGCGCATATTCAGCGCCAAATGACATCACCACCTCATCCTCCCCTCTTGCGGCTACCGCCACGCCGGTAAAGTCAGCGATGGCGATCGTGGTGCCAAATTCTGTTAATGCTTTCCCGCCAATACCAATGCAACACGCCCCTGCGGAAACGGCTGCGCTAATACCGCTCGGCGAATCCTCAAAGACCACGGTTTGTTCGGCAGGCACCGCCAGCCGCCGTGCCGCCAGCAGATAAGGGTCCGGATGCGGTTTGCCACGCGCCACATCATCGCGTTCAACAATAACCGAGATACAGTGCGCTACCTGTAGCATGGCGGTGACGCGATCGATTTTCTGCCGCCAGCCGCTGGTGACAATGCCCACGGGCACGCCGGCGGCGTGTAACGCGCTAATCAGTTTCCCCACGCCGGGAATGGGATCGTAGTCAGCCGTATTTTCAGCATCAATAATATATTGCTGAACCCGTTGCCGATCGGCCAACGGCAGATCGCCGAACAGCGCCTTAATCGTATGCGGGCCGGGCTGACCGTGAATATGCTTCGCCATCTCGTCATCGGAAATGGTCTTGCCATACAGGCCCGCCGCCTCGCGCCACGCTCGCTCAATCACCGCATTTGAATCAATAAGCACACCGTCCATATCAAACAGTACCGCGACAGCCTTTACCATAGAGATTCCCTCACTGAATGTGTCTTGCGCTGCGGCCTGAAAAGGCTGGCTCAGCGCTCTTTTAGCCGTTACAGTGATCGTGGCCTTGTTGGCGGGGAATGTATAATTCCATTGTGTTCAGGTGCGATAAATGAAAGGAATCGATGTCAAGCTGCTGCGCGCGTTCGTCGTGCTTGCGGAAAAGGGAAGCTATCACCAGGCGGCGGATGCGTTGTACCTCACGCAACCCGCATTATCCAAGCAAATAAAAGCGTTAGAGTCTCTTGTTGGCAACCCGCTATTTCACCGTGGTCGCCACGGGGCGCAGTTAACCGAGACCGGAAATAAACTGCTCGACAGAGCCCATCAGCTCTTACACTCACACGCTGATTTTATTCATTACGCGAAAAGTATTAATAAAGAAGCCGAAAACACATTAACGCTGGGCGTTGGCATATCCTCATTCCAGTGCGTTCCCCGGTGGATAAATGCGTTCCGGCAAAAACACCCTGACTGCCATGTGACGCTGCGCCACCTTCCTTCGAGTACCCAGATAAACATGCTGCATGAGGGCCAACTGGACGCGGGCTTTCTGCGGCTACCGGTACCTGATACGCTCGCGTTCACGCTTATCGATGAGGAGCAACTCATTCTGGCGCTGCCGGATGACAGGTCTCAGGATGATCTTCAGCGGCTTCTTTCGTCATCGCCGCTGTTACAAATTCATCCCGATGCCAGCCCGTGCCTGGCACAGCAAACCCGCGACGTTTTGCAAAACACATATCCAGAGGCCAGCCCCATCTCTGCGGCCGATGATATCCCGTCGCTGCTGGCGCTGATTGCCGGAGGGAACGGCGTGGCGATTCTGCCCGCCAGCGTCCGGCACTTTCTTCCTGCCGGGGTCACGACGCGCAGCCTGCCAGGGACTCAGACAAATTGGCAGATTGGAACGGCATGGAACCCACGCCGTGATAATACGTTTAGAGATGCCTTCTTGCAGATAGTCGCCCTGAATCCATACGACAAGGGCGTTTAAAACAGCAGACCGGATAGCGTTTTTCAGCGCTATCCGGTGGGATCTCACCCTGAACTACCAGTACAGCTTCCAGCTCTGCGTCATGCGCACCAGCGCTTCCACATAGAAGTAATCCCCCCAGCTACAGCATTCATCCACGCCCTTATCGCTGGCGAAGTGATAGACCGAATGCTTCAGCACGCCGGTACCCGGCTCATCAATGCCCATCAGATAATGTTTCGACAGCGAGGACATAATGCCCATCGCCCACTGCTGATAGCGCTCACGATCCGGATCGGTGGTCGGCAGATGCTTCACCAGCTCCAGCAAGCCGCACACCGCAATCGCCGCCGAGGATGAATCCCGCAGCGCGTCGGTGCCCACCAGCGCCAGATCCCAGTGGCATACGTGGTCTTCCGGCAGGCGGTTGAGGAAGTAGTTGGCCAGTTTTTTCGACAGGCTAATCAGTTCTTTATCGCCGGTATAGAGGAAGCTCAACATAAAGCCGTAAATGCCCCACGCCTGCCCGCGCGACCAGCAGGAATCATCCGCATAGCCCTGCTGCGTTTTGCCAAAGCGCGGCGCACCGGTCTGCACGTCCATGTAGTAGGTGTGGTAGGTCGAGGCGTCTTCACGCACCAGATACTTCGCCGACTGGCGTACGTGAGCGCGTGCGGCGTCGGCGAATCTTGGATCGCCGGTTTGTTCAGTCGCCCAGTAGAGCAACGGCAGGTTCATGGTGCAGTCGATAATCATGCGCCCCGCCTGCTCCGGGTCGGTCAGTACGCCCCAGGCCTGGATAATTTCCGCTTTACGATGGAAGCGCTCCAGCAGCGCTTCCGCTGCCTGCAAAGAGAAGCCGCGCGCATCGCGATTGCCGGTCAAGCGCCACGCTGACACGCAGGAAAGCGTGTACAGGAAGCCCAGGTCATGCGTGTTGGTGTCGCAGCGGCCCGCAATACGCAGGCCGAACGAGCGCACGTGTTTTTCCGCCAGCGCCCGGTATTTCTCCTCACCGGTCATCTCCCAGGCCAGCCACAGTTGACCGGTCCAGAAGCTGGTGGTCCACTCAACGTTTTCGGTGAGCGGATAGTAGCCGTTCACGCAGGCCTCGCCCGGGAATTTATCACCGAAATCCGTTAAATGACGGCTAATCAGCTTAAGGACATGGCTACGCGCCGAGCACAGCTCATCGTCAAACGTCTGAAGATTAACGGGTGCACCCGGAAATTCGCGCAGGGTTTCCTCAACGATAGGGTTTAACATATTCGGTTCCTTCATTCAGTCATACTTATTTAGAAATACCATTCTCAGCAACATCAAGCGCAGGCTGACGATGATTCTGACGTTTACAGGCAGATAAGGTAAATGCGGATATCAACGTAAAGAACAGCGCAATACCCCCCATGATCATATAAGTCTTTTCAAAGCCGATGCGGTCGTACAATAATCCTGCCGGAGAAGACACCACCACGTTGCCGATATACAACATGGCCTGATAACCCAATAAATACATGGTCGCATTGACGCGTTTATCGAAATGCTCGGCAATATATTTAAAGACCGATACCAGCAGCAGGCAAATTTCCAGACCGTACAGCGGTTTAATCACCGAAATAAGCAGATGCGAGTCGCACAGGCCGGAAATCACCAGGCGAGCACCAACAAGCGCCCCGACAATGATCAGGCCGCGTTTTGCGCCAATATAGTTAACGAACATCGGCATAAAGATGTACATCACAAACTCGGTGCCGGACTGTACGGTTCCCAGTAAACCAAAGATAGTGTTGCCTTCGTGCACATCGCTAAAGAAGGTGACGAAGTAGCGGGAGAACTGCTGCTCAGCCACAAACATCATCCACGCTACGCCTGCCACATACAGGCAGAAAGCCCAGAACTTGCCGCTTTTCAGCAGGTCGAATACGTCTTTCAGGACAATCTTATCCTTCGAGATAACCGCGCTGGCGTTGCTGGTTTCAGTATCCACTTTCAGGCTGATTAACACCGCCAGCATGACCAGCGATGCCACGCTGCCGAGAATAAAGTTGTAGGCCGGAGAGATATTAAACAGCAGGCCGGAGAACGACGACGCCACCGCCCAGCCGAGCGAGCCCCACATACGAATCTGGCCAAACTCCATGTTGTTCAGACGGCTGTAGCGATCGGCATAGGATTCACAGGCTGCCACGCCGGCATACCACGCAAAGCTCAGATAAATAGCACCAACAATAATCCCCACGGTGGTGTAGGAGAGCAGCAGCGGTTGGTAGACATAAATAAAGAACGGCGCCATCAGGGCGGACATCACGACCACAAAATAGAGCAGATATTTACTCATCCCTATTTTATCGAGAATGTAGCCGTAAATCGGTTTAAGGATAACGGAGAAGATGCCGTTTACGGCAAACACGGTACCAATTACCGCACCGCTGAGTTCTGCTTTTTGCCCAAGCCAGATAGCAAATAAACCAATACTGGCAGACCAGGTAAAGAAATATAAAAAGATAAATGAGCTTATTTTGTAATATTCCAGCCTGTTTGTTGACGATAGTTTTTCCATACGGTCCTCGACAAGACGATGTAGGGGTACAAACTCTGCATCATGGTGAGGCAGAGTTTGTCAGGAGGTATTCCGGTTTAATTTTTATCCGGGTATTTAAAAATTCAGCGTTGTTATTTTTCCGCTGATGTTATCCGTCACGTTCAGCGTATTATTTTGAATATGCAGCGTGGGCAATGCGGGCAACAGCATATTGTGGTTAGCGCTTGCCACCACGGCGCAGCATAGCCAGTGTTCACCGGGTGCTATCTCACCCGTTAACGTTGGGATCGCCGCGCACTCAGCAAACATCACGCTGCTGTTCGGCGGGGTAATGACGCTATCGGCAACGCGAACGGCCAACGGCGAGAGATCCACCACCGCGCTCACGCCGTTGGCCGCGTTCACCAGGCTCTGGCGCACGGTCAGCTCCGCCTCGGCTTTCATCACCGCAAAACCCCCTTCCACCGTCTGCAGGCGACGCGCCGTATTCAGGCGGTGAACGCGCACGTGCCAGTCGCCGCATGGAATAAGCCAGGTATCCACCTGCACGTCGTGCCACGGCAGCCAGCGTGAGTAAATCGCGCCGTCCAGCATCTCAACGCTCTCGCATTCGCGGCGGCCGCGCCAGTAGTTGTCGTTATCCGACAGCAGCAGCATCGAGTCACAGGCCGCGTGCTTAATACCGTAACGCCCCCGCTCGATGGTGAAGCCAAAGCGCGTGGAGTAGGCAAATTTAGTGTACTTGGCCTCGGTGTTGACGTAGTTGTTCAGCTCGAGCTGACCGGAAGTGAGCATCACCACATGCTGCGAGTTGTCGCTGTGCTGCAAAATTTGCTGGGCAGGTACAATCGCATGCACCGGCGCCAGGCTCGGCAGCGGCAGCGCTTCCGCCTGCCAGAAAGCATGGGTTTCCGGCAGCGCCATGATCAGGAATACCTTCAGCGCCCAGTACGGCGAGCCCGGCGAGTTGTAGTCTTCGCACATCGCCAGATTCGGGTAGGCAAAGCCCAGCGTCAGGATGCCGTCGCGGTCGAAAATCGGCTGTTCAAGCCACCAGCGCAGGTGACGCAAGATAATGCCTTTCACCACACCAGGCGAGAACACGTCGAGCCCGGCGAAGGCCACGCCGCTCCAGAAAGCGACCATCGCAAAGCGGTAGGTCAGGCTGCGGCCAAACGGTACAGATGCCCCGTCGGCGGCGGAAAAATAGATAAAATCTTTGGCAAACAGGCAGGCACGTTCACGCAGCGTCGCGGCGCGCGTTGGGTCATCTTCCGCGTTCAGCGTGGCGTAAATCAGGCCGTAAAAGTGGAACGCCATCGAGATGTAATAATCCTTCGGACGCCCCGGGCCATCGGAGTACCAGCCACCGCCAAGATAGTAGGCTTCCATCATCGTAAAGCGGCGGTCGATAGCGGCCTGGTCATACGGTAGCCCGGCACGCTTAAAGCCCAGCTGCACGATAATCGCGAAGTAGTTCCAGTTGCTGTCCGGCATCTGGGCATCGGTGATTTGGTTCAACCAACGGTGCAGGTTTTCAAGCTCGGTGGCGCTAAAGTGACGGGTCAGCTTGTCCTGCAACAGCGCCAGACCGAGTCCGTAGGCCGCCATCTCAACCAGACGCTGGTCGTACGGCCCGGTTTCGCCCCAGTAAGCTGGGCTGTGCGGGTCGGTGCCGAGCTTAATGGCGGTGATGTACTTCTCGCTGAATGGTACCTGCGCGCCGCCCGCCAGCAGCGGGAACAGCCCCCAAAGCGCTCTCGATAAGCCCTCCATCTCCGCGATATCCTGGGTGTAGTGCGCGCAGGTATTACCCAGCGAGAACTGCGCCGCATGGGCGGGAAATTGTTTATCGAGAGCGCTCAGCATCGTCACCAGCGTCGCCGTAACGTCTTCACGTGATGACAATATTTTTGATATTTCAGTCACTGTCCTGACCCCTAATTTAACCATCCTCGAAAGTGGCTAAAGCATAGAGAATCCGGGTAATGCAGAAATGTTAACCAGGTCACAACTGATTGTATTATCTGAACCCGCGCTTGATAAAATTTAAAACAGTGGTTTAGTAGTAAGATTAAACCGGTAAAAATTTAAAAATATTGCACATGTCGTCGTCCTGGAATGCCGAACATCTGGAGCTCATCACGCTGAATGACGCCGTAGCGTCATTCAGTCGTCTGTTTGCTAACACCGTGCGCTATCACCACTGGCACCAGTGTCTGGAGATCCTCTACGTTGAGGAAGGTTTTGGCGTGGTCATTGTCGATAATCGGCAGTACACCATGCGCCCCGGCCGGCTGTTTTTCTTCCCACCGTTTACGCTGCATAAAGTCATGGTCGATGAGAAAGCCCAGGACCGTTATCGCCGGACGATTATTCATGTCGATCAGCACGCAATTGCTAAACTTCTCCGCCATTTCCCGGAAAATTACCGCCGTTTGCTGGCGCTTTCTGCCCGTGGCCGCCCGGCATTTGTTGCCGATCTGGCCGAAATACACCCGCATATCGATCATCTGTTCAGCCTGTACGCACGCGCGGCGCAGGTTTCAGCATTGAGCAGCGAGCAGATTGCCTGCATGTTGATGACCTTATTCAATATGCTGCCGCCGGTGCAGGAGGAGATGACCGATACATCACGCGGCATTGCCAGCCCGGTGATGTTCTGGATTGAAGAAAACTATCAACACAAATTCAGCCTCGATGCGCTGGCGGCCGAGCTGGGAAAATCGCGCAGCTACCTGTCGCGCCGCTTTCGCGCCGAGACCGGTGAACATATTCACGACTACCTGAATACCCTGCGCCTGCGCCGCGCCTGTGAACTGTTGCTGCACAGCACGCTGCCGGTGAATGAGATTGCCGGACAGGTCGGGTTTGCCGAAGTGACCTACTTTATTAGTTCATTTAAAAAGGGGATCGGCGAGACCCCCTTGCAGTATCGAAAAAATCACGCCTCGCGTCGGCAGGCTAGCGGAAATGCGCCGGCAGCCACAGCGAAATCATCGGAATATAGGTGATGATCACCAGCACGAGGAACAGCACGCAGTAGAACGGGACCATCGCTTTCACCACGGTTTCGATCTTCTGCCCGCTGACGGCGCTGGCCACGAACAGCACCGATCCCACCGGCGGAGTAATAAGACCAATCCCTAAGTTCATCATCATAATGATGCCGAAATGCACCGGATCGATGCCCAGTTCCACCACCACCGGCAGTAGAATAGGCGTCAGGATCAGGATCAGCGGCGCCATGTCCATCAGGCAGCCCAATAGCAGCAGCATAATGTTGATAATCAACAAGATGACGTACTTGTTGTCCGACAACGACAGCAGTGCAGCGGAGATCTCCTGCGGCAGCCCCACCAGCGTCATCACCGAGCCAAACGCAGCGGCGAACGCGATCAGCACCATCACCATGGTGACGGTTTTGATAGTGCGGTGAATCAGCTTCGGGAAATCCTTCAGCTTGTATTCGCGATAGATAAAGAACGTGACGAACATCGCCCAGATGCAGGCAATTGCCCCCGACTCGGTTGGCGTAAAGAAGCCGGAAAGGATACCGCCGGAGATGATCACAATGGTAATCAGCCCCCAGATGGCGTCCGAGGCAATCTTGATCTTGCGCTTAAGTTCAACTCGCTCTTCTTTGGGATAGTTGTTTTTACGCGCGGCAATCAGACACATCACGATAAGCGTCAGACATAGCACCAGCGTTGGGATGATCCCTGCGAGGAACATCGCCGGGATGGTCACCGCCGCGGTGTTGGCCACGATCGCAAACAGCACCGAGTTATGGCTTGGCGGCACGAGGATCGCCTGCACCGAGGCGCTGGCGGTGAGCACCGCACCAAACGAACGTGGATACCCCTTGCGCTCCATCTCCGGGATCAGCACCGATCCGATCGACGCGGTATCGGCGACCGACGATCCGGAAATGGCCCCGAACAGCGTAGACGCCAGAATGTTAACCAGCGACAGCCCACCGCGGATCCATCCCACGAACAGCCCGGCAAAATCCACCAATCTTCGCGCCATTCCCCCTTCGGCCATAATGGCCCCCGCAAACACAAAAAACGGGATGGTCAGCAGGTTGACGTTATCGGTACTGTGGAAAATGGTGATGATCAGCCCGTCGAGAGAAAAGTCGGCAAATGCCGTCACCACTACCGCAGTCAGACCCACGGCGTAGGCAACCGGCATACCGATAGCCATCAGCACCACGAAGGTCGTCACAAAAATAATCAGCGTTAAATCCATTGCGTTCGCTCCTCAGTGACCGACTTTCGGCGAGCCAAACTGCACCAGCTCGCGGTGCGTTTGCGGGCCGCACAGCAGTTTTTCCACCACAAACAGCAGCGTAAAGAACGAGCCCAGCGGAATAGGCAGATGGGTGATCCCTGACGTCAGGAACGGCAGCGACGGCACCACGTCTTCCCAGGCATCCATGCAGCCAACGATCCCCCAGTGGATGATAAACAGGCAGGTCGCGAGCATCGCCAGATCGACAAACACCGCCAGCCCTTTTTTCATCACCGGGTTGATGCGATCCACCAGCATCGTGATAGCAATGTGGCTGCCCGCACGATAGGCCGCTGCCGCTCCCACGAATGAGAAGGTGATCATACAGATCTGCGACAGCGGCTCCGGCCAGCTGGTTGACGCATGCGGCAGAAAGCCAAGCCATTCGGGAAAATCAGGGCGAAAACGCGCGTAAATCCCCACCAGATAAATAAACGTCATAAATAACAGGCTGATCCCTGACAGCCAGATGCAGATCCGATACACGCCATCCATGACCAGGACATAGATATTTTTCATTGTTATCTCCAGATCAAAACGGACAGGCCAGCCCGTGCCAGCCTGCCGCTGTGCGTCTTACTTGGTGTCCTGAATTTCCTGCATTAACTCGCTGAACTGCTTACCGTATTTCTCACGGACCGGCGCGGTAGCATCAACAAACGGTTTCTTGTCGACCGGAAGGAATTTCACGCCCTGGCTTTGCAGGCGCTGTTTGGATTTCTCGACATATTCAGCCCACAGTACGCGCTCTTCGGCCTGAGCTTCCTGCGCCAATTTCGTAATCAGCGCCTGATCTTCGGCAGACAGCTTGCTCCATTTGCGCTTTGAGAAAGCGAGCACTTCCGGGATCATAAAGTGTTCGGTGAGATCAAAATACTTCGTACCTGCCACGACGTAGTTTTCGGTGTCAAAGGTCGGCTCGTTGTTTTCCGCGGCATCGATCACCCCGGTTTGCAGACTGGCAAAAACGTCGCCAACCGGCAGCACGATGGGGTTCGCGCCCAGCGCTTTGAAGGTATCAAGGCCAATCGGGTTATTTTGCAGTCGGATCTTCACCCCTTTCAGATCCTCAAGCGTGGTAATCGGTTTTTTGGTGATCAAGCTGCGCGAGCCCGCATCCATCCAGCCAAGGAAGACCAGCCCGAGCTTACTGTCGGTGATCTCTTTCGCCAGCTTGCTGCCAACATAGCCATCCAGCACCTTATGCTGATGATCGGTATCGCGGAATACGAACGGCATGTTAAAGACGCTCACCTGCGGCAGGATGCCGCCAACCGGTGACATAGAGACGCGAAGAATATCAATAGCGCCCGCACGGGTCTTTTCCAGCGTGGTGCTTTCATCCCCCATCTGGCCGCTCGGGAACATACGAATGGACAGCCGCCCGTCGGTCTGTTGACTGAGCTTTTCCCCCATATGAATAACCGCTGCGGTAGTCGGATAATCCGCCGGATGCACATCTGAAGCAATAAACACCGTTTTGGCCATTGCCGCCGCGGACCCCATCAGTAACGAGAAAGTTAAAGCGCTTACTGCCAGTTTTCTTCTTAACATAGACGATTCTCTTTTGATTAAAGATAAATTTCCCTATGCGAATCACTTGCCAGCATAGATTGACGTCCATGTTCAAAAGTGTGTGTTATATCCAGCGGAAGAATATGGTAGAAGTCATACAACTAAAGTGTGACCTGTCATACCAAATTTTAAAATGGCATTTCAGAAAGTGCAGAAGTTAGAATTGAATCGATTAATTGACCCATTCAAAGGGTCGGTGAGGCGCGCGGCGGGTCATAAAAAAAGAGACGCAAGCGTCTCTTTTTTATTATCGCGGGTAGAGGCTGAGCATCAGGCTTCCAGATCGGCCATGTCACCTTTTTCCTGCAGCCAGTTACGACGATCTTCCGAACGCTTCTTGGCCAGCAGCATATCCATAGTGGCATCGGTTTGCTGTTCATCTTCATCGTTGATGATCAGCTGCACCAGGCGACGGGTGTTGGGATCCAGCGTAGTTTCGCGCAGCTGCATCGGGTTCATTTCCCCCAAACCTTTAAAGCGTTGCACGTTTGGCTTGCCCTTCTTACGCTTCAGCTGTTCCAGCACGCCCGCTTTTTCCTCTTCGGTCAGGGCGTAGTAAACCTCTTTCCCCAGATCGATACGGTACAGCGGCGGCAGCGCCACGTACACGTGGCCTTCTTTGACCAGCGCGCGGAAGTGCTTCACAAACAGCGCGCACAGCAGCGTGGCGATGTGCAGACCATCGGAGTCCGCATCCGCGAGGATACAGATTTTGCCATAGCGCAGCTGGCTGAGATCCGAACTGTCCGGGTCGATGCCAATGGCCACGGAAATATCGTGCACTTCCTGCGAAGCCAGCACTTCATCGGATGACACTTCCCAGGTGTTGAGGATCTTACCCTTCAGCGGCATGATCGCCTGATATTCGCGGTCACGAGCCTGTTTAGCAGAGCCGCCCGCCGAGTCACCTTCCACAAGGAACAGTTCGGTGCGGGCCAGATCCTGCGCGGTACAGTCAGCCAGTTTACCCGGCAGCGCCGGGCCGCTGGTGAGCTTTTTACGCACGACTTTTTTCGCCGCGCGCAGACGACGCTGGGCGCTGGAAATGGCCATTTCGGCCAGCAGCTCGGCGGCCTGCACGTTCTGGTTCAGCCACAGGCTGAAGGCATCTTTCACCACGCCGGACACGAAGGCCGCGCACTGACGTGAGGAAAGGCGTTCTTTCGTCTGCCCCGCAAACTGCGGATCCTGCATTTTTACCGACAGCACGTAGGCGCAGCGATCCCAGATATCTTCCGCCGACAGCTTCACGCCGCGCGGCAGAATGTTGCGGTATTCGCAGAACTCACGCATCGCATCCAGCAGTCCCTGACGCAGGCCGTTTACATGAGTACCGCCCTGCATGGTCGGAATCAGGTTGACGTAGCTTTCGGTCAGCAGCTCGCCGCCTTCCGGCAGCCACAGCAGCGCCCAGTCGACCGCTTCGCTGTCGCCGGAGAAGTTACCGACAAACGGTTTTTCCGGCAGCAGCGGCAGGCCGTTTACGGCCTCGCACAGATAGTCGTTCAGGCCGTCGGCGTAGCACCAGGTCTGTTCGGTGTCGTTAACCTTGTCTTTAAACACAATTTCAACGCCCGGGCACAGCACCGCTTTCGCCTTCAGCAGATGGCTGAGGCGGGAGACGGAAAAGCGCGGGCTGTCGAAGAAGCTTTCGTCCGGCCAGAAGTGGACGCTGGTCCCGGTATTGCGTTTACCGCAGGTGCCGGAAACGTGCAGCTCTTCAACCTTGTCGCCATTTTCAAAAGCGATAGTGTAGATCTGACCATCGCGGCGAACGTTTACCTCAACGCGCTTCGACAGGGCGTTAACCACCGAGATCCCCACGCCGTGCAGGCCGCCGGAGAACTGGTAGTTTTTGTTGGAGAACTTGCCGCCCGCGTGCAGGCGACAAAGGATCAGTTCTACCGCCGGTACGCCCTCTTCCGGGTGAATGTCGACGGGCATGCCGCGACCGTCGTCGATAACTTCCAGCGACTGATCGGCATGAAGGATAACCTCAACACGCTTTGCGTGCCCGGCCAGCGCTTCATCCACACTGTTATCAATAACTTCCTGACCCAGGTGGTTTGGACGTGTGGTATCTGTGTACATCCCCGGACGGCGGCGAACCGGCTCAAGCCCGGTGAGTACCTCAATGGCATCAGCGTTATAAGAAGATTGCGTCATGATCTATTCGTAGGTAGTTGGCGCTGCTTAATGCAACCCCAGAAAATCGATAATCTGTGTGAAGTGATCTTCAAAGCCGGTAAATGCGTGATTACCGCCCTCCTCTACCGTTTGCCGGCAGGAGGCGAAATAGTCCACGGCCTGGCGGTAATCAAGCACTTCGTCGCCGGTTTGCTGAAGCAGCCAGATGAGATCGGGCGCCTCAAGGGGGTCGACTTGCATCACTTTGAGATCGTAAATATGGCGAGACTCTAGCACATATTGCTGCCCGGTGTAGGGATTCTCGTTCGGGCCGAGGAAATTCACCAGCAGCTCAAACGGGCGTACCGCCGGGTTCACCACCACTGCGGGCAGCATAAAGCACTGCGACAGCCAGGTGGCGTAATAGCCCCCTAGCGATGAGCCCACAATGCCGAGCGTCTCGCCGCCATGCTCAAGCACCAGCGCTTCGAGCATTTCCGCCGCTTCCGCCGGGTAGGCCGGCAGCTGCGGGATCAGCATGTTGACGTCAGGATAGTGCTCTGCCAGCCACTGCTTAAGCGCCGTGGCCTTAGCCGACCACGGTGAGCTGTTAAACCCATGCAGATAAAGAAGCGTCGACATCAATAGCCTTCAGATGCGGTATCAGGGTGGAATTTCACCCCGGCAAGACGGCACACGTCGGTGGTTAATGAACCATCGGCATGTAGCTCAAGCCAGCGCCAGCCGGGAGAAACGGTGTCCAGCGTAAAGTTAGCGCAGTGCGGTTTAAACTGCACGCAGGTTGACGGTGTCGCCATAATGCGGCGGCCGTTCCACTCGACGTCCAGCTCCTGATGAATATGGCCGCAGAGCAGATGTTTCACCCGCGGATAGCGCACCAGCACGTTATCAAGCGACGCGGCGTTACGCAGGCTGTGCTGATCGAGCCAGCTACAGCCAGCCGGCAGAGGATGATGGTGCAGTAGCAGCAGCGTATGACGCTCCGGTGCTTCCGCCAGCCGTTTTTCTAACCATTCCAGCTGAAAGTCGCTCAGCTCGCCGTGCGGCACGCCAAAAACCTGGCTGTCGAGCAGCAGGATCTGCCAGTGTTCGCCGACCAGTACGCGCTTCGCCGGCGAGATACCCGCATCCTGCAAGGTGCTGTACATGGAGGGCTGGAAATCGTGATTACCCGGAAGCCAGACGCAGGGCGCAGTAAAGCTCGCGATGCCCTCAGCGAAGTGCTGATAGGCCGCGGCGGAGTGATCCTGTGCTAAATCGCCCGTCGCAACGACAAGGTCAACGTCACGCGCCGAGGCATGGATGGCCTGCAGTACAGCGTGGTAGCTTTCCCAGGTATTGACGCCCAACAGCGTTTCATTTTTTTCAGCAAACAGGTGAGTATCAGTAATTTGCAGTACCCTGACACTGGCCCCACCAGCCAGAGGAAGGTTTAAAAGGCTTTCCAAATGGTGTCCTTAGGTTTCACGATGCAAACATACACATCATCCTTTCAGGCAGCATCGTCGCTGGCAGCGCCTCAGTGGCAGCCTGAACGGTTCTATGTACAAACCGGAATCGCCATCGCTCCATGTGCTAAACAGAATCTAAGCCAGTCGGCCAGAAACTGATTAATTTGATGCTTTTCGTCGCGTTGATGCAACTTTTTATTTGGATAATCATATCGTGCTTTGAAGCGAAAGATCTGCTGAGTCGAACACACTTCAGCCACCATCGCGTCATGATACAGCCGCACGGTCATCGTTGGCAGGCTCCAGTAGCTCACCGCCGGGTGCGTTTGCTCAACCGTTACCAGCGTAGTGTAACGAGTCGATTCAACTATCGTTAAGCGATATTGCGCGTTGGCCACCTGATAGTTCACCGTTTCGCCGGCTTCGTCTACGCGCGGTAGCAAGCGGCGTAATTGTGCGAAGTTGGTTTCGCACAGACGCATCATTTCTGGGAAGTCAGGTGTATAGCGCTTCATTTTGCCCACTCTTTTCGTAAGTCCTGATAATGCAGCTGTAGCCATTGCAAAGCGATGACAGAAGCGGCGTTGTCAATTTTTCCCTCTTCTACACATTGATAAGCGTACTCCCGGCTTACCACATGAACGCGAATGTCTTCGTGTTCTTCCGCCAGGCCATGAATCCCCGTGGCCGTTGTTGCATCCACTTCGCCCACCATAATGGTCAGACGCTCGCTGGTGCCACCGGGGCTTGCCAGATAGCTCAGGCACGGTTTGATGCGGCCCACGGAGAGGCCCGCCTCTTCCTGCGATTCGCGACGGGCGACGTCTTCCACGCTTTCGCCCTCTTCAATCATGCCAGCGACCATTTCCAGTAAATAGGGTGTCTCACTGGTGTCGTAAGCCGCAATGCGAATTTGCTCAATGAGCACAACTTCATCACGCACTGGGTCAAAGGGTAGCAAGACTGCGGCGTGACCGCGCTCAAAAATTTCGCGACGAACTTCGCCGCTCATCTCACCGTTGAAAAGGCGATGGCGAAAACGATACACATCAAGCGAAAAAAAACCGCGATATACCGTTTCTCGTGCAATAATTTCTACATCGTTTTTCGCAAGTGTGACCACTGGGTTATGTGATTGAGTCATGGACTGGCCTATGCAGTGATGGTGGTGAAATTGTCGATTTAAACTCTGTTTACCTTAGGATTCACTAACTCTATGGTAGATTGGTGCAAATTAACGCCGGATGGCACGTTACGCCAACTTTTTAACGTGGCGGACTCTGGTACAATCGGTGAATATTTTTTCTGTGAATGAGATCAGCGCTAAGCTTCACAACAAGGAATGCAAATGCAAATGAAGAAATTGCTCCCTATTCTTATTGGCCTGAGCCTTACCGGTTTCAGTACAATGAGCCAGGCAGAGAACCTGTTACAGGTTTATCAGCAGGCACGTACCAGTAACCCGGACCTCCGTAAATCGGCAGCAGACCGTGATGCGGCATTCGAGAAGATCAACGAAGCGCGTAGCCCACTGTTACCGCAGCTTGGTCTGGGGGCCGATTATACCTATACCAACGGCTTCCGCGACAGTAACGGCGTGAACTCCAACGTCACCAGCGGCTCTTTGCAATTAACGCAAACGCTGTTCGATATGTCCAAATGGCGTGCGCTGACTCTGCAAGAAAAAGCGGCAGGCATCCAGGATGTGACCTACCAGACCGACCAGCAAACGCTGATCCTCAACACCGCGACCGCTTACTTTAACGTGCTGAGCGCCATCGATTCGCTTTCCTACACCGAAGCGCAAAAACAGGCGATTTATCGTCAGTTAGACCAAACCACCCAGCGCTTTAACGTGGGCCTGGTTGCGATTACCGACGTGCAGAACGCCCGTTCTCAGTACGATACCGTGCTGGCAAACGAAGTCACCGCGCGTAACAATCTTGACAACGCCGTCGAAGCGCTGCGTCAGGTGACCGGTAACTACTACCCAGAGCTGGCGTCGCTGAACGTCGACAGCTTTAAAACCGACAAGCCGCTGGGCGTTAACGCGCTGCTGAAAGAAGCGGAAAACCGTAACCTCTCCCTGCTGCAGGCTCGCCTGAACCAGGACCTGGCGCGTGAACAAATTCGTCAGGCGCAGGACGGCCACCTGCCAACGCTGGATTTAACCGCGTCTACCGGGGTGTCTAATACGTCTTACAGCGGTTCTAAAACCAACGGTTCCCAGTACAACGACAACGACGCCGGCCAGAACAAAGTGGGCCTGAGCTTCTCCCTGCCGCTGTACCAGGGCGGGATGGTGAACTCGCAGGTGAAACAGGCGCAGTACAACTTCGTCGGCGCCAGCGAGCAGCTGGAAAGCGCGCACCGTTCCGTAGTGCAGACCGTGCGTTCCTCCTTCAACAACGTCAACGCGTCTATCAGCAGCATCAACGCCTACAAACAGGCCGTTGTCTCTGCGCAGAGTTCGTTAGACGCCATGGAAGCGGGCTACTCCGTCGGTACGCGTACGATCGTTGACGTACTGGACGCCACCACCACGCTGTACAACGCCAAACAGCAGCTCTCCAGCGCGCGTTACAACTACCTGATCAACCAGCTGAATATCAAAAATGCGCTGGGCACGCTGAACGAACAGGATCTGCTGGCGCTGAACAACACCCTGGGCAAGCCGGTTTCGACCGCCAATGCCACCATCGCGCCTGAAAATGCGCAGCAGGATGCCAGCGCCGACGGCTACACCTCTCCGGCCACCAGCAAAGCACGTCTCCGCTAAGGTTGACGTTTGCTGGCAGCAAGGTCCGCTTCGTGCGGACCTTTTTTTGCGCCAACGTAAGGCAACGTAAAGATCGCCCGCTTTATCCCCTTCTTCGCTTCATTTTCAACCACTCATCCACTATCCTGAGCGCTAATGCAATACCATTCCACTGGGTCCAGGAAGAATAAAATGAAACGGACAAACAACATTCAGCACGCCGCTTTTCGTAAAAGCTGGGGCGCGCGCCACTTAACGCCGGTTGCCCTGGCCGTGACGGCCGTCTTTATGCTCGCGGGCTGTGAGAAAACCGACGAAACCGTCACCCTGTACCAGAACGCGGACGACTGCTCTGCCGCTAACCCGGGCAAGAGCGCCGAGTGTACAACCACCTTTAATAACGCGCTCAAAGAAGCCGAGCGCACCGCGCCGAAATATGCCAGCCGTGAAGACTGCGTAGCCGAGTTTGGCGAAGGCCAGTGTCAGCAGGCACCGGCTCAGGCGGGCATGGCGCCAACTGGCGAAGGTCAGGCACAGGCACAAAATCAGAGCAGCGGCAGCTTCTGGATGCCGCTGATGGCAGGCTACATGATGGGCCGCATGATGAGCGGCGGCATGGGCGGCTATCAACAGCAGCCGGTCTTCACCTCGAAGAACCCGTCCAGCCCGGCCTATGGTCAATACACCGATGCCAGCGGCAAAAACTATGGCGCCGCGCAGCCGGGCCGCTCGATGAACGTACCCAAAACCGCGATGGCGCCGAAGCCGGCCACCACCAGCACCGTCACCCGCGGCGGCTTTGGTGAGTCGGTGGCGAAGCAGTCCACCATGCAGCGTAGCGCAACGGGGACCACCTCCCGTTCAATGGGCGGCTAACGATCATGGAAAGAGTCAGTATCGTTGAACGCCCGGACTGGCGTGAAAAGGCGACCGAGTACGGTTTTAACTTCCACACCATGTACGGCGAGCCGTACTGGAGCGAAGAGGCTTATTACAAGCTCTCGCTCGCGCAGGTGGAAAAACTGGAGGACGTCACCGCCGAGATTCACCAGATGTGCCTGAAGGTGGTCGAGCGCGTTATCGCCAGCGATGAGCTGATGACGAAATTCCGTATACCCAAGCATACCTGGGGCTTTGTGCGCCAGTCGTGGCAGACCCATCAACCCTCGCTGTACTCACGCCTCGATCTGGCCTGGGACGGTACCGGTGAGCCGAAGCTACTCGAAAATAACGCCGACACGCCGACCTCGCTGTATGAAGCAGCCTTCTTCCAGTGGATCTGGCTGGAAGATCAGCTCAACGCGGGCAATCTGCCTGCGGGTAGCGATCAGTTCAACAGCCTGCAGGAAAAGCTCATTGAGCGCTTTAACGAGCTGCGCGAGCAGCACGGCTTCCAGCTGCTGCACATGACCTGCTGTCGCGATACCGTTGAAGATCGCGGCACGGTGCAATATTTGCAGGACTGCGCCACAGAAGCTGGCGTCGCAACCGAATTCCTCTATATCGACGATATCGGGCTCGGTGAAAAAGGCCAGTTTACCGACCTTCAGGATCAGGTTATCGGCAACCTGTTTAAGCTTTATCCGTGGGAGTATATGCTGCGCGAGATGTTCTCTACCAAGCTTGAAGATGCCGGCGTACGCTGGCTGGAACCTGCCTGGAAGAGCATTATTTCGAACAAAGCGCTGCTGCCGCTGCTGTGGGAAATGTTCCCGGATCACCCTAACCTGCTGCCAGCCTACTTTGCCGAAGACGATCATCCGCAGATGGACAAGTTTGTGGTGAAACCGATCTTCTCCCGCGAAGGGGCAAATATCTCGATCGTAGAAAATGGCAAAACCATTGAGCAGGTAGAAGGGCCTTACGGCGAAGAGGGTATGATCGTCCAGCAGTTCCATCCGCTGCCGAAATTTGGCGATAGCTATATGCTGATTGGCAGCTGGCTGATTAACGATCAGCCAGCCGGAATCGGTATTCGTGAGGATAGAGCGCTGATCACTCAGGATCTGTCACGCTTCTATCCGCACATTTTCGTCGAGTAACCGTCAGCCTATCTGTACCGACAGCATGCTCAGGGAGCCCATTTCGATGCCATCAACCGGGATCGTGATGGGCTCTTCACCGTCCCACGCGCCCAGAACGTACAGCAGCGGCAGGTAGTGATCCGGCGTCGGGTTAGACAGCGAGCCGCCCTCATGCGCCAGATAGTTCACCAGCGGATGCTGCTCCGTTGGCCCTTTCCAGTCCAGGTTGGCTTTCACGTAGTCGTTAAACGACGTCGCCCACGGATAAGGCGCGGAATCGCCATGCCATTTCGCCGTACGCAGGTTGTGCACCACGTTACCGCTCGCCACCAGCATAATGCCTTCGTCGCGCAGGCTGGCCAGCTTTCGGCCCATCTCAAAATGCCAGGCCGCCGGTTTGGTGCTGTCAATGCTTAGCTGCACCATCGGAATATCGGCATTCGGGTACATTTTAATCAGCACGCCCCATGAACCGTGGTCAAAACCCCACGCTTCTTTATCCAGCGTAACCGGAACCGGGGCCAGCAGCTCAAGCAGCTGCTGCGCCAGCGCCGGAGAGCCCGGAGCCGGGTAGTGCGTATCATAAAGCGCCTGCGGGAAACCGCCGAAATCATGAATGGTTTTTGGCGCTTCCATTGCCGTCACGCCCGTACCGCGGGTGAACCAGTGTGCGGACACCACGACGATCGCTTTCGGGCGCGGCAGCGTTTCGCCAAGGTGCTGCCAGGCGCGCGTATAAAGGTTATCTTCGAGCACGTTCATGGGGCTACCGTGACCTAAAAACAGTGCTGGCATTCGGCTACGAGACATGGTGTTATCCTTCCAGAGGTGTTGATTTAATAACACCACATTAACCTGTTTTCAGTGAGGATAAACTCAGATAAGCGTGATGATGATCTTCAGAAAATTTGAATGTAAGGATGACGTAAAGAATGCGTTCAGCCCTCGCAAGGGAAAACGATTTTCAATATCATGAATGATAATCATTATCATAAGGAGTGAACGATGTCGGTACCCCTGATTCTGACATTATTGGCCGGCGCAGCGACGTTTATTGGCGCTTTTCTCGGGGTGATTGGTCAGAAACCGTCTAACCGCGTGCTGGCGTTTTCCCTCGGCTTTGCCGCCGGGATTATGCTGCTGATCTCCCTGATGGAGATGCTGCCCGCAGCGCTTGATGCGCCGGGCATGTCACCGGTGCTGGGCTACGGCATGTTTGTCTTCGGGCTGCTCGGCTACTTCGCGCTGGACCGCGTATTGCCGCACGCCCATCCGCAGGACCTGGTGCAAAAAAATACTCCACCGCTGCCGCGTAATATTCGCCGTACCGCCGTTTTGCTGACCCTGGGCATCAGCCTGCACAACTTCCCGGAAGGTATCGCCACCTTTGTGACTGCCAGCAATAATCTTGAACTCGGTTTTGGTATCGCGCTGGCCGTTGCGCTCCACAATATTCCTGAAGGGCTGGCGGTCGCCGGGCCGGTGTACGCCGCGACGGGATCGAAACGCAAGGCCGTATTCTGGGCCGGTATTTCCGGTATGGCTGAGATCCTGGGCGGCGTGCTGGCATGGGCAATTCTCGGCAGCATGGTATCGCCGGTGGTGATGGCATCAATCATGGCAGCGGTGGCCGGTATTATGGTCGCACTGTCCGTCGATGAGCTTATGCCGCTGGCAAAAGAGATCGACCCCAACAACAATCCAAGCTACGGCGTGCTGTGCGGAATGTCGGTAATGGGGTTAAGCCTGGTGATACTGCAATCCATGGGAATCGGCTAACCTGCTGATATCTCCCTTAAATAAGCCAAAATATTTAACAGGAGCGCACGCTGCGCTCCTATTCATTTATTGAATATATTTACATAAATAATTTATTATTCAAAAAGCGCGCACAATAATTATATAAATAAATTCCCATTTTCTCTGTTTACATTCCTTCATAGCGATAAAATCCTTTATTATCCGCAACAACGTTTATTTAATATGAAATTAGTTACTACCGTAACGCGTTCAATTAACGATAAAACACGCTTAAACAATAAACGGAAATTATCATTTTGATTTCGAATTTTATTTCCCAGAAATAAAATATGAGAAATAAATGAATTAACCTGGCAATACTACAAATGAAGGATCTTGATATGAATATGGGAAAAACAGCGCTGTTTGCACTGATTACAGCAGCCTTATCATCAACCGCAGCGCTGGCTGACGTGGACGGCGGCTCCGGCAAAATCACCTTTACCGGTGACGTTATCGCCGCACCTTGCGCCATCAAAGCGGAAGACGTCGACAAGCAGGTTGACCTCGGCGAAGTCCCGGCTAGCTATATCAACTCAAAGGGCCACTCTGACGCCGTGGATTCCAGCATTCATCTGGTCGATTGCGACCTGCCGAGCTCAGACAACGGCCAGGGCTCCCCGATCACGAAAGTGGATGTGACCTTCACCAGCACCGCGGTGACGACTGAAGGCGAAAGCCTGCTGTCCAACACCATGACCGGTGGCGCAACCGGCGTGGGCGTACGT
The DNA here is from genome assembly GCF_036759865.1 of Kluyvera genomosp. 2. Classification (NCBI taxonomy): domain Bacteria; kingdom Pseudomonadati; phylum Pseudomonadota; class Gammaproteobacteria; order Enterobacterales; family Enterobacteriaceae; genus Kluyvera; species Kluyvera genomosp. 2. The sequence goes on from NZ_JAPKIA010000002.1 coordinate 293,120, forward strand.
CTGCTGGACGGCACCGGCCAGAATATCACCCTTGGCACCGCCAAAGAGATCACGCTGGTTCAGGCCTCTTCAGAACAAACGCTGCCGTTCCAGGCCTATATGGAGCTGGTTGACGGTACGAAAGCCACCCCTGCCACCCCTGGCGCGGTGAATGCGAACGCCACCTACGTCCTGTCTTACAAATAAGATACCGGGCGGCCGCCAGGCCGCCTTTTTCCAGATAATCAGGTAGGGACGCCGTGAATATCGACAAAATTACTGCATCAGGCTGCGGTTTATTATTCGCCTGCTCGGCTAGCGCGACGGAATTCAACCTTAACGTGCTGGATAAATCTATGCGTAATAGCGTTGATGTCTCCCTTTTAAGGGATAATCCCTCTGTGCTGCCCGGTGATTATTTCGTCTCCGTTGTCGTGAATAAAAATAAAATATCCTCTGGCCGGTTGCTCACCTGGCGACAAGAAGAACAAAACGTAGAACCCTGTATTCCGGTCGATTTGGCCGACAGTTTAGGGTTGAAAGACGAATTTCTCCGCACGCTGCCGGTCGATAACGGCTGCGTCAGTTTTCGCTCACATCCGGAAATGACGCTGAAGCTCGACTTAGCGCAACAGCAGCTCGATATTGCTATTCCACAGGCCTGGATGAACCGGAAGGTCAATGGCTGGATGCCGCCCGCAACGTGGAACGATGGCGTCGCCGGTTTTCTGCTCGACTATAATCTTTTCGCCAGCCGCTATCGTCCGCACGACGGCGGCCACAGCGAAAACCTTAATGCCTACGGCACCAGCGGCATAAACGCTGGCGCGTGGCGGCTGCGCAGCGACTATCAGCTTAGCCAGACCCGCAGCGACGATAGCAGCGAAAGCGCACACACCATTTCCAGAACCTACTTATTCCGCCCGCTCAGCGCATTAGGCGCGAAATTAACGCTTGGCGAAACGGACTTTAGCTCCGATATTTTCGACGGTTTCTCCTATACGGGCGCATCGCTGGTTAGCGACGATCGCATGCTCCCCTGGGAACTGCGCGGCTATGCGCCGCAAATCAGCGGGGTCGCGCAAACCAACGCCACCGTCGCGGTAAAACACGATGGCAGGATCATTTATCAAACCAAAGTCGCGCCGGGGCCGTTTATCATCAGCGACCTCAACCAGTCGGTACAAGGTACGCTGGACGTCGAAGTCACCGAAGAGGACGGCCGCGTCAATACCTTTCAGGTTTCTGCCGCTTCCACGCCATTCTTAACCCGTCAGGGCCAGATTCGTTATAAAGTCACCACCGGGCGTATGCGCCCCGACCTTTCACACAGCGTGGTAGACGACACCTTTATCAGCGGGGAGGCGTCCTGGGGGGCACTCTCAAATACGTCGCTGTATGGCGGCCTGCTGGCAGCTGGCAGCGACTATCGTTCCGCCGCGCTTGGCGTGGGGCAAAATATGCTCTGGCTGGGCGCGGTTTCCTTTGATGTCACGCACGCCGTCAGCCAGTTTGATAACGGCCAGCAAGATAAAGGCTCCAGCTACCGGCTGAACTACAGTAAACGCTTCGACGCCACCGACAGCCAGGTTTCGCTGGCCGCCTATCGGTTTTCCGAACGGACGTTTCACAGCTACGCCAATTTTGTCGACCACCAGATCGATAGCGACAATACGCAGGACGAAAAGCAAACCATCAGTATTTCCGCCAGCCAGCCTATTGATGCACTGAACATGAATCTCTACGTCACCGCGCTGCGCCAGCTGTGGTGGGACGGCGATGCCTCCACGTCAGCCAGCGTGACCGCCGGTTTTAATTTCGATGCCGGTAGCTGGAAGAATATCTCACTGACCACCACGTTCAGCACCACGCACTATGAAGAGAGTGACAACGATAATCAGATCTACGTCTCTGTTTCCGTGCCATTCGGTTTCGCCCAGCGCTTAAGCTACGATATGCGCAACGGCGACAATACCAGCCATACGGTCTCATGGAACGATTCGTCCGATGCGCACAATACCTGGGGCGTTTCCGCCGGCGCGGCAACCGATAGGCCGGATAATGGCGCCCAGTTCCGCGGTAATTATCAGCATCGCTCTACCGTCGGCGACCTACAGCTTTCCGGCAGCTATGCCGCCAGCGATTACACCTCCGCCAGCGCCAGCTGGAACGGCTCTTTCACCGCCACTCGCCACGGGGCGGCGTTCCACCGTCGCAGTATCAGTAATGAACCACGGCTGATGGTCAGCACCGACGGGGTTGCCGATATTCCGGTACAGGGCGATTTTAATGCCACCAACCTGTTCGGCTACGCCGTCGTTCCAATGATCGCCAGCTACCAACCGACCACCGTCGCCGTCAATATGGACGCCCTGCCGGACGGCGTGACGGTAAGTGAAAACGCGCTGAGAGAAACATGGACCGAAGGCGCGATTGGCTATAAAACGCTGGCTTCACGCGCGGGGATGGACGTTAACGCGCTCATTCGCGCCGTCGACGGTAGCTACCCGCCGCTGGGGGCCGTCGTTCACGGCGAGGAAGGGAAAAGCGATGTCGGCATGGTCAGCGAAGAAGGCCACGTCTGGCTAAGCGGCGTCAACGCTGGCCAGCAATTTACCGTTCAATGGGCCGAGACTCGCTGTCGTATTACGCTGCCTGACTCACTCACCGCTATTCCGCAGCCATTAATGCTGCCCTGTCATTGATTAAGGATGAAGAAATGACGCCCATCGTAAAAAATCTGTTTTGTCTGGCGCTTGTCGCGCCGCTCATCGCTCAGGCGGCGGTGTCTCCCGATCGCACCAGAGTGATTTTTAATGGTGCCAACAAAGCCGCCAGCCTGAAGTTGACCAACGCCAGCCAGGAGCTCCCCTATCTGGCGTACTCGTGGATTGAAGATGATAAGGGAAAGAAGAGCGACGCTTTTTTTGCCGCCCTGCCGCCGATGCAGCGGCTGGAACCCGGTGCGATTAGCCAGGTGCGCATCGTCAAGCAGGGTAGCGCCGCCACGCTGCCGACGGATCGTGAATCGTTGTTTTACTACAACATTCGCGAAATCCCACCCACCCCAGAGAATGCTGATAACCACGCCGTCGTTCAGGTGGCGATGCAGTCCAGAATCAAGCTGTTCTGGCGGCCCGCTTCGCTGAAGAAAAAACCGGGCGACGCCACAGAGCAGCGCATGACATATCGCCTGAATGGCAAAACGTTGCAGGTGAACAACCCCACGCCTTACTACATTACGCTGGCCTATTTTGGTAAAGATCTCAACGGCGTGTTCCCCAGTTTTAAAACCACCATGCTGGCGCCGTTCACCGCCGCCAGCCTGAACGCGGGAGCGAACAGCGGGTCAGGATTCTATCTTGGCTATATGGATGATTATGGCGCCTTACGTATGCTGCGCCTGAACTGCCAGGGTAGCTGCAGCGCCACCGTGCCAGAGGCCAAAAAATGATCCGCCGATTAGCTTCGCTGCTGTTCTTGATGCTACTGCTGGCTCCCTTCGAGAACGCATGGGCCGTTCACTGCTACCTTGGCGCCTCCGGCGGTCCCACCGACAAATATCAAACCCTGGAAGAATTCGCCGTGCCGAATAACGCCCAGGTGGGGGATAAAATCTGGGAAAGCGGTGATATCAAAGTGCCGGTCTACTGCGACAACGGCGACCGGGAGGAGAGCGGTAAGCGCGTCGGAGAAAACGTGTTTGCCTGGGTAAACCCCTATTCCAGCGTGGATGACCCCCATTATCAATTGGGTGTGACCTATGCGGGCGTCGATTATGACGCGACACAGGGCGCGGTCGGCATTGATACCAACACCTGCATCGATAACGCTTATTATCAAAAATTCACCGCCGATCAAATCAGAGCATCGGGATGGGAAGATCGTCTCTGCAGCAAAAACGCTGACGATCCGCACTACTCGCGCACCTTTATGGCCCGCATGCGGCTGTACGTGAAAATAAAAACCATGCCGCCACACGGCTATCAAAGTACGCTTGGCGACTTCACGCTGGTACAGTTTGACGGCGCCAACGGCTGGAACCAAAGCCCGGACGCCTATAACCTCAAATATCACGTTAACGGCCTGGAAAACATCCGCGTGCTCGACTGTAACGTCAACTTCAACATCGAGCCGGCCAACCAGGTGATTGATTTCGGTACGTTCAACCCCTACGACATCGACAGCGGCACGATGAACCGCACCTTTTCCATCACCACCACCAAAACCCAGGACGGCATGTGCAACGACGGGTTTAAGGTTTCGTCATCCTTCTATACCACCGAAACGCTCGTCGATGAGGATACCGCGCTGCTGATAGGCAACGGCCTGCGGCTGCAAATCCGCAACAGCGCGGATGATACGCTCAACACCTTTAACCAGTACGCGGAATATGCCGATTTCACCGGCTCGCTGCTGACGGTCACGCAGGACTATCAGGCTGAACTGTCAAAGGTCGCAGGGGAAGAGGTCAAGGTGGGCCACTTTGAATCCGTGGTGATCTTTAAGATTAACTACAATTAGAGACACAAAGGCCGGGATAACCCCGGCCTTCACGTTGACGGCACAAACCACGAAATTAGCTGGCTTTACGCTCGTGCTCGCGACGGTACGCCACCAGATCTTCAATGGTCACCAGCGCCATATTGTGTTCTTTCGCAAACTTGATGCACTCCGGCGCGCGCGCCATGGTGCCGTCGTCGTTGGTCAGTTCGCACAGTACGCCAGCCGGTTTAAAGCCCGCCAGGCTCACCAGATCGATGGTCGCTTCAGTGTGGCCGCCGCGGGTCAGAACGCCGCCCGGCTGCGCGCGCAGCGGGAAGACGTGGCCCGGACGGTTCAGGTCTGACGGCTTCGCGTTATCGACAATCGCCGCACGCACGGTAGTCAGACGGTCAGCGGCAGAAACGCCGGTGGTCACGCCGTGTGCCGCTTCGATGGTGACGGTAAAACCGGTACCGTAGGCGCTGGTATTATTTTCGACCATCATCGGCAGATCGAGCTGTTTACGACGTTCGTCGGTCAGGCACAGACAAACGATGCCGCTACCGTGACGGATAGTCAGCGCCATTTGTTCAACGGTCATGTTTTCGGCGGCAAAGATCATGTCGCCTTCGTTCTCACGATCTTCGTCGTCCAGCACCATCGCGCCACGGCCTTCGCGCAGAGCAATCAGTGCGTTTTCAACGCGTTCAAACGGAGTACCAAAAGAGGAAAGTAGCGTCTGATTCATGGTAAAAAAACCTCATTAAAATTATGGTTACCAGAATCAGGGCAGTCTTAGGAGTGCCGACCAGCGGCAAATGGATAACGCGAGCGGGGTTTAACCCGACTGAATCGTTACTCTCTCCCATCCGGACTTTAACCGTCGGCCCCGGAATTACACCGGATCTGCTGACCCTCCCATTGGACATGGGAAGCGCTCGCGGGCTTTCAGCCGTAGCTGATTTACCGCCGGTGGGGAATTTCGCCCCGCCCTGAGAATAAGCGTACTTACTATAACGCTATTGATTATCTTCGGCAATGCATAAGCTTCGCACAATTCTGGTTTATCGCATCGGGAGAAGACACTACAATAACCGCAATGCCGACAGAATCAGGGAAACAGAGATGATCGACCCGAAAAAAATTGAACAAATCGCCCGCCAGGTCCACGAGTCCATGCCGAAAGGCCTGCGTGAATTCGGGGATGACGTAGAAAAGAAAGTTCGCCAGGTGATCCAGTCACAGCTGACGCGCCTTGACGTGGTAAGCCGCGAAGAGTTTGACGTGCAAACGCAGGTTCTGCTGCGCACCCGCGAAAAGCTGGCGCTGCTGGAACAGCGGATTAGCGAGCTGGAAGCCCGCCAGACCCCGGCGACCAAAGACGAATCGGCCGCCGAACAGTAACAGCATCGGCTTCGCCTCTTCGCGCGAGCAGCACAGAAACACCACATCCCTGGCAGATAACGCCGGGGATTTTTTTAGCCAAAATTCGTCGGTCTGGAGCCACGCAAACCGTTTTTGCGTGCACGATTCCGCATTGAGAACGTAGAGAGAGAAAGGGCTTGTCGCTGGCAGGGCGTTCACCAACAATCGCGTTGTCAGCATGGGGCTGAAACGGGAAAGCCCCTACCGAAGAAGGGGCTTTGATAAGGAAAGGGTTATGATGAAGCAACTCATCATACTGGTTGTTCTGTTACTGATAAGTTTCGCCGCTTACTAACAGTCAATCAGAGGGGGGAGAAATCCCCTCTCACCCTTATTCCTTTAATCTAGGTCGAAAAGAGAACAGCGTCAACCGCAAGAGACGCAGCGCAGCAAAATGTTCGATGCGTCTCGCGCAATCACGACTTATCGCTGTCTTTTTGGATCTTCTTGATAATATTGGTGGTGGAACAGCCGTCTTCAAAGTTCAGCACCAGTACTTCACCGCCGTTGGCCCACACTTCTTCGCTGCCGGCAATCTGCTCTGGCTTATAGTCGCCGCCTTTAACCAGGCGATCCGGCAAGATCCCGGCAATCAGGCGCTGTGGCGTGTCTTCTTCAAAAGAGACCACCCAGTCGACGGATTCCAGCGCGCCCAGCACGATCATACGTTGATCCAGCGGGTTCACCGGGCGAGTCGGGCCTTTCAGACGTGCGGTCGACGCATCGCTATTAACTGCCACGATCAAACGATCGCCAAGCTTGCGGGCGTTCGCCAGGTAAGAAACGTGGCCCGCGTGCAGAATGTCGAAAACGCCGTTGGTCATCACCACTTTTTCACCACGACGGCGCGCGGCAGCGACGGCCAGCTTCAGCTCTTCTTCGCTCATCACGCCAAAACCGGTATCGGCGCGACCACGCACGGCGTTTTCCAGCTCAATAGGCGAAACGGTCGAGGTGCCCAGTTTACCGACCACCACGCCCGCCGCCGCGTTGGCGAAGAAGCAGGCTTCTTCCAGCGTTTTGCCCGACGCCAGCGTGGCCGCCAGTACGCCGATCACCGTATCACCGGCGCCGGTTACATCGTACACTTCCTGCGCCTGAGTCGGCTGATGCAGCGGCGCTTTGCCCGGCTGTAGCAGCGTCATCCCCTGCTCGGAGCGGGTCACCAGCAGCGCAGCCAAATCAAAATCGGCAATCAGCTTCATACCGCGCTCGACGATCTCTTCTTCAGTTTTGCACTTGCCAACCACCGCTTCGAACTCAGAGAGGTTCGGCGTCAGCAGCGTTGCGCCACGATAGCGTTCAAAATCGGTGCCTTTCGGGTCAATCAGTACCGGTACTTTCGCCTGACGCGCCAGCGAAATCATCTGCTGCACGCTTTCCAGCGCGCCCTTGGCATAGTCGGACAGCACCAGCGCACCGACGGTCGGCAGCGCGCTCTGAATGCGATCGTGCAGCGGCTGCGGATCGACGCCCGCGAAGCCCTCTTCAAAATCGAGACGAATCAGCTGCTGGTTACGCGACAGTACACGCAGCTTGGTGATCGTCGGGTGCGTCGGCACGGAGACGAAATCACATTTGACGTTCACGTCAGCCAGCGCCTTATTCAGCGCGCGTGCCGCATCGTCGATGCCGGTCAGGCCCACGAGGCGCGAATTCGCCCCCAGAGACGCAATGTTCATCGCCACGTTCGCCGCGCCGCCGGGACGTTCTTCGATCGTTTCAACTTTGACCACGGGCACCGGGGCTTCCGGGGAAATTCGGCTGGTTGGGCCATACCAGTAGCGATCCAGCATCACATCGCCAACCACCATCACTCCTGCACGTTCAAATTCCGGCAGCGTCACTTTCATTCGTGTCTCCTGAGAGAATCAAAATTTTCGCGCGATAATAGCATACTTCACGGTTGGACCAGCCACTTCTGCCAGCTGGCGCTAACCAGCTCGCGCTCATGAGCGAAGCTCGCCAGATCGACATTGCCCGGCAGCTCTTGCAGCGCCAGGTGATGCAGCGCATCACGCAGCGTGGTGTAAGCGCGGGTCAACGCCAGCGCTTCCTGCTCGTCCATAATGTCATTTTGCGCCAGCAGTTCGAGAATGCGCACGTTATCCGACCAGCGCGTCAGCTTCGGTTTCTCGTGCGCGTAGCGCAGCACCAGATACTGGGTAATAAATTCAATATCGGTGATCCCGCCCGCGTCAGTTTTGATGTCGAAACGGTTGCGCTGTTTGCCCCCGAGGTGGGCGCGCATTTTTTCCCGCATCTCGCGCACTTTGGTTTGCAGCGCCCCGCCGTCGCGCACGTTGGTCAGGATCTGGCGACGGATGGCATCAAACTGCTGCTGAAGCTGCGGATCGCCGTAGACCACGCGGGCGCGCACCAGCGCCTGATGCTCCCAGGTCCACGCTTCGTTTTGCTGATAGTCGGCAAATGCTTCGGCGGTGGTCACCAGCATTCCCGCCGCACCGGAAGGGCGCAAGCGCGCATCCACTTCATACAGAATACCGGACGACGTTCGGGTGCTGAACAGATGCATAATGCGCTGCGCCAGACGCAGATAGAACTGACGACCGTCGATTTCGCGCTCGCCGTCGGTCATCGCATCCATCGGGCAATCGTGCAGGAACACCAGATCCAGATCCGAGCTGTAGCCCAGTTCCCATCCCCCCAGCTTGCCGTAGCCGATGACCGCAAAACCGCGCCCGTGACGCTCGCGCAGATGCGTCGGCTGGCCGTAGCGAGCCACCATCTGCACCCACGCCTGCTGTACGACCGCATCGATCATCGCTTCCGCCAGCCAGGTTAAGTGGTCGCTCACCTTCATGACCGGCAGCGTACCGGCGATATCAGCCGCCGCAATGTGCAGCAGCTGTGCCTGTTTAAATTGCCGCAGCGCTTCCAGCTGCTGCTCTTCGTCCTCTTCCGGCACGCGCAGAAGATACTGGCGCAGCTCGTCACGGTAGGCATCGGTCGCCGTCGGCTGGTACAGCGTGTTCGGATCCAACAGCTCGTCCAGCAGCAGCGGGTAGCGCGCCAGCTGGCTGGCCACCATCGGTGACGCGGCGCATAGACGAATCAGGTGTTTTAGGGTTCCGGGGTATTCGCTTAACAGCTCAAGATAGGTGGTTCGGGTGACGATACCGCTCAGCAACGGCGTAATACGCGACAGCAGCACCAGCGCATCTTCACGGGCGCATACTTCGCTGAGCAGGTGCGGCATCAACGAGTCCAGCACCTGGCGCCCGCGCGGGCCAATGGTGCGCTTATCCAGCTCTTTACGGAAATCGGTAATTTGCGCCAGCACGCGTTGGCCATCATCATGACTGAGGTGCATCAATACCGCTGGCGAATCTTCTTCCTGTAGCGCATCTTGCCACAGCTCGCGCCAGGCTTCTGACAGCTGCTCTTCCTGCGAGTTTTCTTCGTCATCGCCGATAAGTTCATTAAACACACGGCGTACCTGCGCCATCAGCGCATCCAGCCGTTCGGTGAGCGTCTGCCACTCGGCAAAGCCCATCCCCCACGCCAGTCGGGCGCGATTGAGCTCATCGCCCGGCAGCGTTTGCGTCTGCTCGTCGTTGATGCTTTGCAGCAGGTTTTCCAGGCGGCGTAAAAACAGGTATGCCTCGCGCAGCGCGCGCGCATCATCTTCCGAGAGCAGGTGTAATGCCTCAATCGCCGTCAGGGTCGGCAGCAATGAGCGACTTTGCAGCGAAGGTTCGCGGCCACCGCGAATCAGCTGAAAGACCTGCACGATAAACTCAATTTCGCGGATCCCGCCTGCGCCGAGCTTGATGTTGTCTTTCAGGCCGCGGCGGCGGACTTCGCGGGTGATCATGCCTTTCATATTGCGTAAAGACTGGATCACGCTGAAATCAATATAGCGGCGGAAAACGAACGGGCGCAGCATCGCACGCAGCTCGCTGGTATACACGCCGTCATCATCGCCCATGATGCGGGCTTTGACCATCGCATAGCGCTCCCAGTCGCGCCCCTGCTCCTGGTAATAATCTTCCAGCGCCGCAAAGCTCAGCACCAGCGGACCGCTATCGCCGAACGGGCGCAGACGCATATCAACGCGGTAGACAAAACCGTCCTGCGTTGGTTGGTCGAGGACTTTAATCAGGCGCTGGCCCAGGCGGGTAAAGAACTGGGCGTTATCCAGCTCACGACGACCGCCCTGGGTGCTGCCGTGCTCCGGCCAGGCAAAAATCAGATCGATATCAGAAGAGAAATTCAGCTCGCCGCCGCCCAGCTTACCCATCCCGAGGATCAGCAGCGGCTGCGGAACACCGTCGGCGCTGCACGGCGTCCCCCAATCGCGGCAGCAGGCGTCATACAGCCAGTCGCGGGCGCTGACAATCAGCGTTTCCGCCAGATGGCTGAGCTGCTGAAGCGTCTCTTCTTCAGAAACCTGCGACAGCGCCTGCGCCCAGGCGATGCGTACCATCATCCGACGGCGGAACAGACGCAGCGCGCGCATCAGCGCCGCCTCGTCGTACACCTCTGCCAACTCGGCCTGCAGCCAGCCCGCGTATTGCCGCCATTCATCCGCCTGTGGCGGTTCGCTTTCCAGCGACGCCAGCCACGCCGGGTGCGCCGTTAAACTTTGCTGAACAAAATCACTGAAGGTGAAAACAGCCTGCGCCTCAGAACTCAACGACCGGATGGGAAAATCGTCCGGAGCGCGATCCACAAGCGTTTGCCAGTGCTGCTGTAACTGCGAAGAAAGCGGCGTCATACGCGGGTTCCCTGAAGTTAATTAACGTTTTCCGCTGTGTAGCCAGAACGGCTCAACCGACAGTGCCTCATTGCGGAAATGTTCAATTTCAATATGCTGGCGCGTTTCGATAGCGTGACGCAGGCCCTGCCAGTTCGCCAGCCAGTTAGCCGCCTGTTCGAGGGGATAATACCCAGCCAGCAGTTGAACGGTGTTGATGCCGCGCGTCAGACGCGGCAGCTGGTCGCCATAGGCATCACCCAGCGGGTAAGCGAAGGTGGTGCGCAACTCGGCGGCCTGACGTGAAAGGTGGATATCGGCAAAACGTTTAAAGGAGTCGGCCAGTTTGGCTTCGGCTTTTGCGTCGAGGAACGCCTGCCAGCCACGGGTCACCAACCACTCGGTGTAGGCCAGCTTGGTCAACGCAGTTTCACGGCTGAAAACGACATCCTGCGCGGAGGCATTGCTTGCCATCAGCGCATCAACCTGGGTCAACCCGTCGCGCAGGCTCGCGCTGGCTTTGCGCGGCACGATGCCGCCAAACAGCGTCAGAATATGACGCACCAGCCCCAAAGCGTTAACCACCTCGATCTTCGCTTTCTTATTGCCCCGCAGCCACAGCTCTTCGTGGTACTGCCAGTGGGCCAGCGCATTTTCCAGCGCGGCCTCCATCGCCTGCCCTACCGTCGATTTCGGCGGCAGGGTTAAAATCGCCAGCGGCTGAATCGGACGCTCCAGGTTGCCCTGCGCCAGGTGGTAGCCACGCGCGGCTTTGCTCAGGCTGCCCTGACGCAGCAGGCCGGTCTCAGCCAGCTGTTTCGCCAGCGCCAGCACGTCGGCAGTTTCACCGCTCAGCAGTTCCAGCTCCAGCTCGCAAATCGCTTCCTGGTGCTCGCCCGCTTTCACTTCCCCCTGATCCAGCGCGATCTCAATCCGGCTTCCGCCCTGCATAACCACCCACTTTTCACGATAAAAATCTGTGCTAAACAGCGGGTTAACCTGCGCGGCCAGCCCTTCAGGCATTTCACCGTTCGGCCAGACTTCCGCCGGCAGCTTATCAAGCGCCAGCTCAGGGGTGTCGATAGCGATATTGTATTCCGGACGCTGATGCAGCCCGCCGACGGTACGCCCGGCGATTTTCAGCGTCATTTCATAACGGCCGTTATCGCCGCGAATGCGCAGCCCCATATCATGGCGACGCAGCCAGTTATCCGCAGTTTCGTAATAAATATTCAGCAGTTGCCCCGGCGGGGTGTGCTCTGCGTTAAGGGTATGAAGGTGGTTGCGCAGCGTTTCAACGCCAGCGTCATCGACGATAAATTTGAGTTCGATTTCTTGAGCCATGACTGAATTCTTATGGTTTCGTTGCCGGAAAATACCTTTAGGGCGAACTTACAGGTATTCTTTTTGTCAGTAGATAGTATTTTGCGACAAATTGCCATGCAATGCGCAATTTGTCAGGCCAGCTGCTGATGACATTTTTTCCTCCTGGAGGATTCTGATTGCCGCAGAATGCTTTGCGTCGTCAGACTGTTGCCACTACTATCGTTCCACTTTTATGACAAAAACGATGATCTGATGCCAAAATTACGCTTAATTGCCATTACTTTACTTGCACTTACCGCTTCAACCGTCGCTCACGCCGATGAAAAGCGTTACGTTTCTGATGAACTGAACACCTGGGTTCGCAGCGGCCCGGGCGATAACTATCGCCTGGCGGGGACCGTCAACGCGGGTGAAGAAGTGACCCTGCTACAGACCAACGAAAACACCCAATATGGCCAGGTGCGCGACAGCAACGGCCGCACCGCATGGATTCCCCTCAAAGAGCTGACCGCGACGCCGAGCCTGCGCACCCGCGTGCCGGATCTGGAAAATCAGGTAAAAACCCTGACCGACAAGCTGAACAACATCGACACCACCTGGAACCAGCGTACGGCAGAAATGCAGAAAAAGGTCGCTGAGAGCGATGGTGTGATTAACGGCCTGAAAAACGAAAATCAGAAGCTGAAAAACGAGCTTATCGTGGCGCAGAAAAAAGTGAATGCCGCCAATCTGCAGCTTGACGATAAGCAGCGCACCATCATCATGCAGTGGTTTATGTATGGCGGCGGCGTGCTAGGTATCGGCCTGCTTCTTGGCCTGGTGCTGCCGCACATCATTCCAAGCCGCAAGCGTAAAGATCGCTGGATGAACTAAGCCAACTCGCCTTAAGTCGACTTCTTTCGTATTATCAGAAGGAAATTGACGAGGAGAAGCGTGGCGTGAAGAGTTATCTGGTCGGCGGAGCGGTTCGGGATGGGTTATTAGGCCTACCGATCAAAGATAAAGATTGGGTCGTGGTCGGTGCCACGCCGCAGCAAATGCTGGATGCAGGCTATCAACAGGTAGGCCGTGATTTCCCTGTTTTCTTGCATCCCGAAAGCCACGAAGAGTATGCGCTGGCGCGCACCGAGCGTAAATCCGGCTCCGGCTATACGGGTTTTACCTGCTACGCTGCACCGGACGTTACGCTTGAACAGGATCTGCTGCGCCGCGACCTCACCGTTAACGCGCTCGCTCAGGATGCCGACGGCACGATCATCGATCCGTACGGCGGCCAGCGCGATCTTCAGCAGCGCATTCTGCGCCACGTTTCACCCGCCTTCTCTGAAGACCCGCTGCGCGTCCTGCGCGTGGCGCGTTTTGCCGCACGCTATGCACATCTGAGCTTCCGTATTGCCGACGAAACCCTCGCGCTGATGCGTGCGATGGCCGACGCTGGCGAGCTGGCGCACCTGACGCCGGAGCGCGTCTGGAAAGAGACCGAGAGCGCACTCTCCACCCGCAACCCGCAGGTGTTCTTCCAGACGCTGCGCGACTGCGGCGCGTTAAAGGTGCTGTTCCCGGAAATTGACGCGCTGTTTGGCGTCCCGGCACCGGAGAAATGGCACCCGGAAATTGACACCGGCGTCCACACGCTGATGACCGTCTCTATGGCAGCCATGCTGAGCCCGGATATCGACGTCCGTTTCGCCACCCTGTGCCACGATTTAGGCAAAGGGCTGACGCCTAAAGAATTCTGGCCTCGCCATCACGGCCACGGCCCGGCGGGCGTCAAGCTGGTCGAACAGCTGTGCCAGCGTCTGAAAGTGCCGAATGACATGCGCGAGCTGGCGAAGCTGGTTGCCGAGTTCCACGATTTAATTCACACCCTACCCATCCTCCAACCGAAAACGCTGGTGAAACTGTTTGATGCCATCGACGCCTGGCGTAAACCGCAGCGCGTAGAGCAAATCGCGCTGACCAGCGAGGCGGACGTGCGCGGGCGCACCCGTTTTGAGGCCTGTGATTACCCGCAGGGGCGCCTGCTGCGCGAGGCCTGGGCCGTTGCCAAAAGCGTAGGGAACAAAGAGGTGATTGAGGCCGGATTTAAAGGCCCGGCAATCCGCGAGGAGCTGACGCGACGCCGCATTCAGGCGGTCGCAAACTGGAAGGAAAAGCGTTGCCCCCAGCCGAAAGACTGAGGGCGCGTCTTCAGAAGAAGACCACGTACACGGCGGCCGCCACAATAAAGCGGTAGATGGCGAACGGAATAAACGAAATACGTTTAATCAGCTGCAGGAAGGTCTTGATGGCCACCAGCGCCACCAGGAACGCCATCACAAAACCGACGGCGAACATCGGAATATCGCCTGCGGTCAGGAAGTGCCAGCTCTTGTAGAGATCCAGCACGGTGGCGCCCATCATCATGGGCACCGCCAGCAGGAACGAGAACTCGGACGCCGCGTAGCGGCTCACGCCGACCAGCATACCGCCGGAAATGGTCGCTCCGGAGCGAGAGAAGCCCGGCCACAGCGCCAGACACTGGAAGCAGCCAATCATAAACGCCTGGCGATAGGTCATGTCGTCAACGCCAACCGCGCGCGGATTTTTCGGCTTCAGGCATTCGGCAGCAATCAACAGCAGGCCGCCAACCACCAGCGCATACATCACGTTAATGGGGTTAAACAGCGATTTAATAGCGTCGTGGAACACCAGTCCCAGCACCACTGCCGGCACCATCCCCAGCAGAATATGAATGAGCGACAGGCGACCTGTACCATTACCCTCGTGCACCGGAGGGCGACCGAAGTGGATGCCAATCAGACCAAACAGGCGGCGCCAGAACATGACCACCACCGCGAGGATCGACCCCAACTGGATCACCACCTCAAACGTCTTTGCCGTATCCCCTTCAAAGCCCAGCAGGTGGCCAACGATAATCATATGGCCGGTGCTGGAAACGGGCAGAAATTCCGTCAATCCTTCGACCACACCCAGAATGGCCGCTACCAGCAGCGAGTGTATATCGCTCATTAAATAAACCCTTAAAAAGTAACCAATAAAATAAACCCGGCACTAAGACCGGTATAAATCACTTTGGTTTAAGTTATATGACGAATAATAAGATTAATTAGGATTATGGCCACGCTGGATGATAACGCCAACGTTAGCCGCTCGCGCCACCGCGCCCGGCTTGCTGACCTTAATACGCACCCACGGTGAGCGGAAACGCGCCATCAGCAGGTCGGCGACCTCCTCAGCCACGCGCTCCACCAGCGCAAAACGGCTGCCTTCCACGTGTTTCACTACCGCCTCGCTGATATCAGCATAGCTCAGGCAATCTTCCACGTTATCGCTGGCGGCGGCTTTACGGTTATCCCAGCCTAATTCGATATCGAACACCAGCTTCTGTTCAATGGTTTGTTCCCAGTCATAAACACCGATAGTGGTGATTACCGAAAGTTGCTCTATAAATACAATATCCATCACGACCTGCTTGGTTTTAGGCTAAACCGGATACCACTTCCGGCGAATTATGCGTATTATCCACAGATGCAGAGAATACTTCGACATTTTCACAATGGAACAGCGTTATGAGTGCAATCGAGCCTGGAATGATCCTCCTTGCCTACCTTTGCGGCTCAATTTCCAGCGCCATTTTGGTCTGCCGCATTGCGGGGTTACCTGACCCGCGCACCAGTGGTTCCGGCAATCCCGGAGCCACAAATGTGCTGCGCGTCGGCGGTAAAGGTGCTGCCGTAGCCGTCCTGGTTTTCGACATCCTGAAAGGGATGCTGCCCGTCTGGGGTGCCTATGCCCTGGGCTTATCCCCCTTCTGGCTTGGGCTGGTGGCGATTGCCGCCTGTCTGGGCCATATCTGGCCGGTATTCTTCCACTTTCAGGGTGGAAAAGGCGTCGCTACCGCGTTTGGTGCCATTGCGCCTATCGGCTGGGATCTCACCGGCGTGATGGCCGGCACCTGGTTACTGACGATTTTATTAAGCGGCTACTCATCGCTGGGCGCCATCGTCAGCGCGCTGGTTGCGCCGTTCTACGTCTGGTGGTTTAAGCCCCAGTACACTTTCCCTGTCTCTATGCTTTCCTGCCTGATCTTACTGCGTCACCATGACAACATTCAGCGTTTATGGCGACGCCAGGAAACCAAAGTCTGGGCGCGATTTAAAAAACGTAAGCCAAAAGACGCCGAATAGCCGACATAAAAAAGCCCTCCTGTTACAGAGGGCTTTTTTTCATCGTGATGACCATGACTCAGGCCGCAGGCAGCTCAGCCAGCGGCCAGCGCGGACGGACGGTCACGCCCAGCGACGCGTTCACGCCGGTTTTCAAGCGCACCATTCCGGCATAGGCAATCATCGCGCCGTTGTCGGTACAAAATTCAGGGCGCGCATAAAACACTTCGCCACCGCGTTTGTGCATCATTTCCGCCAGCTTCGCGCGCAGCGTGCGGTTGGCGCTCACGCCGCCAGCCATCACCAGGCGCTTGAAGCCGGTTTGATCCAGCGCACGTCGGCATTTGATCATCAGCGTATCCACCACCGCATCTTCAAATGCACGGGCAATATCGGCTCGCGTTTGATCGTCGTTACCGTTATTACGAATGGTATTGGCCGCAAAGGTTTTCAGACCAGAGAAGCTAAAATCCAGCCCCGGACGGTCGGTCATCGGGCGCGGGAAGACAAAGCGCCCTTCTGTTCCCTGTGAGGCCAGCTTCGACAGCATTGGGCCACCGGGATAATCCAGGCCGAGCAGCTTGGCGGTTTTGTCAAAGGCTTCCCCTGCCGCATCGTCAATCGACTCGCCCAGCAGCGCGTATTGACCGATGCCGGTCACGCTAATCAGCTGCGTGTGTCCGCCAGAGACCAGCAGCGCAACGAACGGGTATTCCGGCGGGTTGTCTTCCAGCATCGGCGCCAGCAGATGCCCTTCCATATGGTGTACCGGAATTGCCGGCACGTTCCAGGCGAACGCCAGCGAACGGCCAACCGTTGCGCCAACCAGCAGCGCGCCAACCAGACCCGGACCGGCGGTATAGGCCACCGCATCGATATCTTTGGCCGTCAGATTCGCTTCTTGTAATGCCGCCTGAATCAGGGGAACCGTTTTACGCACGTGGTCGCGCGAGGCCAGCTCAGGCACCACGCCACCGTAGTCAGCGTGCAATTTCACCTGACTATACAGCTGGTTGGCTAAGAGACCTTTTTCGTCGTCATAAATCGCGATGCCGGTTTCATCGCAGGATGTTTCAATACCCAGTACACGCATGGCTAAATTTACCTCGTTTCAATACCGCGCAGTGTAGGGCCAATGCCGGTTGATGTAAAACTTTGTTCGCCCCTGGAGTTCCGCTCGTGTATACTCCCTGTCCTTATAAAAGTCCCTCTCAAAATCGCGTCGGTGCTTTACAAAGCAGCAGCAATTGCAGTAAAATTCCGCACCATTTTGAAATAAGCTGGCGTTGATGCCAGCGGCAAACCGAATTTATTAAAGGTGAGAGTTACATGCCGGTAATTAAAGTACGTGAAAACGAGCCGTTCGACGTAGCACTGCGTCGCTTCAAGCGTTCCTGTGAAAAAGCGGGTGTTCTGGCGGAAGTTCGTCGTCGTGAGTTCTATGAAAAACCGACTACCGAACGTAAGCGCGCTAAAGCTTCTGCAGTGAAACGTCACGCGAAGAAACTGGCTCGCGAAAACGCACGCCGTACTCGTCTGTACTAATCTGTTGAGAGCATCGGCTCTCAGGTTGCAGACCGAGTTGTAGTTGCAAGGCCGTGCTTCCGAAAGGAATGCGCGGCTTGTTTTCGTTTATAAGTCTTCAAATAAACGGGGCCTATGGCTGGACGAATCCCACGCGTATTTATTAATGATCTGCTGGCTCGCACCGACATCATCGATCTGATCGATGCACGGGTGAAGCTAAAAAAGCAGGGCAAAAATTACCATGCGTGCTGTCCGTTCCATAACGAGAAAACCCCCTCTTTCACCGTCAACGGTGATAAGCAGTTTTACCACTGCTTTGGCTGCGGCGCGCACGGCAATGCCATCGACTTTTTAATGAACTACGACAAGCTCGAGTTCGTTGAAACCGTTGAAGAACTGGCGGCCATGCACAATCTTGAAGTGCCGTATGAAGCCGGAACAGGCCTTAGCCAGATAGAGCGTCATCAGCGCCAGAATCTCTATCAGCTAATGGAAGGGTTAAATGATTTTTATCAGCAATCCTTCGCCCAACCCATTGCCGAGCCAGCACGCCAGTATCTGGAGCAACGCGGCCTGAGTGCCGAGATTGTCCAGCAGTTTGCTATTGGTTTTGCACCGCCGGGCTGGGATAACGCCTTAAAACGTTTCGGGGGTAATGTCGACAACAGAAAGCTGTTGCTCGATGCCGGAATGCTGGTCAATAACGACCAGGGAAGAACCTACGACCGTTTCCGCAATCGCGTGATGTTCCCGATTCGCGACAAACGAGGCCGGGTAATAGGTTTTGGTGGCCGCGTACTCGGTAACGATACGCCGAAATACCTGAACTCCCCGGAAACCGATATTTTCCATAAGGGTCGCCAGCTGTATGGCCTTTATGAAGCCCAGCAGCATAACGCTGAACCACCGCGGCTGCTGGTTGTCGAAGGATATATGGATGTCGTCGCGCTGGCGCAATACGGTATTAACTACGCCGTGGCCTCGCTGGGTACGTCGACCACTGCTGACCACATCCATATGTTATTCCGTGCGACAAACAACGTGATTTGCTGCTACGACGGCGACCGTGCCGGCCGCGACGCCGCCTGGCGCGCGCTGGAAACCGCCATGCCGTACATGACCGACGGTCGTCAGCTACGCTTTATGTTTCTACCCGAAGGTGAAGACCCGGATACGCTGGTACGCAAAGAAGGTAAAGAGGCTTTTGAAGCACGGATGGAGCACGCACAGCCGCTCTCCGTCTTCTTATTTAACAACCTCTTACCACAGGTTGACCTGAGTACGCCGGACGGCAGTACCCAGCTCGCCGCGCTGGCGCTGCCGTTGATAAGCCAGGTCCCGGGCGACGCGCACCGTATTCAGCTGCGCCAGACGCTGGGCCTGAAGCTCGGCATCTTCGACGATGCGGCGCTTGATCGTTTAATGCCAAAACAGGCAGAAAGTGGCGTGGTACGCCCGCCTCAGCAGATAAAACAGACGCCTATGCGTATACTTATAGGGCTACTGGTGCAAAACCCGAATCTTGCACCGCTCGTCCCTCCTATGCATGGGCTCGCGCAGGCAAAGCTGCCGGGGCTCAACCTGTTCACCGAGCTGGTGAACCTGTGTGTTGCGCAACCGGGCCTGACGACCGGCCAGCTGTTGGAGAACTATCGCGGAGCAAGTGAATACGCAACACTTGAAAAACTCTCAACCTGGAACGATATAAAGGATGAGAACGTTGAAAAAATGTTCACCGACACGCTAAACCGAATTTTTGATTCAATGCTTGAACAGCGACAGGAAGAGTTGATAGCTCGCGATCGCACGCACGGTTTGAGCAGTGAAGAGCGCAGGGAATTCTGGGAAATCAGACAGGCCCTGGAAAAAAAATGAATTTAACGGCTTAACTGCCGAATACCTATCGGGAAGCCCCCGACAGCCGCCCGAGGCGCAGCGGCACGAATATAAGTACGCCCTCGCTTTAAATGTCGGCGGTTCGTTCGCCGACCGACACCAATCAAATGAATTAAGTGTGGATACCGTCTTATGGAGCAAAACCCGCAGTCACAGCTCAAGCTTCTTGTCCAACGTGGTAAGGAGCAAGGCTATCTGACCTATGCCGAGGTCAATGACCATCTGCCGGAAGATATCGTCGATTCAGATCAGATCGAAGACATCATCCAAATGATCAACGACATGGGTATTCAGGTGATGGAAGAAGCACCGGATGCCGATGATCTGTTGCTGGCTGAAACCTCCAACAACACTGATGAAGACGCTGAAGAAGCGGCTGCACAGGTTCTGTCCAGCGTGGAATCTGAAATCGGGCGTACGACCGACCCGGTGCGCATGTACATGCGCGAAATGGGTACCGTAGAGCTGCTGACCCGCGAAGGCGAAATCGACATCGCCAAACGTATTGAAGACGGGATCAACCAGGTACAGTGCTCCGTTGCCGAATACCCGGAAGCGATCACCTATCTGCTGGAACAGTACGATCGCGTTGAAGCGGAAGAAGCCCGTCTGTCCGACCTGATCACCGGTTTCGTCGATCCGAATGCCGAAGAAGATATGGCACCGACCGCTACGCACGTTGGCTCCGAGCTGTCTCAGGAAGAGATGGACGACGACGATGAAGACGAAGACGAAGACAGCGACGACAACAGCGACGACGACAACAGCATCGACCCCGAGCTGGCGCGTGAGAAATTCGCCGAGCTGCGTACTCAGTACGAAGTGACGCGCGACACGATCAAAGCCAAAGGCCGCAGCCACGCTGCCGCTCAGGAAGAGATCCTGAAGCTGTCCGAAGTGTTCAAGCAGTTCCGTCTGGTACCGAAACAGTTCGACTACCTGGTCAACAGCATGCGTACCATGATGGACCGCGTGCGTACCCAGGAACGTATCATCATGAAGATGTGCGTTGAACAGTGCAAAATGCCGAAGAAAAACTTCATCACGCTGTTCACCGGCAACGAAACCAGCGAAACCTGGTTCAACGCGGCTATCGCAATGAACAAACCGTGGTCTGAAAAGCTGCACGACGTAAAAGAAGACGTTATGCGCAGCCTGCAGAAACTGCAGCAGATTGAAGAAGAAACCGGCCTGACCATCGAGCAGGTTAAAGATATCAACCGTCGTATGTCCATCGGTGAAGCGAAAGCCCGCCG
Organism: Kluyvera genomosp. 2; assembly: GCF_036759865.1. Lineage (NCBI taxonomy): Bacteria > Pseudomonadati > Pseudomonadota > Gammaproteobacteria > Enterobacterales > Enterobacteriaceae > Kluyvera > Kluyvera genomosp. 2. Next base: position 313,903 of record NZ_JAPKIA010000002.1, read on the forward strand.
TGCGAAAAAAGAGATGGTTGAAGCGAACTTACGTCTGGTTATCTCTATCGCCAAAAAATACACCAACCGTGGCCTGCAGTTCCTGGATCTGATTCAGGAAGGTAACATCGGTCTGATGAAAGCGGTTGATAAGTTTGAATACCGTCGTGGTTACAAGTTCTCCACCTATGCAACCTGGTGGATCCGTCAGGCGATCACCCGTTCTATCGCGGATCAGGCGCGTACCATCCGTATCCCGGTACATATGATTGAGACCATCAACAAGCTCAACCGTATCTCCCGCCAGATGCTGCAAGAGATGGGCCGCGAGCCGACGCCGGAAGAGCTGGCTGAACGCATGCTGATGCCGGAAGATAAGATCCGTAAAGTGCTGAAGATCGCTAAAGAGCCTATCTCCATGGAAACGCCGATCGGCGACGATGAAGATTCGCATCTGGGTGATTTCATCGAGGATACCACCCTCGAGCTGCCGCTGGACTCTGCGACCACCGAGAGCCTGCGTGCCGCCACGCACGACGTTCTGGCCGGCCTGACCGCCCGTGAAGCGAAAGTCCTGCGTATGCGTTTCGGTATCGATATGAACACCGACCACACGCTGGAAGAAGTGGGTAAACAGTTCGACGTGACCCGCGAACGTATCCGTCAGATCGAAGCGAAAGCGCTGCGTAAGCTGCGCCACCCGAGCCGCTCTGAAGTGCTGCGTAGCTTCCTGGACGATTAATCGCCCGGGTAAAATGCAAAAAAGCTCCCTTTTGGGAGCTTTTTTTTGCCTGTTAAGCGCGGAACATTCCCCGGCGGCGCTGCGCCTGGCCGGGCGACTCTGGCCTGTACGCCGCCATCCGGCAATCTGCACAGGCTCTGCCGGATGGCGCTTCGCTTATCCAGCCTACAAGCCTCGCACCTTCAACGCCACGTCCAGTTCCTGATACGCCTCTACCAATTTATCCAGCGTAATCCGGCTCAATCCACTCGGATTTGGTAATACCCACACTTCGGTATCGCCAATCATGTACGTCTGCTTGCCCCACGTCGCCCCGCGCTGCCCTAAGCCGCGTTCAAAGGCCTGCTTACCCAGAACGGCTAATGCAGCAGGTTTGTAGTGCTCAACTTTCTCAATCAGCGCCAGCCCGCCGCTGCGTAACTCCTGCACGCTGACCTCACTCGCCTGCACCGTCGGGCGTTCAACCAGCTTGGTCACGCCACAGCGAAATTCCAGCATCTGCTCCGCCTCTTCCGGCTTTAGCTGGCGTTCGGTAAACCCCGCCAGATGTAGCACCTTCCAGAAACGGTTTGCCGGGTGCGCAAAGGGGTAGCCCAGTGAGGAAGACGACAGCCCCGGGTTAATACCGCAGAACAGCACCCGCAGCCCCGAATCAATAATGTCCTTAACCATAATATCCTCGACTAATACATCGTGAGACGAGTATAACGAATTGAAAATGCATTGTTTATAAAAACAGCATGTGCGCGCTTAACGCTGGATTGGTGGCCGCTGTTACATTATAATCGTCGGCTACCTGGCCCCTTAGCTCAGTGGTTAGAGCAGGCGACTCATAATCGCTTGGTCGTTGGTTCAAACCCAACAGGGGCCACCAGATAAAACAAGGACTTGCGAGAAATCACAAGTCCTTTTTGTTTTATTAAGGCTACTTATAGGCTACTTTTTTCGATTATCACTGATTATTTAAACAGCAAAAAACCTGCATGAATTCACTCTCATCTTTAAAAATGTAAAGATAATCTCTAAATAAAAAGTCACGAATTCTTTGATTAACATCTGTCGACTGAAAAATGATCAAAAAAGTTATCACACCCCACGCATTATACAATGCTGCTCGCAAACCAGCGTCAATCCTGACTTGAGGGGGTATAACCCTGAATGTATTTTAGGTATACCAAATGTGATAAAAACACGAACAAAGCCAGCGTTCATGCTGGCTTGCCCGTGTATACACGCATTCTGTTATAAATCGTATCCTCCCTGATCGCTGTAGTTGCTTCGGGCGCGGGATGCCAGTTGCCGCTGTTTCGCTTCAATGCGTTTCATCACTTCATCAGCAAGGTCTGCAGAGCTTTGGCCTGGTAATTGATGAATATGAATCTCGACTTTCCCTATAGAAGAACTCTGGACAGGTGCAACAACCGGAGGCGATGGCGGCTTTTTATACTCCGATTTTGGCAGACTGTACGGATGCATTGGCTTTGCTTCTGCAGGCACAGATGCGACACCCATAACGCCAGCGACGACTGTAGCCAGAAGCATATGACGCGCAGGCAACCCACTACCCGAAAAACCAGTATTATTTTTCAGGATATTAGCCGGATTTATCGACGCGGCGAGCTGTGCCAGCTCAGCAGTGCGTCTCCGGCTGGTTACTTTTGCCGGACCGTTCACAATCTCAGGTCCGTTCTCTCCCACAATGCCAAACTGACCGCGAGGAATAACGCCTCCATTGTCATACATCCCGGCGAACGGAACCGAAGCAGGCGCACTGCCAGACACCTGTAATTGCGCTTTACCCGTTATTTTATTGTTTCCCGTCATCCAGTCGGGCAGATAATCGGTGACGGAGGAAAGTTTGTTTTTGAGTGCCTCCCATCTGGCATTAATTCCATTGAGAATACTGTCAATAATGGCGCTGCCCATGTCCTGAAATTTCGCAGGAAGCGCGGCAACATCAGCCAGGATCGAATTCCATTTATCGCTGATTGATTGCCTGATACCGGCCCATGCCTCAGTAACGCCAGATTTTATTGCATCCCAATTTTTAGCGATTAATCCCGGCAGGGTATAATTAAAGAACAGCGATTTAATTCCTTCCCACGCAGTGCTGGCCTTTTCTTTGATCCAGTCCCATGCCGCACCTGTGGCATTACATACGGCATCCCACATGGCTTTAAACTTTGGTCCCAGCGTATCCCAGTTCCGCCAGATATAAACAGCACCAGCGGCGATCAGCCCAATGACCGCCAGTATAGGGTTTGCAAACATCAAACGGCCCAGCCATAACACGGAGCTGCCCACTGCTCTGACTGCATTACCAATAAGGCCAAATGCAGATGAAAATTTTAGCCCCAGCACGCCTGCACTCATTCGCACAACTGCCATCGGCCCCAGCACAGAAGCCAGCGCAAGCGAGACAACCCCTGCACCAGTGGCAACAACCGCAAATCCTGCCGCCAGTTTAAACAGCGCAGAAGTCAGTTGCGGGTGTCGCTTAACAAAACCATCCAGACGTGACGCCAGCGCCCCCAGCCAGTCAGCCAGTTTCTTTAATGCCGGGGCAACTGTTTCACCAATGCTTGCCATAGCATTGGTGAAGGAGCCGGTAGCGGCTTCCCATTTATTGCCCAGGGTATTCAGGGACGCATCGACGCGTTCCCGCAGTGAAGCCTGATTTTCAAGTTTGGCGGCAGTTTCACGATAGCCATTAATACCTTTTTCAATCATGGTGTTAAGGACTTTCATGACTTCCGCATCATTACCGAACAGCTCCTTAATCGTTGCCATCCGGGTTTCATCGTTGAGCTTACTAAGCTTTTCCAGCTGGGCGTACATATTTTCCAGCCCGCCGAATCCACCTTTCCCATTGGAAAAATTGAAGTTGATGCCGGTGCCTTTCAGATCGTCGTTTACTGACTGAATATTTTTTGAATCCAGCGCTGCCTGGAAAATTTTTCGGTAAGCATTACCTGCGGACTCACCAGCCATCCCGCTCTGATCAGCCATCACCAGCAACGGAGCAAAAGTTTTTGCTGCCTCAATACCCTTTTGATTAATAATGCTCATGGCGCTGCTGATATTAGAAAATCCCTGCAGCATATTCCCGGAGTCAACACCGGCATAAAAACCCTTCTGGATCAAATCCATCAGGCCCATCATGTCTTTTTCTGAGGTCTGTGTTGCATCCTGCAGTTTTGCGGCAAACTCAGCCGCAGCAGTGGGAGCCATCTGCAACTGCACCCCCAGATACGCCGCCGATTCCCCCAGCCCGCCAAGAATGACCTGTGCTGACATACCCTGACGACGCAGCATTGTCATCATGTTCTGGAAATCTGCAGTGGTTCCCGGCAGCCTGTCTCCAAGCGCTACCGCCAGCTGGTTAATTTTCTCAAATTCAGGTGCGACCTTTCCGCCCGGCCCCATCATTGAACCGGCGAGCTGATTAGCGGCATTTTCAGATTCAGAATAGGCTTTCACCGGCGCAAGCAACGTCATACCTGTCGCCATGCCCGCAGCCACAGCACCGGCTCCATTTCCGGCAAGTTTATTTCTCAGATCATAGGTTTTATCTGCTCTTGCCCGGATCGCATTCAGCTTTTGCTGGCGTTCTCCTGCTTCCCGCAGTCGGCGCTCCTGCTCTGCCAGTTGCCGGTTGTATCGCTCAGTTTCGCGGGTGATACGCGAGGTTTCCCGCGCTCCGCCGCCTGCAGACAGCCCCAGCCGGTAGAGTTCAGCTCTGGCTGCCGCCATCTGCCGGGTTTCCTGCTGCTGCTTTTGCTCCAGAGTCGATACAGCACGCCACTGCGCTTCAAGCGCCTGTGTTTGCTTTTTGGTTGGTGACTCCAGTGACGACATTTCGCGCGTTAACATCTGCGCCCGCAGCCTCGTCTGGTCCAGTTCTGCGCTGGTCCGGCTGAGACTTTGGGTGAGATTATCAAAGGACTGCAGACGGGCACCGGCGTCAGTCAGATTTTTAATCTGCTCACGGGTTTGTCGAATTGCAGATGCCAGCTCTTTAGAGCCAGCCTGGGCATTTTTGAAGGGGCGGGTCATTTTATCCACCGCCCCCAGCACGACCTGCAGACGCAGGTTATTATTACTCATCGCTGACTCCGCTTCTCACGATCGCTTTATGCCGCCATTCCAGAACCTCAGTCAGCGGCATGACGTCAGTGATGGACGGCGACCAGTGAAAGATGGTGGCAATATCTGCCACCAAATCATCAACCATCAGGCTGGCAGGGAACCCGACAACACCGATTTCGGCAGCAAAAAAGCCACAACCTCCAGCGCCAGCGCTGAAAGATCGGCAGGGTCCAGCTCCGCCATCTCCTGCTGGGTCAGCGCCGGAGTCGAGATACGCGGGATCACCGTCATCATTGCGGTAACGTCCATCTCCATAATCGCGTGCAGGCGGAGGCCTCTCAGCGCCCCGGACTGTGGTTTACGCAACACGATTTCAGTAATGGCTGTGTCACCACGTTTAACTGGCGTATCCAGAACAACAGTGGTTTCATTTTTAGCGGTAACAGTTTCGCTCATAATACGATCCTCAATGGCTGTCAATGTGCTGGCAGTGTATCGTGTTCAGCACAACCATTCGGGGTTGGGGTATTGTTCCGCTGACCATACAACTGCAGCGGCGGACAGCCAGCCGGAGAACGTACTTTCCCCCCTCAGCGCGCGCAGCCCCGCCCGCCTGCCCGCTTCGCTTAACAGACTGGTTTTCATGCACCCCGTAAATCGCCTCAGAAGCCGCCACACAAGGGCTTTTACGTCAAAAATGGTGCATGAGACTCATGCGTTTTCATGCGCCATAGACATGCACTCATGCGCCCTCAGGCCAGCCAGGGAAAAGGCGTAAAAAATCCCGGTACTGGACCGGGATTATGTGGGCGTTTTTTGTTAATCAGACCGGGATTTGCTGACGGCTTGACAGCTTTGACGCGGAGCCATAGCGATTGAGCGTTTGCTGTTGTTTTTCCGGCATTTGTGCCTTGTCTGATTCCTGTTCATTGCGCCGGGGCTTCATAATTATCGTATCCACACTCTCCAGTGCCGTAAACGTGCAGGAACATTCCAGATTCTGACACTGATACCATGAGCGTTTAACCGACGGCGCTTCATAGGCGGCGGTTCTGGCATGTGCCACCGTGCCGCATTCGGGACATTTAAGTGCCATTAATATCACTCCTGTATATCGTTAATGTCATTCAGGCGTTGCTGAAAGCGAAGATGTTGTGCCGGGGTATAAGAACGCTGACAATCACGGCTCATCAGGGGGTCTGGCATCACACCAGATTCATCCAGAATCTCACGATAATCCCCGGCAATTTCAGGCGGGGTGATTGCCAGCTGGTGAGCCAGGGCACTGCGTAACATACGGGACGCAACTTCCAGCCCTCCGCGCCCCTTAAGAAACGGAGCCAGCGCAGATGCAAGGGCCGCTCCGTTCGCCTGCATAAAATTGCTGAGAGCGTCTTCTGTGCAGGCTTCCATCAGTAAATGCTGCGAGTAAATACACTCACGCGCAGCACAGTTAATTTGCCATTTCAGCACATCCAGACGTTCCCGCTGTAATTGGAGCTGTCGGGCATAATCTGCTGGTTTTTCCGTGGCAGTGAGGAGAGATTCTATCTGTTGTTCAACGGCTTTTCGGCTCTCACTATGTCCGGCCCACAGAATACGGGCATTTCGAAAAATGGTAAGCGCCTGGGCGGGAGTGGCTCGGGTCGTCATACTGATTTCTCCTTCCCAGCCCGTTCCTGACGAACCTTCATTTTATGAATGGCTGCCGGAGAGAGTTGATTACTGAAATCCAGACGGGCCGCATAATCCGGCGCAACGCCCGCCAGTTTAAACACAGGGTCCTGTTCCGGCATCGCAGCGTTAGTAAGAGCCGGTTTGATAATATGTTTGTGAATAAAGTCTTTCAGCAGTGTGTCCGGATCATTAACTGAATGCACCACACCGACAACTGCGCTGGCTTCCCGGCCCATTGTGGATTTGAGCAGGCTCAGTGTCTGGATTAGCGCCTTACCATGCGCCTGCATAAAATCTTCCCAGATTTGTTTTGCGCGAATACTCACAAGGGTGTCGTGCGCGTGGATATACTTTCCGGCTAATTCCGCAGCCTCCTGCGGCAAAAGTGCATTTTCGCATTCCTGAGCCGCCAGCAGTTCGTCAAAATCCTCAAGCGTTTCGCGTCCCAGCGCAATTTCCGTGCGCAGCTTTTTCATTTCCTTTGAGACAACGCCCTGACTTTCACGAAACAGCGTGCGCCACTCCTCATTCAGTGCGTTCGTCGTGGCTTCCATTTCAGCCCGGCGCTGGCGGATAGTTGCAATATTATCCGCTGACGCTTTCTGCCGACGACGTGCTTCAAGCCATGCGCTTCTGGCTGTGTTCAGGGTTTCCAGCGCCCGCTGCGTGACAGCCGGAAAAGTGGAAAGGTTGTTATTCTCTGCAGTGTTGTTCATGACTTCTCCTGTCGGGTTGGTTCGTTACGTCAATTGTGTCGTGGCTGACACAAGCGCACTATCGGTGCTCAGTGTGTGGTAGCTGGCACAACGGGCGTTTGCGGTTATTCAGACGTGGCTATGAAAGCCAGCCAGATAAAAATGCCTCTGCTTCAGCCTGCTTTATGTCCCCGGTGCGGTGGAACAGGTGGAACAGGTGGAACAGCCTTGTTTTGTAAAGTATTTATAGGTACAGCACAGGTGGAACATCACGGGTAACAAGGTGGAACAGCGGATCGGGCTGGCGTTCCACCTGTTCCACCTCACTATTTCAGAAGGTGGAACAGTTTCAGCCCTTGTAAAACACGGTTGTTCCACCTGTTACACTTGTTACCCTTAATAAATAAAACTCACGCAAAGCCTTAACCCGGAACCTCGCTGTTGAAGACATAGAGCCTGCGGGGATTCATCTCTGGCGGGCGAATGTTTGTCTGCAGCTTGCCATCGGTGGAGGGCAGCAGATATCCACGATCCGCGCACAGACGTGCCACCTTGCGCGGGTCAAATCCCCGGCAGATTTCTTTCCAGCCGGATGGCATGACGTAGAACGTGGTGACGGCTTCCGTGCCCTGCGCGGTACTGCCTTTCTCCACCCTGCGCCAGCCCACCATATTGCCGGGGCGGTTACGCTCGTCGTGCCAGTCAGCAAAGCGGCTGTACTGATTCGCGGTAAAGAAACTGCGTACCTGCTCCAGTGCGGCAATATCTTCCTGATTGGCGGTGTGCCCGCGATCTTTCAGCCATGCGTTCAGGCAGACGCGGGTTGCCCGCAGCGCTTCACCCTCAGGCCAGCCGGTGATACCCAGCCGGGTTGCCAGTTCGCCCGCCATCGCCACCAGTGCAAAGCGGTTCACAGCCCGGCCCACCTGATTGCCCGCATCTTTCGGGGTCAGGGCGGCGGTATATTCCTTCATCAGTGACTTTGCCTGTGCCGTCAGTCCGTTAAGGTCAGCGGTCAGGGCTTTCAGCCACTCCCTGAACGGCGAACCGTAGTAGCTGGACGTGGCCCACTCCAGATGTTCCGCCAGAGCTTTGCCGCTGTCGAAGCCGTGCAGCTCCTCAAATACGCCAAACTTCCCGGAATCGCTGGGGATCTGGATCATCCTGACTTCCATCCCGGCAAAGGTACGCTCTCCGGCTTTTGCCGCATGTTCAGTCAGTGACAGCTCGCCGGTTGAAAAGAACAGCAGCCGCCACTGCTTACGGGTGCGCAGCTCACCGTCCGTACCGGCACGGCCCTTGCCCTGACCATTTGCCAGCATGTAGGCGATATTGCCTGCCTCGCGTCCGTCCACCTCCCGGATCTCATCGAGCATCATGGCGGCATCGTTGCGGCGGCTGGCGCATCCCTCCAACGCGTTGCCGGTTGCCCGCCACGTCTGCCAGTAGTCAGGCCCGCCGCAGACAGAGGTTGCCGCTTTCATGGTGGTGGTCTTACCGTCCGTCGATTCCCCCTTAAGGTGGTAGCCGCCGCCGTCCATACCAACCAGCCGTAACAGTGGTGCAGCAAAAGCCAGACTGACGGCAAACGCCACGCGGGAGTTGCCGGTGCAGTAGCGGGATACGTGCTCCCGCCATTCCTCTGTTGTGCCCGACACGCGGAAATCGCGCCCCTGCACGGAAGTGGTCTGGAGAATGACACTTTCCGCACCTTCACCGCTGACCTCATCCTGCAGGACGTAAACCTGACCATGCCAGCCGGTGCGGCTGACGCAGGTCACGCGGCGTTCCGGTTTACACAGCGAGATATATTCCATCAGGCGGGCGCGGGCCTCACCGGTGGTGCTGATATAGGACAGCCCGTTAACCAGCAGTACCCGGCGCAGCTCCTCACCGCTGCCGCTCAGCATTTCCATCGGCATCGCCCAGCGGCGGCGCTCACCCCACGTATCTTCCCACTCCAGCAGTCGTCCGAAGTTACCGCCATCGGCATCGCAGGTGATTGCCGTCACGCGCAGCGGGTTGCATATTTTGACGTTCTGGATCTCCGTCTCACCGTTGCGCTGTACCTGTTTTTCATACCAGAGATATTCCTGGGTAAGACGGAACCCGTGCGGCAGCTGCGTGCGGCCCTCCCCGCACAGCACCAGACCGTTACGAAAGGCTTCACGGGCACGGGTTATACCGTGCTCACGATGGAAGTCATTCCAGTCGGCCTTAATCTCTCCCGGTGGCAGCGTCATCCAGCCGCCAACGGCTTTTGCCGCACGTTCAGCAAAGGATCTGCCGGGATTCTCGCCCCCGTCCTGAAAATCGTTATCACCGGCGATGATAATTTTTACCTCAGGCCAGCGTGCCCGCAGCGCCTGTGCGACGTTGGGCAGGTTGCCCGCAGATATGGCAGCAACTACGTACCCGGCAGTGAGCTGACTTACCGTCAGCGCCGTGGCGTAACCTTCGGTAATCACCACCTGTACTGGCGGTTCAGACGGTAACGGGCTGAGCGCCACAAACGCGCCTTTCATCGTGCTGCCGGGCAGTATGCTTTTTTCACCCGTCGGGGCGATAAGCTGCGCACCGGTCACGGCTCCGGCGTTGGTGGTGAGCGGTAACAGCAGGGAACCGGCAGGAAAATCCTTACCGCTGATATGCTGCACGCTCCCGGTCAGGGAGGCCGGGTATCCGGCAAACCCTTTTCCGGTCAGATAGGGGCTTTCTCCCGTGTGGCTCTCTTTCATCAGCGCCGCCACGGTAAGGCTCATGTCACGTTTAGAGGCTTTTTGCCTGGCAGGCTTAACAGACAGTTCCTGCACATCCGGCACATTAAGCACCTGCGCCACCTCCTGCGCGGCCTTTCTGACGCCGTAACCGGTCATGAGCTTAACCAGATCCAGACCGTCACCATTGCCGCACTGGCTGCAAATCCACGTCCCGCGCCCGTCAAGGTCATCGAGGCGAAAACGATCCTTGCCCCCACATTTCGGGCAGGGACCGTGCCTGCCGTTTTCGGGAACATCAATACGCAGCATCTGCAGAATAACGGGCCATTTCCCCTGTGCAGCCTCTGCAACCTGTGAAACTTTCTGTGTTGTCATACTTCCCCCTGATACAGCGCCGCACCCGTGCTGCAGAAGTCATCAAAGGCAGCCGGAAGCGTGCGGTACAGCTCCGCCATCACTTCACAGCCGCGTACGGTCAGCACCGGCGGCGCGGTCAGCAGTGACGGCTCCAGCATGTCAGTCAGCAGTGCCAGCGCGGCTGCGGCTCCCTGTGCTTCGCCGTACTCGTTAATCAGTGCGCACTCGATATGCAGCGCAATGGCCATTTCAATACGCTCAACCGTCAGGCAGTGCGGACCATACTGATCGCTGCCGGTTTCGTTCAGCGTTTTCTGCCGCCATGCCGACGCAATAGCCCGCCGGTACAACGCGGTAGTCATTTCTGCCGGGAAAATGGAAACCTGCGGCTGGTTCATTTGGCACCTCCTTCAATCAGTGCGCAGCTGTGCGCAATATCCGTCAAATCTGCCCGCAGGTACTCCATCAGCGCGGCGACGCCCGGCGCACAGCCTGTATCGAGCGCTCCGACCTGAGACGGGTATTCAGAAAAGAGAAGCTGGAGCAGGTCGCAGGCATTTCTTGCGCGGGTCAGCTTTCCGAAACCGTCCTCTGACAATCCATAGGCAAAAGCACCGGTATTGTGTTTTTCAGGCAAAGTGTGGCCCTGAGCACCGTTGTGCCCGTTTGAAATATTCATCGTGGATTACTCCGTTTTCAGCGGTGTTTTGTCAGAGAAATTTTGAATAGTGACTGTCGTCAGGTTCAGCAGAACGCCGTATGCTGCGCTCCCGCCAGCGGGTAAATACCACAGACGGATGCAGTATCAGCGGGCCGGAGCCACTACCGCCTGCCGGAGCTGGTGAAGGTTTAAAGAGCGGCGCATCAAACAGGCGCGTATACCGCTGTTTAAACCATGCCAGAGGACAGGAAGAAAGCTGGTTGTCGCTGTCATGACGTATCAATACTTCGCAGCTGAATTCAGGATTAACCAGCGCCACGGAGGGAGACGCTTCAATTAATCGGATGATTGTGACGGTCCAGCCACGTTCATGCTGCCAGCGTTCGCCGGGTTGCGGATAATTACGCATGTTCACCTCCGCAGGGAATGCGACCGGCAAAGCTCAGCACATAGTCCGGGGCAAGTCTGCGCCGCGCTGACCGCTCGTTATCTGCGGTGATCCTTAACATCACAGGACGGGCATTGCGTTGACTGCGGTTGATCGCAGCAAATAACCAGGTACACTTCTGTTTAGCCATCTTCGTTACCTCTTATAACGGTTGGTTAAATGCCTCTAGGGTGATTCCACGCAACCTAGAGGCATTGCAACTAGGTGTCGGACACAATGTATTTCAAGGTGTCCGACACGTCAAGTGTTGCAACTGTTCTTTTTTTGGCTATCATTGTCCGACACCTACCTTAAAGGACAAATTAATGGCGACTAAATCTATCAATGCAAAATCAAAAAGATTCGATGTGCGTGTGCCTCATGAAATAGCTGATGCTGTAGAAAAACTTAAAAATAAGGATGAAAGCACAGGCCAATTTGTCGTTGCAGCCCTAGAGGCAGAAATAAAGAAACGCCAATCTGCCATTACCCAAAAAAAATAAAATCCGTGCATGGGCATTACAATGCCCATATTAAGCATGCATTCTTTTTGTTGAGCTTATAAATTCATCTAAATCTGTACGTAAATATATTACCTTTTTCAAACCCGCTTTATAGAATGGTATACAGACTTTACCTGTACTAGCCCAATTCGCCATGGTGGCTGGTGTAACACCAATATATTCAGCAGCTTCCTTTCTTGTGAGTCGTTCTTTCAAGTGCATCGTTATCACCTCTTGTCATGCTGGTTTTGATGATTAGAACGATAAATCGAAAGTTAGCTCAGTAAAAGAATCATTAGCCAAATAGTATGATCATTATAAGAAAATAGGTATACTCATTGGCTAATGATCATTTATAAATCAATACCTTAAGATGTTATTAACTTGAAGCGTCTTGTATATGGCTCTTGAGGAATCTGACATAACTCACTACGGATATTTTGCACCCATCTCATCAATGTTTGCTTGGAAGGTGAATGCTCATGATTTGCAAAATGTACAGCCAACTTATTACTTAGCGAGTAATGTGATACATCAGGGTATTCTCCAATCGTCAAGCAAACTATTCTGTACACATCTTTATAATTTTGGTTCCTTGGTCCTCTTTTTGTAGAAACTGATTTTTCTGTGCCTTGGAAAACGTCATTATTACTATTCAAATAAGAAGATACGACTCTTCTAAACTGTGACTTATAGTAATCAAGATAAACCTTTCTTAATATTCCATCTTTCAAAATAATTAGAATATCTTCCGCTTGCGAGGTATAACCCTGCTCCTTTGAAAAAACAAACATAGATAACGCGCTCAACTCATGCTCATTAAAAGATAATGAACAATCTTTAGCTGCGAATTTTATATTATTTAACACAAAATCAAAGCCTAAAATATTACCAGAGAAATCTCTTCCTTTTGTATTTTTCAAGACCCTGTCAAAATTGAACTTTATATCTCTTTTAGATGCACTTTCAATAATAGCAAGCAACGTTTCGAATACAAAATTTGTATCGTAATGGTTAATTAATGATTGATTTACTGCATTATTAAAGCATTGAACAGTTTGAGGTGATAATATTCCTGACTGTTCTGAACACCCCATCAAAGCCTTTATAGTTTCGTTTATAAATGGCTTAACATCCAAATCAGTGTTCATTTTCTCTCCCTTAGTAATTCTTCAAGAAGCTTAGATTTATCTTCATCAGATAATTTAGATAACAACTCCTTAGTATTGATAAATGGAATTTGAATGCCAGCCTCTTGCATAATTTTCAATTCTATCCTTGCAGCTGGCTCAACTAATTCTTCGACAGGAAGACTTATATAACCAGCTGTCACATCTGAAACCCTGCCTGATTTGTGATTCATAAGCCTTTTCAAAATATAAGTTCCTACACCACTCAACTCTGCTATTGTTGCAAATGTACGCCGAGCATCATGGCAAGTGAAATTAATAGGTGGCTCACCTTCAAATTCACCTGATGCTGTAGCCATAACAATTTTATCTATAACTTTACGGGGATCGGTGATCACTCCACCTCTCAATGCAGGGAAAACAAATTTTGAGTTTTTGTTTTTAAAAGCTAGACGTCTTTCAAAAATAGCCTGTAATGTTTTAGTAATGGGTAATTCTAACGGTTCCCCATTTTTAGTTTTATCAATCCAAAAATAACCACCTGCTAAATTAACTCTTTCCCATTCAAGTCCGAATACTTCACCTCTTCGTAAACCAGTAAATAGTGCCATATCGATAGCATCACAGATAGATAATGCGTGATCATCCCTTATGTTCATAGCATGCTTTCGAACAAATTCAACGGACTTCAACCAACGACCTAAATCTTTATTACGAATACGTGTATTCTTTCTGACCAAGCCATGCCATTGCCGCTTGCTACTTAAAACTACCGTTGGTGGCTCAGGGAGTAATTTGCTACCAAGTTGATCTCTATAGTTATCATTTGCAAAATTATAAACAGCTCTTAATGCACGGCCCCAAAGATCAGCTTGAGAGCGGCTACCCTTACCTACTCCTGTTCTGAGTTTAGATAAGCGTTCCCCAAACCAAACAGTACCATCTGTAATATTTTTATGACGGTTAAATACATCGTCACGTGAGATATTTGCCATAGGCCTATCTAACCAATCACCAGAAAAGTTCTGTAATAGTCCTCGATACTGATTCGCAGTTGCCGATTTGAGTCGATGCCCACGAGTCTTGATGTACAACTCAAGAGCGTCACGCAGAGTTACATTAGAAAGACTTTCCTCACGAGATACAACATTTGGGTTTCGCCCTGTCATACCAATGTCACCAAGCTTATCCAAAGCCTTAGCTCTAGCTTGCTCAATCGTGATTTCAGGAAATCTCCCTAAGCTCGCACGAATGAATGCGCCTTTGACTTTCCTAAGGAAGGTGCGAACAAGTTCCTGATATGAGATCATCATATTCATCCGGAGCG